>JBFWYV010000085.1:0-16717 GCA_050186055.1 Hyphomicrobiaceae bacterium | reverse complement strand
CTGGTGTTCGCAGTCCCGGCTCTCATACTCGCGTTGTTCGCGCTGGCGGGCGACGTACGGGGGCTTGCAAAAGGATCGGCCGCCGGGCTGCCCAGCCTGGTGACGGGCGGCACCGGTTTTCTCGGCAGCGAGTTCGGCCGGTCGGTGCTCTTCTTCGGCTGGCTGATCGGGATCTTTGCGATCACCATACTGGTCGGTCAGCACATCGCGCTGCCGCTGATGATCGCGTTCTATCTGCTGGTGTGGGGACGCTTCGGCTGGTGGGTCGCGCTGATCTACGCAGCCGCCGGGCTTGCCGTGCTGGTGGGCATATTCGACTACATGTCGCCGACGGCTTGGTACCCGGCAATCTGGGACTGGCAGTCGCTATTGCCCGGCTAAAGCGTCGGATCTTAAATGCGACCCATGCCTGGGTCGATCTCGCTCGGCCCCCAGCGAACTGCGGGCCGGTCAATCGCCGCTACCAGTTCGGCCAGAGGTTCCTGAGCAGGCCCTGCTGTCCATACGCAGCCGGGTTTTCCCGCGCGGCCCAGAAGTCGACTGTGTTGGTGCGCAGCGTCTCACCGCACGAGCGCTCGCAGTAGATCCAGGCTCCGCCCGGCAACTGGACCTGGGGACCACGGCTGGTCTGCCTCACGCGCCCCGCGACCCGTCCGCCGCCAAAGGCGCTTTCCGTGACGACATAGTAGCCGGAGCGGTCCTTCACGACGCGGTCGTTGGCGAGACGATCGTAGCGGCCGCTGGCGTCGGCGGACTGGATGCCGGCACCTGCGAGCAGCGCCACTGCAAGGCCCGCGACGAGGCTGGACCTCGCTTGCCAGGGCTTCGCTTGCCAAGATTTCGCTTGGATGTGCATGGAACGTCGTGCCTCTCAGTTCGCAGTCCGGGCCGGATTGAAATCGCTCAGCCGGGGCCGATACAGGATCACCTTTACAGGTTAACCGCCGTTGAATGCCAGATGGTTCGCGGCAGCCGGCCCGGCTCAAATCACGGGCGTGTCTGAAGTGGCACAGATCAGGCCTGCGGGGCTTCCAACCTGGGCGGCAGTAAGGCAAAATTGGGTCGGATCTGCCTTACAAGTTCCCGGTCAGGAGCGCCACGCACCCTAATGCCCGAATCGATTGCAGACGTCGACCGTCGCACGCCCACCTCAAGGACCTTCATTTCGCAGCGCCTGCGGTTGCACTATGTCGAGTGGGGCGACCCCGACGCGCCGCCGCTGGTGCTGCTGCACGGCGGCCGCGACCACTGCCGAAGCTGGGACTGGGTGGCGCGCAGGCTCAGCGACCGATGGCGGGTGATCGCGCCTGATCTCAGGGGCCACGGCGACAGCCAGTGGTCCAACAACGGGCTCTACGTGATTGCGGGCTACATCTACGACTTCGCGCAGCTCATCCATCAGTTGAAGCTGGCGCCGGTGACGGTGATCGCGCACTCGCTCGGCGGCAACGTAGCGCTGCGCTACACCGGGCTGTATCCGGATCATGTCCGCAGGATCGTGGCCGTCGAGGGCCTTGGGTTCGGTCCGGACTCCAAGCGCGGTCAGATGACGGCGGTCGAGAGAATGCACGAGTGGATCGACCGTCTGCGCGACCACGCAGCCCGGTCGCCGCGGCGCTATCCGACGCTGGACGAGGCGATCGCGCGCATGCGGGAGGCCAACGCGCACCTGAACGAGGAGCAAGTCCGGCATCTGACGATCCACGGCATCGATCAGAACGAGGACGGATCGTTCTCCTGGAAGTTCGATCCCTACGTGCGCCAGTGGGCGCCCTACGACATGACATACGATGAGATCGCGAGCCTGTGGTCCCGCATCACCTGTCCCGTGCTGTTGATGGGAGGGACCGAAAGCTGGCATCCCGATCCCCGGAAAGACGGACGCGCGCGCTATTTCAAGAACGCCGAGGCCGTGATGTTCGAGGGCGCCGGCCACTGGGTGCACCACGACCGGCTCGATGATTTCATGGCGCACGTCGTGCCGTTCATCGAGGCACGGGACTAGGGCCTTTCTGGTTTTGGTTGAATCCCAGAAAGGCCCTAGATCTTTGTTTTGTCGTGCTTCTTATCGGAAAAACCGGTTCCCACTTTTCCGGAAGCACTCTGGCGCTCAGACGTTGCGGTCAAGCTTCGCTGCCGAACGTGACTGGCGGCATGCCGCGCCCGATCACCTTGTGATCCGCGACCGGGATTTGCGCGCGGCACCTGGCAATGAACGCCTTGTCGATGCGGGCGGTCGTGAAGCCTTCGCCATCGGACGCCTTGGCGATGATGTGGCCCCAGGGATCGACGATCAGCGTGTGGCCCCAGGTGTAGCGCCGTTCGTTCCCAGGCGCGATGAACGAGCCGCATTGGGCGGGAGCGACGACGTAGGCCTGGGTCTCGATCGCGCGGGCGCGGCACAGGACGTCCCAATGGTCCTTGCCCGTCTGCAGCGTGAAGGCCGATGGCAGCGTGATCAGCTCGGCGCCCGCTGCCGCCAGGGCCTGGAACAGCTCGGGGAAGCGCAAGTCGTAGCAGATGGCGCAACCGACGCGCAGCCCCTCGCAGTCGTACGTCACGATCTCACGGCCCGGAACGACACTGGCCGACTCGCGGTAGGCGGTGCCGTCGGGCGTCACGATGTCGAACAGATGGATCTTGCGGTAGCGGGCGGCCTCGGCGCCGGTGCGGTCGAAGACCACGGTCGTGTTGTGGACCTTGCCCAGCGCATTTCCATTCTCGTCCCTGGCGGCTTCCAGCAGCGAGCCGGCGTGCACCCAGACCTTGTGACGGGCGGCCCATTGCTGCGCGGCCTCATATGCGCGACCGCCGGGAATGACGCAGGCGTTGGCGACCTTGTCCCGGGTGGAGCCGCCGGCCCAGTTCCAGGTCTCCGGCAGGCAGATCCAGTCGGGGCCTTCCAGATCGATGCAGCGCGTGACGAGGGCCTGCACCTTCTCGATGTTGGCGGCGACGTCGCTCACCGGGTTCATCTGGATGGCGGCTATCTTCATGACTGGTCCTCTTGCGCGCCTTGCATCATGGGGCCTCGACCGCTCTCGATCTTATAGGCAGCGGCAACGGGATCAGTCCGTCTTGCCCTTGCCGCCGATCACGCTGAATACGGCAGCGGTATCCTCGTCATTCCGGCCTTCTTCAATGGCCTTTTCGTAGAGAGGCCGCGTCATGTCGAACATCGGAGTCGACACGCCGAGATCCTGCGCGAAGCCGGCGATCGCGTCCATGTCCTTCATCCAGTTGATCATCTTCATGGTCGCCGGCGTATAGGCGTGGTGCACCATCAAAGGCGCGCGCATCTGGAACATGCGGGACGCGCCGGCGCCATTGCCGATGCACTCTATGACGACGTCGAGGTCGAGCCCGGCGCGCTCGGCCAGCAGCATCGCCTCAGCGGATGCCACGTTATGGATGGCGACGAGGTGGTTGGCGATAAACTTCATCCGCGTTCCGTTGCCGAACGCGCCGACATCGTACCAGCCGCGCGCGAAGCCGGCGAACAGACCGGCGAGCGACTCGATCGCTGCACTGTCGCCGCTCGGA
The DNA here is from genome assembly GCA_050186055.1 of Hyphomicrobiaceae bacterium. Classification (GTDB taxonomy): domain Bacteria; phylum Pseudomonadota; class Alphaproteobacteria; order Rhizobiales; family Hyphomicrobiaceae; genus CAMDPA01. Next base: position 13,174 of record JBFWYV010000085.1, on the reverse strand, counting down.
TAGAGGATGAGATCGCGGGTCTCGGCCTGAGCACCCGTGCCGCTGACGGGACAATCGATGACGGTATGTCCCGCTGCCGAGACCGCATCGGCAAACCTCTGTTTGTCAGCCAGGGGCACGGTGCTCGTCTCGAGCACGATGCGCGCCCTGTCCTTGCAGCCCGCAAGCTCCTCGGCAACGCTGTGCAGCGCCTTCAACGTCGGCAGGCTGGTGATCACGACCGAGCATCCGGCAGCGACAGCGGGCGTGTCCGGAGCAATCCGGACACCGGCAGCGGCGAGCGATTGCCGTTGCGATGGACCGACGTCGAAGCCGGCGACCGTCCATCCGGCTTTCACAAGGTTCCTGGCGAAGGCGCCGCCCATGATGCCGAGGCCGACGATACCGACGCTGTCGGTGTCCTTGGTGATCGCCATGCCGCTGCCGCCTCCCAGGTTGTATGCGACCGGCGTGGCAGCTATTTCCGGGCCACAAGGTCGATCACCGCCGACATGCCGCCGTGTGCGCCGCCCTCGTGCATCTCGACCTCGTATTCGTCGATCCTGAGGCTGGCGAAGCCGGCGAACTCTTGCTCGAGCAGTTCGCGAGTATACATGTTTTCCGGCTCTTTTGGCCCGCCCGTGCCGTATTCGATCTGCTTGGGCGTATAGCCTTCTATCAGCAGCAATCCGCCCGGCTTGAGGGCGCGGCGGACGCCGGCGAACACCTGGGCGCGCTCAGCGGGACCCATGTACTGGATGAAGATCACGGCGATGACATCATAGACCTCGGCGGGCCAGGGGTAGGTGTAGATATCGGCTACGCTGACGTCGATGGCCACGCCGCGCCTGGCGGCGAGAGCCCTGGCCTTCTCGACCGCGCGGGGCGAAAAATCGAACGAGGTCACGGCGAGGCCCTGCTCGGCGAGCCATACGCCGTTGCGGCCTTCGCCGTCGGATACGGCAAGGGCCTTGCCGGATGACGGCAGAAGCGGCTTCTGCCGGGCCAGGAACACATTCGGCTCTTCTCCGAAAATGTACTCGGGCACGGAAAACCGCTGCTCCCAGCGCTGGTATTCCGCTGTCGACGGGGTATCGCTCATGCGAGGCTCCAAACGAAGATGAGATCCGGCGGGCAGGCTAGCCGGGTCCGGCGAGGGTGGACATCGGACATGGTGACGTCTTCTGCCGGGTTGGTTCGCAGCATCGTCATGCCCTACAATGGGGGTCCTTGCTCGTGGAGGCAGACCATGGCGATGACCGCACAAGACCACCGTCCGGCCGGCCCGGTTAAAACGCTGGCGGACCTGGAAACGCTTGCCGCCCGCATCCAGACCTCTCCCGGCTGGATTGCGCGTGAGGAGCCGATCTTCTGGCCCGAGCCGGCGTCTCGATTCGTGCCGGCGCATTGGCGGGCCGACGCAGTCCGGGACGCGCTCGAGCATGCCGGCCGCCTTGTGGACATGGCGCTGGCGGAACGGCGCATCCTGGCGCTCCGCAATCCGTTTCCAGGCAACAACTTCGCCACCACGCGCACGTTGTCGTGCTCCTACCAGCTGATGCTGCCGGGCGAGCGTGCGCGGACGCACCGGCACGCAAGCCATGCTCTGCGCGTGATCCTGGATGCGCGCAAGTCCTGGTCGATCGTCGACGGCGTGCGGATGCCGATGGAGACCGGCGACATCGTGCTGACGCCCGGGGGCTCGTGGCACGGGCACGGCCATGACGGCGACGATCCTGCATTCTGGCTCGATGGTCTCGATATCCCGCTGACGCAACTGCTGGAGCCGATGTTCTTCGAGCCGCATCCGGACGGCTTCGAGCCGACGCGGTCTGTTGTCGAGACGTCGCCGTTCCGGTTTCGCCGCGCCGACATCGCCCGCTTGCTCGATGCCGCCGCCCCCGACGATGACGGATTGAGCGGTCCGCGCATCACCCTCGATGCCCCCGCCATGGCGCCGATGGGCCTGACCGTCGAGCGGCTCGGAGCCGGCCAGCACACCCGCAGGCAGCGCTCGACGGCAAGCCGCTGCTACGTTGTGATGGCGGGCGCAGGCAAATCCACTGTCGGCGATCACTCATTCGACTGGAGCATGGGCGATACGATCGCGGTGCCGACATGGGCCTGGTACGCGCATCAGGCGACGGCCGATGCCCAGTTGTTCTGCCTTTCGGATGAGCCGCTGATGCGCTTCGCCGGCTATTGGCGCCACCAGGCCGAATAGGATACACGACCATGCCGCATCCGCTCGCCGACACGGCGGCACAGTGGCTGTTCGATCAGCACGCCAGTCGCGCGACGTTCAACGGGGTTCAGCCGTCTCCGCCGCAACCTGACGAGTCGTTTGCCTACGATGTGCAGGACGGACTCGTCGCCCGCCGGCAACTTGTCCGCCCGCAACAGACCGGCGGCTACAAGATCGGGCTGACCACGCCGCGGATGCAGGCGCTGTGTCATGGCGACCGGCCGATCTCCGGGGTCGTGTTCGCGGACGACATCCGCCCGGCGCCGGCTCAATTGGAAGCCCAACGCTATGTCAGGCTCGGCTTGGAAAGCGAACTCGCGGTCAGGATCGGCCGGCCGGTCCGGCAGCCTGGCGGGGCCGTATCGCGCGACGACGTTGCCGCTTGCGTGGATGGGATCGCAGCGGCGTTCGAACTGATCGAGGATCGTGGCGCGGATTACCAGACTTTGAACTGGCTCTGGCTGGCTGCGGATAATAGCTGGAATGCAGGGCTCGTCCTCGCTGCTGCTGTAAAGCCGCGCGATGTGTCGAACCTGAAAGGCACGCTTTACATCGACGGCGCCGAGGCCGACACCGGTTCGACGCGCGATGTCCTCGGCCATCCTTACGATGCGGTGGCATGGCTGGAAAACCACCTGCGCGCCCGGGGCCGGTCGCTGGAGGCCGGCCAATGGGTCTCCACCGGTTCGATCGCGAATATACAGTTTGCCCGGCCCGGACGGCACTATCGGTTCGAGATCGAAGGATTGCCCGCGGTCGAGGTGAGCGTAGCGTGAGCCTTTGGCGACTGGCGATCACGGGGTGTCCGCAAAACCACAATTCTTCAGACCTTGTGAACCTAAAGTTTGCAGTTTGACGATAGCATCGCGCGCCTAGGGCCTTTCTAGTTTTGGTTGAATCCCAGAAAGGCCCTAGATCTTTGTTTTGTCGTGCTTCTTATCGGAAAAAACCGGTTCCCACTTTTCCGGAAGCACTCTAGCCATCTGCCTTGTAACTCGAGTTGCACAAAGAACCGATGGGCCGTGAGATGAAAAACGGGAAGCCGGCGGAAGCGATCGTGTTCGCCAGAGGGTTTGCGGCGATGCCGACGTTCTTCGCGGTAGTGCCGGTGCTGCTGCTACTGGTGATCGGCGTGAATGTCGCCACGAACAGGTTGCCGCTGCCCCTCATCGGATTGCTTCTGATGGCCGGGGCATGCTGCATCGTCTGGGTCAGCGAAGCCGTGAACCATCTGGGCGACGTCACAGTCGAGCTGACGGACCAGGAGCTGCGCGTACGCCGGCTTTTCGGATCGTCGAGCTACGCCTGGTCTTCCATCGACGAGGTCAGGCTGGTCAATCCGGGCCCGACCCTGTCGGACACCAGCCGCGCCGCCGATGGCCGGGCCGGAATCGGCGTCTTCCTGCGGACCAGCACGAAAGCGCAGCGCAACGAAAATGCGGAGCCCGATGTCGTGCTGGTGAGCGGCGCGGCGGACAAGGCCGAGCAGATCATCAAGGCCGCCGACCGAATTGCGTTGTTCCAGCGCAGAATCGGCAGCGGTCGCGGGACGAAGCGGGTGGTTGCAGGGTTCGGCGGCCAACGCTCCGGCTTCCGCAAGCGCCTGAGCGATCAAGCTGCTTGACGAGCCCGCGTGGCAAACCTGCGTGACACTGGCGATCCTGGACAAGTCCATCGCCCTCCCTTAGACGGCAAGTGGTGGCCCATCGAGGCCACGGGCATTCTCCGGGAGAGAGTTCATGTCCGATGAACCAGTGATCGCCCAGACCGGGCCCTATCAAGTCGCGCTTGAAGCAGGCAAATCCTACGCGTGGTGCTCCTGCGGCCGTTCCGGCAAGCAGCCGTTCTGCGACGGCTCGCACAAGACGACATCGATGACGCCGGTCCGCTTCACCGCGGAGACGGACGGGGTGCAGAATCTGTGCGGGTGCAAGCAGTCGGACGACAAGCCGTTCTGCGACGGAACGCATAATATGGTCTGAACGAAGGACCGGATCCGATCAGGGGAAGCTGGTCATTGCGGGCGAGCGCTCCCGCCCGCGATGCCGTGTCGTTTGCGGGGCGCCGACAACGGGCAACGGAGCCTTGCGATGCTGATCGGCGTGCCCAGGGAGATCAAAGTCAGCGAGTATCGGGTCGGATTGACGCCGACCAGCGTGCGCGAACTCACGGCGCACGGCCATCAGGTCGTGGTCGAGACCGCCGCCGGCGCCGGCATCGGAATGGACGACGACGCCTACCAACGGGCCGGCGCGAAAGTCGTAGACACGCCGGCGGAGATCTTCGCGGCAGCCGAGCTGATCGTCAAAGTCAAGGAGCCGCAGACCGCCGAACGCAAGATGCTGCGCAGCGGGCAGGTGCTGTTCACGTACCTCCATCTGGCGCCCGATCCGGAGCAGACCAACGACCTCCTGACCTCGGGCGCGGCCTGCATCGCTTACGAGACCGTCACCTCATCGACGGGCACGCTGCCGTTGCTGGCGCCGATGTCGGAGGTCGCCGGCCGCCTGGCAGTCCAGGCCGGTGCGTACTTCCTGGAGAAGACGCACGGCGGTCATGGCGTGCTGATCGGCGGCGTTCCCGGTGTCGATCCCGCAAAGGTCGTCGTCATCGGCGGCGGCGTCGTGGGAACGCATGCCATCGACATTGCGCTCGGCATGGGCGCCGACGTCTGGGTGCTCGACCGCAACGTCGACGTGCTGCGCAAGCTGTGGGCCCAGTTCGGGCGTCCGCTCAACACCGTCTACTCGACGCGGGATGCCCTCGACAGGCATCTGCGCGAAGCCGACCTCGTAATCTGCGGCGTCCTGATCCGGGGGGCGGCCACGCCCAAGCTCATCACCCGCGAGCACGTCGCCATGATGAAACCGGGAAGCGTGATCGTCGATGTTGCGATCGATCAGGGCGGTTGTGCAGAGACCTCGCGGCCGACCACCCACGACAAGCCGACATATGTGGTCGACGGCGTCATCCACTATTGCGTTGCCAATATGCCGGGGGGTGTGCCGAAGACGTCGACCCACGCTCTCAACAATGCGACGCTCCCGTTTGTGATGGCGCTGGCCGAGAAGGGCTGGAAACAAGCGTTGCGGGAAGACGAGCATTTGCGCAACGGCTTGAACGTCTGGGATGGAAAGATCACGTGCGAGCCCGTTGCCCAGGCGCTCGGATTGCCGTTTACTCCGGCTTTGGAGGCGCTGGCCTAGCCGCAGATGCCCGATGACGGGTGCAGCGGAGCCTGTCGCCCATCTCTGGCCCAGGGAGCATCCGTCATGTCGTTTGACACTTCCGCACGCGAACGCCCGGCGCTGCAACTCGCTGCGGACCTGCCCTTCGAGACCATCCCCACCTATCCCGTGCTGCATTTCTTCGCCCGCAACGGCAAGGTCATCGCAGGATCGGTGGCGGCAGCCGGACTGCTGATCGGGATCTGGACAGCCTCCAGCCTGGGCTCCCTCGCCGCGCTTGCGCTCGGCCTTCTGCTCGGCGGATTTCTCGGCTTTGTCCTGCTCGTCCTGGCCGAACTGACGCGCGCGCTCGCCGACATCATGCTGCCGAGATAGCTCATGGCTGAGGATGGCGCTGATCCGCATGACGTCGTTATCGTCGGCGGCGGTCTCGCCGGGCTCGTTGCCGGCAACCGCGCGCTTCAGCTCGGGTTGAAGCCGATCATTCTCGAGGCTGGGGGAACCCCGGACTATCTGTGCAATTCGCGCATGTGCGGGGGCGTGTTCCACGTCGCCTTCCATACCATCGGACACCGGCCGGAAGTCCTGGCGAAGGCGATCGAGGAGCGCATTTACGGCGTTACCGATCCGGATCTCGGGCGGCTGATGGCGTCGAACGCCAATCGCGTCGTGCCATGGCTGCAGCAGGAGGGCGTCAGCTTCGTCCGCGGCGGGCACGAGCAGTATCTGTTCTACGTGCTGGCGCCGCCGAAGTGGAACAAGCCCGGGTTCCATTGGCGCGGCCGCGGCGGCGACGTGATGCTGCGGACGCTGACCCGGAATCTGCTGCATCGCGGCGGCAAGCTGCAGCTTGGTACGCGCGCGACCGGCCTGATCATGGAGGACGGCCGCTGCGTCGGAGTCGAAGCCGAAAGCCGAAGCCGAAAGGAGAGCCTCCGGACGCAGGCCGTGATCCTGGCCGACGGCGGGTATCAGGCGGACCCTGAGTTGCTGAAGCACGTGTCGCCGCGTCCGGAGCGCGTGTTCCAGCGCAATGCGCGGACCGGCAAGGGCCAGGGAATCCGGTTGGCGGAGGAGGTCGGCGCGGAGATCGTCGGCCTCGGCTGGTTCTACGGGCACCTGCTGAGCCGGGATGCCTTCGGCCGCGACGAGCTGTGGCCCTATCCGGTGCTCGATCACCTCGCGGCGGCAGGCGTGATCGTCGATGGCAATGCCGACCGCTTCTGTGACGAAGGGCTCGGCGGTATCTTCATTTCCAATGCCGTGGCAAGGCTCGATGATCCGCTGTCGGCGATCGCGGTGTTCGACGACAGGATCTGGCATGGCAAGCCGGGAACCTATCACGTCGCGCCGCCCAATCCGCATTTGGAACGCGAGCAGGGCACGCTGCATCGCTCCGGTACGCTGACGGGGCTCGCCTACGCCTGTGGCCTGGAGCCGGCCCGGCTCGAAGCCACGGTTGCGGCCTATAACGCCGCGCTCGACACTGGCAGGCTGGGCCAACTGCACCCTGCCCGCAGCCAGACGCGCGCGAAAGCAATGCCGATCTCGACGCCGCCTTATTACGCCGCACCGGCATGCGCCGGTCTCACCTACACGATGGGCGGTATTCATGTCGACGCAGGCTGCAGGGCGCTGCGCAAAGTCGGCGGCGCAATCGAAGGCCTGTGGGTCGCGGGCTCGAGCACGGGCGGCTTCGAAGGCGGAGAGGGCGCAGGCTATATGGGAGGGCTCGCCAAGGCTTCGGTGACGGGGCTTGTGGCAGCCGAGAGCATCGCCGCCGCCCTGGGGCATGCGGCAACCTCTGCCGACGCATGAAACTGCGCGTAGGGCCGCAATCCGTCGGCCTGCTCGCTGCCGCCCGGGCATGGCAGGGAACACATGGCAGGGACACGCTGCCCTTCAGATTGCAGTCCTCGGCTCGGGATGGCACAACTTGTATCGGCGAATCGTGAGGCCGGCTGATGACGCGCCGGTCGCAAAACATGACGCACAGGGTATGGCACACTTCTTCGAGCAGCTTATCAACGCGATCACGCTCGGCTCCATCTACGGACTGATCGCGATCGGCTACACGATGGTCTACGGGATCATCGGCATGATCAACTTCGCGCATGGCGATGTGTTCATGGTCGGCAGCTTCATTGCGCTGATCCTCATCCTGCTGATCGGCGTCACGGCCAGCACGCCGCTCCTGCTTCTGCTGCTCGCCCTGATCCTGGTGGTCGTGCTGGCGATGGCGCTGACGGCGGCCTGGGGCTGGACCGTCGAGCGCATGGCCTACCGCCCGCTGCGGGGCTCGTTCCGGCTGGCGCCGCTGATCTCCGCGATCGGAATGTCGATCGTTCTCCAGAACCTCGTGCAGATCGAGCAGGGCGCGCGCGTCAAGCCGATCCAGCCGATCATCACCGGCAACATCAACCTGCTCGGGGTCAACGTCTCCAATATCCAGATCCTGATCGTGGTCTCGACACTGGCGCTGATGGCGATATTCACCTGGCTGGTGAAAGCGACGTCGCTCGGCCGGTCGATGCGAGCGTGCGAGCAGGACCGGACGATGGCGGCGCTGACCGGCGTCAACGTCGACCGCACGATCGCGCTCACATTCGTGATCGGCGCCGCGCTCGCAGCCGTCGCCGGCACCATGTTCCTGCTCTATTATGGCGTGATCGACTTCTTCATCGGGTTCGTCGCCGGCATCAAGGCGTTCACGGCCGCCGTGCTCGGCGGCATCGGCTCCCTGCCCGGCGCGATGCTGGGCGGGCTGGTGATCGCGCTGGTGGAAACGTTCTGGGCGGACTGGATCGGGTCTGCCTACAAGGACGTCGCCGCATTCTCGATCCTCGCCATCATCCTCATTTTCATGCCGCAGGGCCTACTTGGACGCCCCGAGATCGAGAAGGTCTGAGGCGATGGCCGGCGCGGGCGACAAGGCGGTCCACGTGGTCCGGAGCGCCGCGGCCTGGGCCGGTCTCGCGCTGCTTCTGTCGATCCCGATGCTGGCTTTCCGCACGGCGGATGCCCCCGGCGGGCTGAAGCTGGAGTCGAGATGGGACGAGGTCGCCATTCTCGTCGGTTTCGTGTTCGCGTTCAGCCTGCTCTATGGCTTCGCTCGACGCTTCGCGCGCACCATCCGCTTTCCGGGACAGGCTCTGCAATGGCCGCAGTCCTTCGGCGCGGGCGAAGTGCCCGGCAGACTGCTGGTGCTTGCCCTCGTCGGTTTCGCGCTGCTGCTGCCCGTGCTGCCGTTTGCAGACCGCTATGTGATGGATCTCGCGATCCTGGTCATGACCTACGTCATGCTGGCCTGGGGTCTCAACATCGTCGTCGGTCTCGCCGGTCTGCTCGATCTCGGCTACGTCGCCTTCTACGCGGTCGGCGCCTATTCCTACGCGCTGCTGGCCCAGAACTTCGGACTATCGTTCTGGTTGTGCCTCCCGCTTGCGGGCATTCTCGCCGCCTTCTGGGGCATCCTGCTCGGGTTTCCCGTGCTGCGGCTGCGCGGAGATTACCTGGCCATCGTGACGCTGGCGTTCGGCGAGATCATCCGCATCGTGCTGCTCAACTGGGGGAGCCTGACCGGCGGTCCCAACGGCATTTCCGGAATTCCGCGGCCGAGCTTCTTCGGACTGGAGTTCAAGGCCAGTTGCGATCCCGGGACATTCTGCGGGTTTTTCGGCATCGAGCACTCGTCGCTGCACCGCGTCATCTGGCTCTACTATGTGATCGTCGCTCTGGCGCTGCTGACGGCGTGGGTGTCGGGCAGGGTGCGGCGGCTGCCGCTCGGACGGGCGTGGGAGGCCTTGCGCGAAGACGAGATCGCCTGCCGCTCGCTCGGTCTCAACGCCACCACCGTCAAGCTCTCGGCGTTCGCGATGGGCGCCATGTTCGGCGGATTTGCAGGCTCCTTCTTCGCCACCAAGCAGGGCTTCATCAGTCCGGAGAGCTTCACGTTCATCGAGAGCGCGATGATCCTGGCCATCGTGGTGCTCGGCGGGATGGGCAGCCAGATCGGCGTGGCGATCGCGGCCATCGTCATGATCGGCGGCATCGAGCTGTTCCGCGATCTCGAGCAGTACAGGATGCTGGTCTTCGGCCTGGCAATGGTGGCGATGATGGTCTGGCGTCCGCGCGGGTTCGTGGCGACCCGCAAGCCATCGGCCTCGCTGGGCAAAGCGTCCGCCATCTCCGCTGAACTCGTCAAAGAGGGACACGGATGACGGACGGCGCCGCATCGCCTGCGATCCTGACCGTCGAGCATCTGACGATGCGGTTCGGCGGGCTGACTGCGGTCGATGACGTGTCGTTCGCCGCCGGTCGCGGAGACATCACGGCGCTGATCGGTCCGAATGGCGCCGGTAAAACGACGGTCTTCAATTGCATTACCGGTTTTTACCGGCCCACGGCCGGATCGATCACGATGTGCCGCACCGACAAAAGCCGGTATCGCCTCGAACGGATGCCGGATTTCCGGATCAACCGGACAGCGGGCGTCGCGCGCACGTTTCAGAACATCAGGCTGTTTCCCGGCATGACCAGTCTGGAAAACCTGCTCGTTGCCCAGCATTGCAGGCTGATGCCGGCTTCCGGCTATACGTTCGCCGGGCTGCTCGGCCTGAAGTCATGGAAGCAAGCGGAGCGGGAAGCCATCGACCGGTCGGCGGACTGGCTGAAGAGAACAGGTCTTCTCCACCGCGCCGATCATGCCGCCGGTGACTTGTCCTACGGCGAGCAGAGGCGTCTGGAGATCGCCCGCGCGCTGGCGACGGATCCCGAGCTGCTCTGTCTCGACGAGCCGGCAGCGGGCCTCAATCCGCGCGAGAGCAACGAGTTGAACGATCTCCTACGCATGCTGAAAGCCGAGCATGGGCTGTCGATCCTGCTGATCGAGCATGACATGGGGGTCGTCATGCAGGTTTCGGATCACGTCGTCGTACTCGATCATGGAGAACGGATCGCAGCAGGTCCGCCGGAGCAGGTGCGCGCCGACCCGCACGTGATCGCCGCCTATCTCGGTGTCGACGACGAGGAGGTCGGCAATGCCGCGGACGAGGGCCTTCCCTCATGAGCGGGCCGCTGCTTTCCATCCGCGGACTGTGCGCGCACTACGGGCGCATCCAGGCGCTGCGTGGCGTCGATCTGGATATCGCCGAGGGCGAGGTCGTCACGCTGATCGGTGCCAACGGCGCCGGAAAAACGACGCTGATGATGACGATTTGCGGCGCGCCCAAGGCATCGGCGGGCACTGTCGCCTTCGTGGGGCGCGACATCACCGGGATGCCGACGCATGAGATCATGCGCATGGGACTTGCCCAGTCGCCTGAAGGCCGGCGCATCTTTCCGCGCATGACGGTGCTCGAAAACCTGCAGATGGGCGCGATCCTCAATAAGGCAGGAGAGGCCACGTTCGAGGAGGATCTTGACCGGGTCAGGCAACTGTTCCCGATCCTCGCGGAGCGGCGGGATCAGCGGGCGGGAACGATGTCGGGCGGCGAGCAGCAGATGCTGGCGATCGCGCGAGCGCTGATGGGACGGCCGCGCCTGCTGCTGCTGGACGAGCCATCGCTCGGGCTCGCGCCGATGATCGTGAAGCAGATCTTCAGGGTGATCGAGGAGCTCAACCGGCGCGACGGCCTGACGATTTTCCTGGTCGAGCAGAACGCGTTTCACGCGCTCAGAAGCGCACACCGCGGCTATGTCATGGTCAACGGCGCCATCACCATGGCAGGCACAGGCCGGGAGCTGTTGTCCCGGCCCGAGATCCGCGCGGCCTATCTGGAAGGCGGCGCCGGCTGAGACCCGGCGCCGAGGCGATCAGGACAGTCCCTGTGCCAGACCGTCGTTGATCACGCCAAACACCTGCGCGAGGCTGGAGCCGACAGTGCTGAGGATGGCGATGATCGCGAGGCTGATCAGGACCGCCATGAGACCGTACTCGACAGCGGTCGCGCCGCGCTCGCATTGAGCAAATCGACAGATGAGAGCCGGCATTCCGGAAAACTATCCTGTGAAAGGTTTTGAGCCAGTGGCGCGTGCCCAGCATTTCTTATGCCGTTGCTGCCGGGCCTTGGGTGGCCCCTTATCTGTTGATGGGAACGGCGTTAACGGGGCGAAGGGTTGTCGTGCGGTCCGAATTTGCGGCTATATCGCCCGGCCGGCTGTGATAGGCTTTGATGTATCAGCGCCTTGGTACGCAAGCGGCGGCAGATGATCGATGAGGTGAGGAGGTGCGAATGACACGTTTGGCATGCTGGGCTTTGCTGGCGGCCGGAATGACGGCGGCGGCCACGGCTCCTGCCGGCGCCCAGGGCAGTATTCCGATTGCCGCCATCGGGCCGATGACAGGCCAGTACGCCTCGTTCGGGACGCAGTTCAAGGTCGGCGCGGAGATGGCGGTAGCCGACATCAACGCCGCAGGCGGCGTGAACGGCAAGAAGCTCGAGTTGATCATCGAGGATGATGCCTGCGATCCCAAACAGGCGGTCTCGGGCGCCGGCAAACTCGCCGCGCGCGGGGTCAAGGTGGCGATCGGGCACTTCTGCTCCGGATCGTCGATCCCGGCCTCGCGCGTGTACGCCGACGAGGGAATCATCCAGATCTCGCCGGCGTCGACCAATCCAAAGTTTACGGACGAACGGGCCGGACCCAACATATTCCGCGTCTGCGGCCGCGACGATCAGCAGGGCGGCGTTGCCGGCAAGTATCTCGCCACTCAGTTCAAGGACAAGCGGATCGCGATCCTCCACGACAAGACGGCATACGGCAAAGGGCTGGCGGACGAGACGCGCAAGGCGATGAACGCAGCCGGCCTCAAGGAGGCAATGTATGAGGCGTATACCGCCGGCGAGAAGGACTACCGGGCGCTGGTGAGCAAGCTCAAGGCGGCCAATATCGATGTCGTCTATCTCGGCGGCTATCACACCGAAGGCGGACTGATGGTCCGGCAGATGCGCGAGCAGGGCATGAAGACGATCCTGGTCGGCGGCGACGCACTGGTGACTCAGGAATACTGGCAGATCACGGGCGATGCCGGAGAAGGCACGCTGATGACCTTCTCGCCCGATCCACGCGCGCTGCCGGAAGCAAAGAGCGTCGTCGAGCGCTTCAAGGCCAAGGACATCGACCCGGAGGGCTACGTGCTCTACACCTATGCGGCGATCCAGGCCTGGGCGCAGGCGGCGGGAGCGGCGAAATCCGAACGGTCGAAGGATGTCATCGCCAAGCTCGACACGATGACGTTCAAGACGGTGATCGGGTCGTTTACGTTCGATAAGAAGGGCGATCCCACGTTGCCGCCCTATACGATCTATCGTTGGTCCAAAGGCAGTTATTCGCAGATCGAATAGCGGCGAATCAATTGGGGCGAACTAGAGCGACGCGCGCGTGATGCACGGACAGTGGGGCAGCGGGTCACTTGCCCCATTGCCGACCGTAGCCGCGACCTGAAGTTCGTGATCTGCTAGCGTCCCTGGCTCTCGTGCATGCATTCGATTGATAAGCGGCGGGCTGCTATCATCAGTGCGTCCGGCACCGACTCGCCCGCTGCCACTAGCGCATCGATCCTCCTCTTCACTGCGGCATAGGCAATGCGGGGGTCCTCGGTCGCTTCCGCTCCCTCAAGCACCCGGCGCGACTCAGCGTCGATGCGCTCGGTCTCTCGCCCCATTACGCCCTCCAATTTTCTGGGTGTTTTGACTTGTGAACCAAAAGCGGTTCTCCTCCCTTGCAGGCCTTGGTCGCCTCACGAATTGGAGGCGGGCTT
>JBFWYV010000084.1:0-16733 GCA_050186055.1 Hyphomicrobiaceae bacterium | reverse complement strand
CTACGATTGCGATGAACTCCCCCGGCTCGACGCTCAGAGAGACATCACGCAATGCTTCCGTTTCACCCTCCAAGGTGAAATAGCGCAGATTGACATTCTTCAACTCGACTTTCGGCATCCTCGACTGTGCTCTTCTCCCCGGCCGGCAAAGCCGGTCCCAACACTCATGCGCTCAGGAAACCGCGCTTCCACCGCCAAAGTTAAGGCATACGATCGCGGCCTCGAGACATCAATTATCTCAGCGGGATGCAGAGATTGTCCCGCACCCCGACTGATGCAGCGACCGCCGCCCGCTACTTGACGTTCTTCTTGGCGGCTTCCGAGAACGTCGTTGTTACGATCCGATCATAGGCGACCTTTTTCTCTTTTTGCAGCACTCCGCCCTCGATCAGGATATCCTGCAGGTCGGAGATCGCTTTAGGCAAGGTCGTCGGATCGGTCTTGAAGATTCCAAACTTGCGGTAGCGCTCGATCGAGGTCGCGAGATCCTCGATGGGCACCTTGGGAAACCACTTGGCGACTGCCTTGGCCGCATCCTGAGCGCTTGCGGTTTGCACCCATTTCTGGGCCTTGTAGATGGCGTTCGTCCAGGCCTGGACGACCTTGGGGTTCTTCTTGATATAACTGTCGGTCGCCATGAACACCGTGTAATCGATGTCGCCGGTTTCCTTGCCCACAGATGCCACCGGATAAGCGAGACCTTCTCTTTCCAGCCGGGCGGCATCCGGCTCGAAGAAGACGGCGAATGATGCCTTGTTCGATATCCAGGCGCCCACGCGCGCGGGGATCGCAAGGTTCGTCACATGGTCGATGTCCTTCTTCGGATCGATCCCGTGCTTCTTGAGAGCAAATTCCAGAAACAGGCCCGGCGTCGAGCCCGGCCGCCAGCCCATTACCGTCTTGCCTTTGACCATGTCCCACTTGAACTGATCCATCGTCATTTTCTGGCGTGACACCAGGAACAGCCCATCCGTCGCCGTGATGGCAGCGAACATCTTGGTCTTCTCAGGCGACGCCCCGTTCTCGATGTAGACAGCGGTCTCCGGCCCCTGCAACACGATATCCGCGCGGCCCGACAACAGCATCGCGGTTCCTTTGTCCCCACCCCACGCCGTCGTCATATCGACGTCGAGCCCCTGCTCCTTGAAATAGCCGTTGGACAGCGCGACGTAGCTTGGAAGATAGAATATGGAGCGCACCACCTCCGCGTATTTCACCTTGGTCTGCGCCCGAGCATCCGTCGCACCCATCGGTGAGTTCGGCAGCACACCGGCAACGGCCGCAGCAAACGCCAGGCCACTGAACAGCGTGCGTCGATTCAGTTTCGTCATGGGAAGATCCTCGTCAGATGCTTCAATCCAATGTTTCACAGTGATGCGAGCCCCATCAGCTCTGCCGGCGGCCATCGTGGCAGATGCTGGCGAATGCATCAAGTTCAAGCGATTGCGAACGGCCCGGACCAGGTCGAACAGCCTGCTGACTGTTCGCACGTCGCCCCGTAGCCCGAACGCTGCTCCTCAAGCCGCAGATGCCTGCCTGCCGCGCTCCATCGAAGCGATGACCTCGTCGATCGTCTGCACATCCCCGAATACCGAGTAGAAGGCACACAACGACGCAGCGTGCTCCTCATCCGTGAAGGTCGCATTCGCATCGCTGACCATGATCGTCTTGAAGTTCAGCATCATTGCGTCGCGAGCAGTGCTCTCGCAGCAGACATTCGTTGCTGTGCCAGCAACCAGGACAGTGTCGATACCGCGCTTGTGGAGATGATCGGCCAATCCGGACGAGCCCTGGATAAACGCGCTGAAACGCTTCTTGATGATCTGGGCATCGGTTAGCGCAGGTTCCAGCAGCCCCCAAAGCTCATGTCCCTCATGCCCTTCGGTCATCGTCTCGTAACGCCGTTTCTGAGCGGGAGGCGACAACAGGTGCTGATGATAGACGGACCAGCTTTGCAGCGTGTCGTTGGTACTGTTCTTGATCCATACGACATGCCCGCCGGCCTGCCGCACCGCACGCGCCAGCCTGTTGATGCCAGGAACGATCTCCCGCGCCATCGACACTTCGCCCATGAAACCCTGCTTCACGAAATAGTTCTGCATATCGACAACGAGCAGCGCGGTTCGCTGAGGCATGACCACGTCGAATGGATGCGCTCGCCCGACGCGATCCGAAACGCGCTGCATCAGATCCTGCGGAAGTTCAAATTTGTGCATGGCATCCCTCCTGATCACAACGTTCAGCCAGATTTCCGCCAAGCATAGAACGCAGTGGGCGGCGGCGTCCAACCGAAATGGACCACAGCCGGCAGCGACCACCCGCTCCACATCGGGATCAATGCCTCAGCGTCTTGTCGAGAAACGCCAGTGTTTTAGCCCAGGCGTCTTCCGAGGCTTCCTCATTGTAGCGGTTCGCCGCCGTGTGATCCTGGAAGGCATGTCCGGCGCTCGGATACCGGTGGAACTCGGCCGCGATGACGTGACGGCGCATCTCCGCTTCGATCTTGTCCACGTCCTCCGGCGACGGCTGCTGATCCAGACCACCATAGAGTCCGATCACGGGACACGTCACGTTGCGGATCAATTCGAATGGCGTCGGCAGGCCCGTGCCCCAGGATATCATCGTGCGACCGCCGTATGCCATCATCAGGGCCGCAAATCGCGGTATGGCTCCGGCGCCGAGAAGCGACGTCCGGCCGCCCATGCAGTGGCCGATGATGGCGACCCGGTCCATGGCAACATTGCCGGCCTTCTCGAAATACGCCAGCGTTGCATTGGTGTCGTCGACGATGCGCGTATCGCGCAGGGTTGCAAAGCGCTCGGGACGGTCCTCTATCCACTCATGATAGTGGAACACATCAGGCGAAGCTGCAACGTAGCCCGCTCCCGCCAGCCGCTTGCAGACATCCTGCGTAAACGTATCGACCCCTGTGATGTGACACATGACGACAACGCCGGGGTATCGGCCGGGAGCATCGGGTGTCGCGACATAAATCGGCATGTCGCTGCCGTCCACCGGCACAATCTCTGTTTTCGTCTGCACAAACAATCTCCCCAAGCCGCATGGAGCGCAACCGGCACTCCGCGCCATGTTAGCCCAGGGGGAACAGCGCGCAAGCTGGTCCGGCTTCGAACAGCCGCCACCGTCCACCAATCAGAAATTCGACCACAAGGAGTAGTTTCCGACAGCAGCCTGTCCGCTGATCGCCAGCGCGCGGCAAGGCGCGAACTCGGTCAGTTGGACCTGGATGACCTGTACCCCGTAGCCATTGAGGACACCGGAGACGCGCTCAGACAGCATGCCGTTGAATCGAAACCGGTCTGCTTGAATATCTTCCAGCGTGTGTTCGCCGACTGCAGTCAGAATGGCGCCTTGCGAACGCTCGATCACGTCCGACGGCAGATCGGCGATCTTGGAGATGGCAGAGACGACATCATTCACATAGTAAGTGACGAGCGCCCCGACGATGACGGTCTTCAAGTCCTTCGTCATGACCACTTTCGACTGGACGCGTTGCGTCTGCCGCACGGTCACCATCAACTGATAGGTTGTCGCGACCGGCCAGTACCAATGCAAACCCGGCTTCCATTCCGTGATCCTGTGTCCGCGCACGAACGCGACGCCGCCATGCGTGGCCGGCACGACGACGAGCCACGGGAAGAGCCGCATCAAAGTCTGAAAGATTTCCCCGATCCAGCCGAACGCCCTGTCCACGACTAACTCCCCCTGCTATTGGTGGCTCACCGCCACGTACCGTTCCCGCGATGCGCGATATCGGCGCATCATCCGTCCCGGAAGGTGCCAGCCTCCCTAGAGTGCTTCCGGAAAAGTGGGAACCAGTTTTTCCGATAAGAAGCACGACAAAACAAAGATCTAGGGCCTTTCTGGGTTTCAACCAAAACCAGAAAGGCCCTAGACGACCATATTGGTGACGACGATTACACCATAATCGTCGAAGCGAATTCGCCCGCTTAAGACCTCGGACCTGACTGTATTGCCGGTTCTCTCATCGATGCAAAGCTGGGTCGTGCACCTGCCCAGGCGATCGTCCCAATCCGACGGATCGAACATCAATTCCCCTTTTGCCGCGTGCACGAACACGCCGCTTATCCGGCCATCGTCGGTCCAGGCCACGACACTATCGACATCCGGCATGTCCGGTCGGTAGGACGGGAAGCTGATCCAGTCGCCGAACCGCACATGTTCGGCAAATAACTGCTTTGCCAGCCCTGCCGGCGTAACCTCACCGTTCCTGCAGATCAGTCCGTAGGCATCGTCGTTCTCCGTCGCGACCCAGCGCATCTCCAGGTCGGCCCCCCCACGGATGAGGTGAATCAGAGCAGACGCGTAGTAAGCCGCCCCGAAGGCATTCTGGTTCAATCCGCCAACGTACGTGTGATCATGGTGCACGATCGAGTTCAGTTCGCCGCACACATTCAGGATATTTCGATCGCCCAGAATGCGCGCCACCGCCCGCGCCCGCGCCTCATACTCGGGCGTTTGAGCCATCAGCAGACGCTCATAGGCCCCGCCTTCGGGCGCATCCGGTGAGTTGAGGAGATCGACGTCCAGTTCTGCCCCCGGCAGAACCGGACGCCAATCGCCGTAATGATGCCAGGAAACGAACCCGATCAGCCTCTCGTCGACATCACTCAGGAGCCGAACGATCCAGTCTTGCCAGTATGGCTGAAAGCCGTCGAGCGCGGGACCTCCGATCATCGCCCTGCGACCGTCCAGATGCGGTTCCAGAAGCCCGATGATGGCGGAGGATGTGCGGAGATAGATCTGCGCATACTGTTCGTAAGTCAGTCCTTCGCCGACGGGCTTGTTGTTGGGCTCGTTCCAGATGCACCAAAGCCAGTCTCGGACGCGGTCCCCACCCCACTGCTCCAGGCAGCCCCAGACGACATCGCAGCAACGGGCGATGAAGGTGTCGAGATTGCGGGGCGCATCGATGGGCTGGTGGAATTTCGCGAACGTAATCATCGGCACGGCACCGACGTCGAGGATCGCATCGACGTAGGCGACAAAAAGGCGCCATTCCGTCACCGGATCAGGCACCGGTTTGTCGAAGACGAACAGGCGCACGACACTCGTGCTCATCCGGCGCATTTGCCGCCGGATTTCTTCCGAATGCGGACCCAGCGAGACGTGCCACCAGGCATCGATCTCGTTGAACCCATAGCGCAATTGCATCCGCCGGGGCAGAGCTGCAGATCCGACTTCACGCATCTGATGCGCGTCCAGCTTGAATAAACCCGAGCGCCCCATCAGCTTTCGATGATCCCGATGAGTTCGCGCAATCGTGCTGCAGGCGAATGACGGCTGGCAAAATCCTCGCGGATCTCGCGCACGATCTCAGCATAGTGATCCGGGCGCGCCATCACATCTTCAATCTTCGCGCAGGCCTCCGGACCGTCGATCCGCAGTTCCAATGCCGCCTCGCCGAATATCTCCCGAACATATTCGCGATTGAGGAGGTAGAGCGGGATGGTACCGGCAGCGATCGTCTCGAAAGTTCGGCATGTCACCATCCCCAGATGCTCGAACAGCGGACGATAGACCACTGGATTGAACACGCCGCGTCTCACCGTGGCGATGACGTCGGCGAACGGCACGGGATCCATCACCTCGACGCCAAGCTTTTGCAGATACGCCGGGTCGGTCTGATAGATGTCCTCGATCCGCATTTCACCGGCCCAGTGCGGCTGTTCGGACCAGCCGTGACCGAAAATCGCAATCCGTCCCACCGCGTCACGAACCGGCTCGATCGCCTTCAGCACCCGTTCCATGCCCGCCCAGCGGAACTTCGAGTGGCCGACATAGACCATGCCGAAGTCTTTGGATGTGAAATCGAGCGGCGCCTCCCACGTCGGATCATAAATATGAAAGAGAAATGACCGCACATTCCTCCGCAGAGGGCGTACCGCCGCCTGGAAAATCTTGTCCGTCAATGAATCGCAGCAATCGGTCCACCACTGGCTTTCCCTGCTGTTGCGATGATTGAAGTCTCCGCCGACGCTGATTGCGTCGTTGTAGCGGCCGTCGCAATCGATGACGATCCGCCGATTGCGTGGGACGGATTCCAGCAATCGGATCCAGTCGAGCTGATCGCCGTGCTGGAGCCCTGTTGTCCACTCGAATACGAAGACGACAGCATCGGCATTCGAGAGATCGGTAGAGTAGGGAAGTGGAATTCGCGGATGCGGATGCCCGTAGACGACACACTCGTGGCCCAACTCGCGCGCCACCCGTGCATAGCCGTTGAGATCCAGTTCGCTGCCTTGATTCTCGTAGGCGTAATAAACGAACACTAACTTCATTTGGATTTCTTGGCCTCCGGCCGCCACGACCCGTGGTCAACCGCCCAAAGCCTCTACCAGCTCCGTCACGCGATTCTTATAGAGATGATGCGTAAGCAGATGCTTTCGCACATCCTCGACGATACCTCGATAATGATCGGGCCTCTCCAGGGCATCCATGATTCGCTCGGCCACGCGCCCGGGCAATGTCAGCGCCTTGCCGGCCGGGCCGTACACCGCTTCGGCCAGATCGTCGTCCAGCATCAAAAGCGGAATCGTATCGGCACAGAACTCTTCAAAGTAGCGAAGCGTCAGGTGCTTCACATGCGCAAGAAAAGGCCGCTGTGTAAAGATGTTCACGCGCGCCTTGCTCATTGTATTGATGACGTCGTGGTAGGGAACGGGCGGCTCGAGGCGGATATTCAAGCGTCGGAACGCCTCGGCCTCGACACGCATCGCCGGCTCGAGCCCCTCCCCCTCCGCCCAGTCTGGAAGCGCATCCCACCACAGACCGAGGAACCCGATTTCTCCGACGTGCGGCCTGATCTCCTCGAACGCCGGTATCAATTCTTCCGACACCTGCTTCCAGCGCCACCAGTTGTGACCGACATGCAGGACATCGAATTTCTTGGGCGGAGCATTACCCGGCGCCACGACGATGTCGGGATTGAAGCCGAAGAACGGAATGCTGGTCACTCTCGGGCTGTCGGACGGAGCAATCGACGGCTTCATGATCCGGTCCGCGAGCGCGTCGTAGTAGTCCAGCCACTGCTCGCGTTCGGCCTCGTTCAGATAATTGCGGTCATATCCGTCCACGATGGTCAGCGGATTGAACTTCCCGTCAGCATCCAGCACAACCCGGCGTTCTCTCGGAATGCTGGCCAGCAGATCGACCTCCAGCATCGGCAAAGGTCGGAAAAGTTTCGACTCGTAGAGGAATATGACGCGATCGAAATCTCGCGCGTCGCTGCTGAACTGAATTCCAGGCATTGCCTGCGACGGGAGGCCCAATAGCGCAATGGTATGACCCAATTGCTCTCCCACCCGCATGTAGTTGGAGATTGCGTGCGTATTGCCAGCATTATTTCGATGTTCCATAATGAACAGGATTTTCATCGTGCTGACCTATTTGCCCGCCGCCTTTAATCCGAGAGCGTTCAATTCGTCGAACCGTCGGGCAAAAGAATGATGCTCCGCCAGATAGGCGCGGGTCTTCAATACCGCATCCCAATAATGTTGGGGCTCGGCGCACACCTTCTCGAAATGCTCGGCGACATCTTCGCCTGGAACAAGCGCAAGTGCGGCCTCTCCGTAAATCCGGCTGACGAAATCCGGTGCAAGCATCAATACCGGCAGACAGTCGCCATAGAACGTTTCGAACGTGCGGTTCGTTGCCAATCCAAGATGATTGAAAAGGGGACGGTGAAAGACCGGTGCAAAACGCGCCCGCCCCAGAATGGTCGGCACGTCCTCGAAACGCGCTCCCTCGAAGCGTTCGACGCCAAATTCATCAAGCAGCGCCGCATCGGTGTAAATGCCGGCAAGCCCGTTGTTTTCCGCCCAGTCCGGCCGCCGATCCCAATCCCAGCCGATGATGCAGACCGGCCCGATGGTACGTCGGACACGATCATATCGCTCGATAAAGCTCTTGAGCTGGTGCCAGCGATGCCAGTTGTTGCCGATATAGATCGCCCCGTATGGCTTGGCCTCGGCATCGGCGGATGTCCAGGCGGCAGCCGCATCCTCTGCATTCGAGAACGGGCGAACTACGCGTGTGGGATCGAAGCCATGAAAAAGAAATGGCTGAACGCCGCTGCGTAGCGGATTGAGCGTCGGCTGTGCAATGACTGCGGACACGGCTTCAAAAGCCTGGCTCCATTCCCATCCGACATGACCATCGAGCTTTTCAAGATGGTTGAAGTCATGGTCCACGCGAATGGTGTCATTGTATCGTCCCCACAAATCGAGAACGATGCGCTTTTCTCTAGGGATCCGATCAAAAACGCGCACCAGATGCGGCATATCCGGAAAATCGCCCGCGACATGAACAGCGAAAACGGCAAGATCGATTCCGCCGGTGTCGGTGGTGAACGGGATGTTCGGGAGTTCCGGGTTGGGCTCGCCGAATATTTTCACGCCATGACCGAGACGCTGTCCGGCGGCGACGTACTGCGCCACCGTCGAGATGCTTTTCGACCAGGGACTGAGCTGAGCGAATAGCAGCAACCTCATGGCTACACCTCCGCCCGGTCCCGAATATCTCTGTCTTGCCCGTTTGCCGACACGGAAAACTCGGATTGCGCCCACGCTGCCGTGCGCTTCAGGCCGGCCTCGAAAGACGTACCGGCTTCCCACTTGAGCCGTTCTTTCGCAACGGCAATATCGGCTTGTACGCGCCGCTGTTCGCCCGGTCGGCCTGGCGCATGATGAACCGGGTAGGTGGCCCTCGAATGGCCGAATGCCGCCAGCACCTTGTCGGCAAGCTCGTTGATCGAAAGCGACCGGCCGCTTCCGAGATTCATGATTCCAACGGCATCGGGATTGACCAGCGCCCGATACCAGCCATCGACGATATCCCCGATAAAAACGAAGTCTCGAGTCTGCTCCCCATCGCCGAAAATGGTGATCGGCTCGCCGCGCAGCAGATTGCCCAGGAAGATCCCGAGAACACCCTGGTATGGGTTCGAGAACGATTGGCCTGGCCCATAGACGCTGAACATCCGCAGCGACGTCACCCGAAAGTCGAAGTCCAGATCCGGGCGAATGGCTGTGGCGTGAACGTAACGCTCGGCCGCGAATTTTGTGATGCCGTAATAGGAGTCCGGCTTGCACGGCTCCTCCTCCGGCGTCGGGATCGTCTGGCAATCCCCATAGATCGTCATCGAACTCGCATACAGCAGCCGTTTCACGCGATGCCGCACGCAAGCCTGCACGACCCGCAGCGTACCCTCGACGTTCGTCTTGAGGTCTGCCGCCGGATCCGAGAACGATCGGATGATGGAGACCTGCCCGGCGATATGGCAGACAGCATCTACACCCACCGCAAAAACGGGCTCCAGCGCCTCTGGATCAGCAACGTCCACCTTGTGAAAGGTGAGTTCCTTCGGCAGGTGGTCCCGCGTTGAGTTGCTTTCGTTGTCGACGACAGTTACGTCATGGCCTTCCGACAGCAGTCTGCGGCAGAGGTGAGTGCCGATGAACCCGGCACCACCGGTGACCAGTACCCTCATTCAAGTACACCCAACCTCGTCGAGCTACCTCAACCGCATCCCGTCGCCAAAAAGCTGATCGGGGCCTGAGCGGACGATGGAGCTAACATATCGTGCAGGCTTCGTCTATAACACCAGAACACACCGGGGTGACTGAAGGGACTCATTGGAATTGACGTGGGCGGAACATGACGCTGGGACAGCGCCATGCCGCCAGCAACGCCGTGGCGGCTCGACCGTCACGATGGCCGGATCGGGGACCATTGCTGCGCCGAGACGCGCGGCTGGTCGGTAGCAGCACGGGGTGATTGATGGCGACGAAGCGAATGCTGATCACGGGCGGGGCCGGATTCATCGGCTGCAACGCAGCGCGCTATTTCGGCATCAGAAACTGGAACGTCACCGTTCTCGACAATCTCTCCAGAAAAGGGGCGGAGAAAAATCTCGAATGGCTTCAGGACGGATTATCATTCGAATTCGAGAAAGCCGACATTCGCGACCGCTCCGCAATCGACAGACTGCTTCGCGTAAACCGTTTCGACGCCGTTTTGCATCTTGCCGCGCAGGTCGCCGTAACGACGTCCGTCAGCGACCCGGAAACGGATTTTGCCGTAAATGCGTTTGGGACATTCAATGTACTGGAAAGCATTCGGCAGAATTGCCCCGAGGCTGTTGTCGTTTTTGCATCGACCAATAAGGTCTATGGAAAAATAGCAAACGCCGAATACCGGCTTGATGGGAATCGCTACTCATACTCCAACAGGCCACTCGGCATCAGCGAGGATGAGCCGCTGGACTTCCATTCCCCGTACGGCTGCTCGAAAGGAGCGGCGGATCAGTACATTCTTGACTACGCGCGCATCTATAACATTCCCGCCACCTCGTTCAGACAATCATGCATCTACGGAACCCGGCAGTTCGGTGTCGAGGACCAAGGCTGGGTTGCATGGTTCGCGATTGCCGCCCTGCTAGGCCGCAAGATCACAATCTACGGCGATGGAAAGCAGGTGCGCGACGTCTTGCACGTCGACGATCTCGTCCGCGCATACGAAAGCGCAATCATCAATCCCGGCAAAGTTGCCAGGCAGGCGTTCAATATTGGCGGAGGTCCGGACAATACCTTATCGCTGCTGGAACTCGTCGAGATCCTCCAACGCGAACTGCGTATAGATATTCCTTTGAATTGGGATGAATGGCGACCCGGCGACCAGCAAGTCTACATCAGCGATATCCGCAAGCTGGATGCGAAATTGAATTGGCGTCCTGCCATCAATGTTCAAGCAGGAATCTCCAAGCTGGTCGCATGGGTAGCACAAAACCGCGCCGCATTCGACTGACGCACGCACCAGGCGACCGTACGGTCAGGAATTCTAATTCTGAGATGGCCGCCGGTGAACAGCTATTGCTCATAGCCGATTGGCTCGACTGCGGTAGAAGCAGCGGAGCCTGATTGCCGCGCGACCAGATGCATTTGCGCGACTATTCGCCTTTCGCCCTCCCCGCGCCGTCAATGCGCACCCCGTCCCAGCCCGGGCGCCAACGTCTCAGCCATCCTGCACTTCGACCTACGGGTGAAGACGCATTCCCTCTTTGATACGATGTAACATTACAGCAACGGTTCGCAACGAACTCTCGCCGCGCCCCAACAGCCTGCTAGGCAACACTCTAAACGTAACACTATAACATTCATTAAGACCATTGATGAGGAAATGAGGAGAAGAGCATGCGGCGGCTCAACCACTATTCGTCAGGCATGATTGGCGTTTCGGCAATCGCACTGGCGGCGTCGTCAGCCCCGCAGCCGGCGCTCGCTCAAACTACCCTTCCCGGTATCGTCGTCACGACTCCATCGCCCGTCGTCAGGGCACCGCGCCGTCGGGCAACGCCGCCTCCCGCAACCCAACAACCCCAGTCACCGGCAACGCCCGTCGCGGAACCGCCACCCTTGGACGATGACCTTCCCGGTTTGCTCATCGTTGCGGAAGACGCATTCGTTCCGGTCACGGTTGTGCCTGGCCGCGAGGTTCTGACGAATTTCGGCGCCAATCTTGCAGATTCACTAGATACAAAGCCCGGTATCATCGGATCGACATTCGCACCTGGCGCCAGCCGTCCGGTGATCCGCGGCCTCGACAACTACCGCGTCCGTATTCAGGAGAACGGCATCGGCACCCACGACGTATCCGACCTGTCGGAAGACCACGCGGTGCCGATTGATCCGTTCTCTGCCAGCCGCATCGAAGTCGTGCGCGGGCCGGCAACGCTCCGGTTCGGCAGCCAGGCGATCGGTGGTGTGGTCAATGCCAGCAACAACCGTATCCCCGACGCTATCCCGCGCAATGGCGTCAGCGCCGAGGTCCAGGGTGGCTTGACGTCCGTCGACGACGGGCGCGACGGAGCGATGCAGGTCACAGCCGGCGCCGGCAATTTCGCCGTGCACGCTGACGCGTTCCGGCGCTCGATGTCCGATTACCGCACACCCGATGGCGTGCAGCCCAACTCGTTCGTGAACGCTGAGGGTCACGCCATCGGCGGATCGTTCGTCGGCCGCGACGGCTTCATCGGTCTGGCATTCTCCCGATACGCCAGCCTCTATGGGATTCCCGGAATCGAGGCGACCGAGGAACGCTCCCGCATAGATCTCGAGCAGACCAAGTTCCAGTCGCGCGGCGAATGGCGCCCCAAGCGCTCCGGAATCGATACGATCAGATATTGGTTCGGTCACTCCGACTACGCCCACAACGAGCTGGCAGGAATAGACGAGATCGGATCTCGCTTCACCAACCGCTCGACTGAAGCCCGGCTTGAGGTCCAGCATACGCCGGTTGCAACAGTGCTCGGCCAACTGACCGGCGCAGTCGGATTTCAGTCCGTCCGCGAAAATCTCCGGGGCCAGAGCTTCGAGGGCGACAGCTTGCTGGAGCCGGCGCGAACACGGAGCCTCGCAGCCTACCTGTTCGAGGAGCTTCAGCTCACCAGCAAGCTTCGAATGCAGGGCGCCGTGAGATACGAGGAGAGCAACGTCCGTGGCACAGGTTTGGATGTGACCGATCCA
Source organism: Hyphomicrobiaceae bacterium (assembly GCA_050186055.1). Classification (GTDB taxonomy): domain Bacteria; phylum Pseudomonadota; class Alphaproteobacteria; order Rhizobiales; family Hyphomicrobiaceae; genus CAMDPA01. The sequence continues at coordinate 4,167 of JBFWYV010000084.1, read as the reverse complement.
ATGGCGCCACTCGACGTCGCCGGCGACCGCACGTTCCGCCCCATGTCAGGCAGCATTGGTGCCCTCTACGATCTGCCCGCAGGCATCGTGCTGAGGTTAACCGGCCAGTACACAGAGCGCGCACCGGTTGCTGCAGAACTCTATTCCCGTGGCCTGCACGAAGCGACCGAGACGTTCGAGATCGGCAATCCGTTTCTCACCATAGAGAAGGGCAAAACGATCGAACTCGGATTGAGACGGGCCCACGGCAGCTTCCGGTTCGATGCCAGCCTCTACCACACCAGGTTCGACGGCTTCATCTTCAAGCGGCTGACCGGGCTGGGCTGTGGCGAAACATACCTTGATTGCGAAAGCGCAGGCGGTACGGGAGACGAGCTCAAGGAATTGCGCTTCTCCCAGCGCGACGCAACCTTCACAGGCGCAGAGCTGATCGGACAGCTCGACGTCGCCCATCTTTGGCGCGGTGTGTGGGGCGTGGAGGCTCAATACGACTTCGTCGACGCGCGCTTCTCCGATGGCGAATACGTGCCACGCATCCCGCCCCATCGTCTGGGTGGCGGGCTTTACTACCGCGACAGGAACGTGTTTGCGAAAGTCGGTCTCCTCCATGCGTTCGAGCAGACAAACATCGCATCCGGCGAGACGCCGACATCCGGATACACGCTTCTCAACGCCGAGCTGAGCTATACCTCGACAAAATCGGACCCGAATCTCGGCCCGCAGTTCACGATCGGTATCAAGGGCGACAATCTGCTCAATGACGATGTTCGCAACAGCGTCTCCTTCAAGAAAGACGAGGTCCTGCTGCCGGGCGCCAGCATTCGCCTGTTCGCCTCGATCAAGCTCCAATAGAAGGGGTAGACGAAGCTACTCCGTCGTGCCGGCCGGCTTGTCCTGCTCCGGGCACATCGCAACAACCATGGCCGGTGCGACCAGCGCAGCGGCCATTGGCCCGAACTCTTTGATGAAGCGTCGGTAAGCCATGAGCTGCTCGCCTTCGTCCGGCCGCTTGATCGTCAGGGTACAGTCGGACGGCGCCGGGCCCGCAAACCAAACCGCGGATGCGCCGGCAAACCTGAAGGCGCTGAAATAGGTCGCGTCATAGACCTCGAAGCGAAAGCCATTTGCGGCAAGTGCAGTTGGCTTTGCGAGATTGATGGAAAACTGAAGCACGGGCACGTCGTGCTCGAACGTCATCCGGATCTCTTCGGCAGGCTTCAGCTTGAGCTTGCCCGCCTTCGCCCACGCGACCGTAAATGAACCGAAGCGCTTGAGAGTGTCTCGCGTGTGGGCAAGTAGCTTGGCCCGTTCGGACGCATCAAGCTTGCGGTCCCCGTCGCCATCGAACTCTTCCAGCACCGAGGCCAGATAGGCTTTGTCGAACGTCCATCGGTGCCGGAACCCTATGGCTGCGCCGTGCTCGACGATCACGGCCGTCTCGACCTTGATCTGCACATGTGGATGCGCATCCGCCGGCGATCTGCTCAGAAACGCAACGGCAGCGAAGGCACTCGACAACGTTATGAGCCAAATGAAACGGCGCATCACGAGCTCTGATGTCGTGAAAATCAAGCGCCGGTATGGGCTGGCCGTCTGAACCGCTCAAGACCGACCCCAACAGTTAGGTTAATCCAATTCTCACACAACTCGTGGGAAAACGGCGGTTCTCGGCCCTCATCGCTGGCCGTAGCGCAAACAGAAATACCCCTTCATTCCGGCATGATGAAGCCGTCCCGCAGCTCTTCCAATGCGCGTTTGAAGCTGGCGCCACCCGACGAGCGGAGCGGAATGAAGGCCTTGCCATGCTTCCGGCAAAGCTGTTTGGCGCGCAAACATGCCGCATGGCTCACGCAAACGACAGGACAGAAGACGGCGTGGCAGCGCTCCAACAACCGATCCAGGTTCGCAACCGATTCCTCCATTCCCCCATCGTGATGGATGAGTTCCGCACTCACCCCGGTTGCGATGTCCCGCAATCGGTCGATGCCGCCTGTTCGCCCGCCGACGTAGAGAATCCGAATGGGCTCGTTGCCCGACGGGAGCCGGCCTGCTTCGAAATGATTGTCGCCGACTCGCCCCCCCGACATACCGAAACCGCTCGAACGCCCCGTGCTGACGAGAAGTGCCTGCAGCCGTTCGACCTGCGCTTCCGCTGCCCGTGCGCGCTGGCGCGCCGTACTGATCGCGCGCTCTCGCCTGTGGGCAAGCCGAACTGCGCGCTTGTCCTCCTGACCAGGCGCAGAATGGCTGCCGGACACACACATCATCCGCTGCTGCTTGTCCGTCACCTGCTTCTGCAAATGGGCGATGGTCTGGTCCCGCTCGTCCAACGCCTGCTGATGGCGTGTTCGCATCCTGGATAGCTTCGATTCCAGATCCGCGACGGTGGCTTCGAGCTCGGATACGCGCGAAGCCGTCGATTGCGCCGTCCGCCCCAGAAGATGGCTCAACATATGCACTTCGCCAAAGACACGCGCATGCAGGTCGGGGGAAACATGAGAATGGGTGAGAAACGCCCAGTAGGCGCCGGGAATCCGGCCGGCGGCGAACTCGGTATCCCAGAGCGACGCCAGGTCGTCCGACGACGTTGCCCTGCCGACCCGCCTGACGATACCTTCATGCCTGCGGTCGAGCAGCTTTTGCACGGCCCGAGCCACGGCACAGTCCCGGCAGATGGCGTTCGCAAAATAACCGTGGACATCGTAGCTCGGCACGCCGGCCTCGTACTTGAGCCTGCAGCGTTCGAGTATTTTCTTGAGGTCATTCTCCGACAGACAGGTGCCGACGACGGAACACTGTACATTTCCGCGCATCTGCCAGATCTTCAGCCTGCGCCGCTCCGGTACAACAGGCGCAGTGTCGGATTGAGATTCGGAATCACGGCAGCTTTCAGAAATCGGCAGATCACCCACTTCGCTGCACATGCAGCTCCTCCATCAATCTTCCAGTCATATTGAACAGGCCATCCCGGCACTGTCTGGCAGTTATCGCCTAAAGTTGAGTATTGACGTCAACATTGGAGGGAGAAGCTTTTAATTATTCAAATTCTTCCAGTGCAATAGTCGGGGCCGCCCGCCAGAATTCAGTCATCGTGAGAAGAACGGTGATCACGCAAGCTCAAGGTTTGCGGCAGCAGGAAGGGCGTACCATCAACGGGCGCCATGTTAACCCTGGTCTGCACATCAAAAGCCTCGGCCAATACCGCATCGTCAAAGGTATCGGCCGGCGCGCCGCGCGAAGCGACCTTGCCCCGCGAGAGCAGGATCACTTCATCTGCATACCGTGCAGCCAGGTTGAGATCGTGCAGCACGGTAACGACAACTGCGCCGGCTCGGGCCCGCCGCTGCGCTTCGTCGAGCACGGCAAGCTGGTGGGCGAGATCGAGACTGGCGGTCGGCTCGTCAAGCAGCAGCACGGGGGCATGCTCCTTTCCCCTCGCCCATGACGCGCAGTCGAGCTGGCACAACGCGCGGGCAAACTGCACCCGCTGCCTCTCGCCGCCCGACAACTCCGTAAAAAACCGCCCGGCGAGCGGTCTCATTCCGACGACATCCAGCGCGGCCATCGCGATTATCTGCACACGTTGATCCGTGATGCCAAATCCCGGCACCGTTCCACCGAGCTCAACCACTTCGATTGCAGTAAAGGGAAATGCCAGAGCCGTCGCTTGCGGAACGACAGCCCGGCGTGCTGCGAGTCGACCCGCTCGGTGGCTCTGCAGGTCCTGACCGTCGAGTTCGACCGTTCCTCCCTCAGGCCTGATCTCTCCCGCCATTACCCTGAGCAGAGTCGATTTGCCCGCACCGTTCGGCCCGATGATCCCTGTCACCTTGCCGCTGCGGAAATCGAGACGAATGTCATCGAGCAGTTTCCGGCCGCGCCTCACCACATCCACGCCCCGCAGCTCAATGACCGCCGTCATGAGCCGCCTCCCGCGCCACGATTGAGCACGAGATGCAGGAAGATCGGCGCACCGATCGCAGCAGTGACGATGCCGATCGGCAGTTCTGCTGGATGAACGACGACACGCGCGATGATATCGGCGAACAGCACCAGCGCCGCTCCGACCATGGCGCTGATCGGCAGCAGCCTCCGGTGGTCGGGACCGGCAACCAGCCGTACAAGGTGCGGCACCACGATGCCGACGAATCCGATGATGCCGGAGAC
>JBFWYV010000083.1:0-16738 GCA_050186055.1 Hyphomicrobiaceae bacterium | reverse complement strand
GAAGCTCGACGCCAGTGCATTCTCCATGTCGGGTACACGGAATACGCTCGGCCCCGCGCCGGTTACGGCGACACGCACGTTCGATCCATATTTCGCGACCATCACGCCGGCCACGGCAAAGCCGGATGCGGGATGGCGAAGCTTCAAATACTTCGCCTTGTCAGGCGCCTTGAAGCGGACGGACGTGACGATCTCGCCCGGTTCCAGCGCCGTCGTGAACAGGCCGACGAAGAACTCATCGGCAGGGATCTCGCGCGTGTTGGTCTTGACCACCGCGTCGAGGCCGACCACGCCGGCCGGATAGTCCGCCGCCGGATCCGCATTGGCAATGGAGCCGCCAAGCGTGCCGCGATTGCGGACGGCCGGATCGGCGATGCCGTCGGCCAGTTCAGCCAGGGCGGGGATCGCCTTCTTCACATCGGCGGAAGCAGCGACCTCGGCATGCCGCGTCATGGCCCCGATCACGACCTCTTTGCCTTCGACCTTGATGCCCTTCAGCCCTTCGATGGCATTCAAGTCGATCAGATCGCTGGGTTCGGCCAGACGCAGCTTCAGGCTCGGCAGCAGCGACATGCCGCCGGCCAGCAGACGCGGATCGGACGCTTTGCCGAGCTCAGCCGCGGCAGCACCGATGTCGGACGGGCGGTGATAGTTGAAGTTTCGCATACCTCAGCCCTCGTCCTTCAAGCCTTGGCGCCGGACGCCATCTTGGCGCTGCCGTCCATGATCGCCTCGACGATGCCCTGATAGCCGGTGCACCGGCAGATGTTGCCCTCGAGCTGGCGGCGGACCGTCGGCTCATCGGCGCCGGGCAGGCGCTTCGCGATATCGACGCCCATCATCACCATGCCCGGCGTGCAGAATCCGCATTGCAGGCCGTGATGCTCCTGGAACGCCGCCTGCATCGGATGCAGCGTGCCATCCGTCGCAGCGAGACCTTCGATGGTGGTCACGGAGCTGCCGTTGGCCTGGACGGCGAGGATCGTGCAAGACTTGATCGCCTTGCCGTCGAGATGGACCACGCAGCAGCCGCACTGCGTCGTGTCGCAGCCGACGTGCGTGCCCGTCAGCCTCAAGTGCTCGCGGATGAACTGCACCAGGAGCGTGCGCGCTTCCACGCTGCCCGACACGGCCTTGTCATTGACTGTCATCTTGATTTCGTGGCGCAACGTCGTCTCCCAAGCTCGCTGTCGGTCTCTCGCGGCGACGGCCAGAGCCGGCCTTCCCGATGCTCGATGCGACAAAACCCTGCCTTTGGCAAGCAGGTCGTCGCCCGGCACCGGGCCGGGCGGACGGATCGTGACCGTTTACGGCCGCAACCTGCGCTGCTACCAGATGTCGACCGCGTCTGCCGGATGATGCATGATGCCGTGGGCGCAGCGCGTCGGCAACCCCGGCCGGCGGCGCGATGCGCCACCGACCACGACAGCCCACCAAGCAAACGAGCGAGGGAGACCGCCAATGGGTGAATTCGCGATTGGCCAGCCCGTGAGCCGCACCGAGGATCCGCGCCTGTTGAGGGGCGGCGGGCGCTATGTCGACGATCTCACCCTGCCGAACACTGCATATGGTGCCGTGCTGCGCGCCGCGCATGCCCACGCCAAGGTCAACTGGATCGACACGTCGGCGGCACGGAAGGCCCCCGGGGTGATCGCGGTACTCACCGACGAAGACTGGCAGGCGCTGAAGTGGAAGGACCTGCCGTCGGCCGAAATGGCGCTGAAGCGGCGTGACGGCTCGCCCATCTACAAGCCGCCGTATCCGGCGATGGCGCGGGGCATGGTGCGCTACGCTGGCGACCCGGTCGCGTTCGTCATCGCCGAGTCGGCGGCACAGGCTGCCGATGCGGTCGAGCTGATCGAGGTCGACTACGAGCCGCTGCCGGCACTGACCGATACCTCCAAGGCGCTGGAGCCGGGGCAGATCCAGGTCTGGCCGGATGCGCCCGACAACATCTGCTATGTCTGGCAGGGCGGCGACAAAGCGGCGGCCGATGCGGCCTTCGCCAAGGCAGAGCACGTGGTCAAGTACCGCGCGGTCGTCAATCGCGTGACCGCCGCGGCCATGGAGCCTCGCGCGGCACTGTCTTTCTACGACACGGCCGCCGACAGGCTGACCGTGCATACGACGCTGCAGCGCGCCTTCGTCTACCGCGCCCAGGTCGCAGAGATGATCAACGTGCCCGAGAGCAAGGTGCGCGTGGTTGCGACCGACGTCGGCGGCAGCTTCGGCATGAAGTCGGCGCTGTTCAACGAGGTCGCGCTGACGATCCTCGGGACATACGTTACCCGGCGGCCGGTGAAATGGACGTCCACGCGCTCGGAGGCATTCCTCGGCGACGCCCAGGCGCGCGACCACATCTACGACATGGAGCTGGCGCTGACCAAAGCCGGCAAGTTCCTCGGGCTCAGGGCCAAGAGCACGGTCAATGTCGGCGCCTACGTGCAGACCGGCGGCGAGACGTCGGCGATTGGCAATATCGGTACGCTGGCCGGCGTCTACGTGTTCCCCGCGATCCATGTCGATGTGACCACGATCTTCTCACATACCAATCCGATGCGCCCTTACCGCGGCAACGGCCGCGGCGAGGCAGCCTATGCGATCGAACGCATCGTTGATCTGGCGGCGGACGAATTGGGCATCGACCCGGTCGAGATCCGGCGCATGAACATGATCGCGCCCGACGCCATGCCCTACAAGACCGGGCTCGTCTTCACCTATGACTGCGGCGACTTCGCCAATGCAATGGATGAGACGCTCAGGATGGCGGACTATGCCGGCTTTGCGAAGCGCCGGGAGGAAGCCAGGAAGCGCGGCAAGCTGGCCGGCATCGGTGTTTCCTTCACCATCGAACGCTCGGCCACGGCGGGCTTCGAAGGCGCCGAGATCCGCTTCGACCGCGCCGGCACGGTGACGCTGCTGACCGGCGCCATCAACCAGGGCCAGGGCCATGCCACCGCCTTCACGCAGGTGCTGTGCGACCGGCTCGGCGTGGCACCCGAAGACGTGCACTACATCTCCGGCGACACCGATGCCGTCTCCTATGGCGAGGGCACCGGCGGGTCGCGATCGGCTGCGATCGGAGGATCGGCCGTGCTCCAGGCCGCCGACAAGGTGCTCGACAAGGCGAGGAAGATCGCCGCCCATCTGCTCGAGGTCGAGGAAGGGGAAGTCGACTTCGACGACGGCGTGTTCAAGAGCCGCAAGACCAACCAGACGCTCACCATCAAGGACGTCGCGCAGGCCGCCTCGAAGCCGAACAAATTGCCTGCGGGAATGGAGCCCGGACTGCTGGGCAGCGCGGTCTACAACAATCCGAAAGAGAACTTCCCCAACGGCTGCCATATCTGCGAGCTGGAGATCGACGAGGACCTCGGCACGGTCGAGATCACGCGCTACACGGTGGTCGACGACGTCGGCACGGTGATCAATCCGCTGCTGCTCAAGGGGCAGATCAAGGGCGGCATCGCGCAGGGCGTCGGCCAGCTTCTGCTGGAGGACATCAAGTTCGAGCCGGAGACCGGGCAGTTGCTCACCGGCTCGTTCATGGACTACGCCATGCCGCGCGCCCATCATCTGACCAACTTCGAGATCAAGAGCCACCCGACGGAGACCAAGACCAACCCGCTCGGCGTCAAGGGCGCGGGCGAGGCCGGCTGCGTCGGCGCCATGCCGGCGGTCGGCAACGCGCTGGTGGACGCACTGTCCGTCTACGGCATCAAAGACATTCCGATGCCGGCGACGCCGCAGCGCATCTGGGAAGCGCTCGCCAAAGCCAAACAGGCAGCCCTTTGACACGCTGCGGCAGGTGCCGCTTGACGCTGCATATTCACGGCGTCAACGGTCCTCCAGCATTCTTGTCCCGGTTGCCGAGACGGGCGATCGCATCGAGAAGGTTCTCCGCCGACAGCGGACGATAGCTGAACACAACCTTGTGCTGTCCGGCCGGAACCTCGACGGCCCGGAACAGAACATCCGCCCGCAGGATCGGCACACGCGCGCCGTCGAGCTCGGCGACCCATCCCGGATAATACGTGTCGGCCAGCACCAGCACGCCGCTCGACTGCGCCTTGACCTCGATCTCGACCTTATCGGCTGCCCACGATGTGATCCTGGCCGTGCCTGTATGGGCCGAGCCGACTCCCAGCGGCTTGCCCGCCGGCGGCGTGTGTATGTCGATCACCGCGCGATCGGCGGATGGCGGATACATCAGCGAGCCGTCGGGCCGCAGCGCCTCGACATCGGCGGTGATGAACCTCGACGTGAACCGGATCCGGGGAAAGGCGGGCCTGAGCCGGTAGATCCATACCTTCGGACCCGCCTTCAGCGTCTCGGCGATAGGCCGCTGCTTGATCGTCGCATAGTCCTCGATCGGGCGGGCAAGCACCAGGTATTCAAGTCCCAGAGCGCGCGCCAGCGGGCAATCGTAGGCCGGGAACGTCTTGGAGAACTCCCGCTCGTCGAGGAAGGCGCCGACCTCGCCGGGCTTGACGAAATGGTCGTAGATACCGATGCGGAGCGGATTATACCCGTTGGTCGCCTCCAGTTTGCGCACGATGGCGAGGTTCTGCCAGGGGCCGTCGATGCCGGCGAACTCAACCCGCGGACGCCGGTCACCTCGGTCGCGCCGCGCCATGTCGTCGCTCAGCACACGCAGCGCATCCTGGTCCTCGGCATGCGCCTGTTTGAGCACCTCGTAGTAGTCGCGATCCTCCGCGTTGAGGCGGGATGCCGCGTTCCAGACAATGAGCTCGGCCGCCGTAACCGCGGCGACGACTGCCGCAACGGTCGTTCGCGCGCGCAACGTGCGGGCAGAAAGAAGCGCGATGACAATGAATGCGATGACGGGAACCGCGCGCGCGATCTCCCACGCTCCAGCAACCCCGTGTCCCGTGCGGCCCGAGAACGCCAGTGCCCCGGCCAGCACGGCGACAACGATCGAGAGAGCACACGCCAGACGCATTGGATCAAGCGGCGGCACGCCCTCGCGCACGTACTCCGCCAGCAGCACGCCCGCGAGCATCGCCATCGCCAGACCGAGAATGAACACGCCGTCGATCGGCCGGCGGAAAAACGCAAAGCCCGGTACGTGCTCGAACACCAGGCCGAACAACGGCGTGTAACGGCCAAGCGAGAACAGCAGCGCAACCAGCGCGATCGCGCCCCATATCTTGCGCTCCCTGCCGGCGCGACGCTGGCTTGCGATGCCGAGCCACAGGACGAGGATGACCGGCGCTGCTCCGAGAAACAGGTAGTTGAAGGAATCATCGGTGGCCGCGACATCGGGCAGCGTCTGGGCATTGGGGCCCCAGTAAAGGTAGTCGCCGGAGAGCTGGCCGAACATGTTGGCGACCGCCATCGACGCCAGGTCGGCAGGATAGAGAGACGCCTCGAGGGCTGTCGCCAAAGACACTTCGGGCCGGTTGGAATGCGCTGCGAGCTGCAGGGTCAGCAGCAGCGGAACCGCGACCAGCGCCATGATCACGATGCCCATGACGGCGATCACGCCAATACGCTGCCGTACATAGGAGACAGGGGAAGGCGCCCTCAGCACTTCGGCCAAAGCAAGGGCGGCAAGCACCATTGCCAGCATCAGCGACACCTGGTTGCGGCCCAGTACGATCATCGCCGCGACGATGCCGAACGCCACACCGTAGAGGTGGGACCGCCGCTCCAGCGCAATTTCGAGACAGAGAAGCGCGAGCGGAAAAAGACCATAGACAGTGATGATGCCCACATGATTGAGCCGGGCGGACGCCGCGCCTCCCAGCATGAACACGACGGCGGCCAGGATGCTTGCCGCCGGCGGCCATCCGCGGCGATGCCCGAGCCCTGCCGTGGCCAGACCGCCGACCAGGAGATGCGCCATCACGAGACGATCGAAGCCGCGCAGGGACGGTGACGCTTCGATCAGCCCCCACAGCACGAACTGCGGCTGAAACACCATCGACTGGGGATCGGCGATCGCGGGATGCCCGCCATAGTGATAGGGGTTCCAGAACGGCAGCCGGCCGGCCTGCAGTTCGTCGGCGAGGAACCGGAAGAAGGCGTAGAACTGGTTCTTGGAATCCCAGGGGACGACGGCGTCGGCCCACCACCAGCGGGCGCAAGCCACGAGCCAGATTAGAGTGATAAGGGTCATCGCCAGCGTCACCCGACGCCGCGAAGCCACGATCGAAATCGTGCCTGCGAGCCCCACTGGTCGTCCCTCCCGCGATTGCAGCGTGTCCAGCATGTGGCTCTTGCTGGCGTGCTGTGTCAGAATTCAGTTTATCGTTCCGGCGCCCAATTCGCGAAGGAGAATGCAATGACTGCGATGACGCCCAATTATGAGTTCGACGCCAAGCTGGGGCCGCTGCAATCCCGGCTGGTGGACGTAGACAAGCTTGCGTGGGCACCGACGCCGTACAAGGGCATCGAGATCAAAGTGCTGATGACGGATCCTGCCACCGGCATGATGACCGCGCTTTTCCGCTGGCAGCCCGGCTCGGTATTGCCCGATCATGAGCATATCGACCTGGAGCAGACGTGGATCCTTGAAGGCAGCCTGGTCGACGAGGACGGCGAGGTGACCGCCGGTAACTTCGTCTGGCGCCCGGCCGGCTCCCGGCACAACGCGCGCGCACCCAATGGCGCTCTGGTCCTCAGCATGTTCCTCAAGCCCAATCGATTCTTCGAATAGCGGCTGCGGCAAGACCGGACCGCCCTCCGCCAGCCAAGAAAATCGGGGGCCCGAATGGAGCCCCCGAAGTCAATTGGCCAAGAATCCAACTGAACACACGCTGAACGGCGGCAGAAGTGCCACCCACGGTCTCGTGCAATCGGCGCGGACTTCGTCCGCGTCCGCGAAACGGATCAGGCCGCCTCGCTCTCGTCGTCCGGATCGCGCAGGACGTAACCGCGCCCCCACACCGTCTCGATATAGTGCTGGCCGCCGGTTGCGGCCTGCAGCTTCTTTCGCAGCTTGCAAATGAACACGTCGATGATCTTGAGCTCCGGCTCATCCATGCCGCCGTAGAGATGATTGAGGAACATCTCTTTGGTGAGCGTGGTCCCCTTGCGCAGGGAGAGCAGCTCGAGCATCTGGTATTCCTTGCCCGTAAGGTGAACGCGCTGGCTGTTGACCTCCACGGTTTTGGTATCGAGGTTAACCTTGAGCGCGCCGGTCTCGATGACCGACTGGGCGTGACCCTTGGAGCGGCGCACGATGGCATGGATACGCGCAACCAGCTCGTCCTTGTGGAACGGCTTTGTCATGTAATCGTCTGCTCCGAAACCAAGACCCCGAACCTTGTCCTCGATGCCGGCAAGGCCTGACAGAATGAGGATCGGGGTCGAGACTTTACTAACTCTGAGCGTCTTGAGGACCTCATACCCGCTCATGTCGGGCAGGTTTAAGTCCAGGAGAATAATATCATAATCATAAAGCTTGCCAAGGTCTGCGCCTTCCTCGCCAAGATCTGTCGTATAAACGTTGAACCCCTCCGACTGCAGCATCAGCTCAATACTTTGAGCCGTCGCGCTGTCATCCTCAATGAGAAGTACTCTCATGCCCGTCTCTCCGTCCCCGGCCTGGCCGCTGGCCGCCTGCCCCGACTTGCTAATGCATCCCCGTTGCGCCCGACCCCGAGGCGGAGGACACATGATCCCGAACGCTCAGACTGAATTCATGACATGGAGGCTACGCGCGAGGAGTTAACAAATCCTACTAATGTCTTGCATTGTGTCTGGACATCTCACATTTCCGGAACACATGACGACCACGGAAACGGCTGCGAGAGACAAAGCCATTCCCTTGCGACAACCAAAGGGCTGTCACCCAAATCGCACATATGTTTGCCAGAAATCCCTCCGACCCGTCAGAGCGCAGCCCCCCGCACTCTCGATCGTCAGGAATGCCATCCGCCACGAAATCGACCCGAATCAACAGCTAACATTGTTCGGCCAAGAACCAAAGGGTTGTTGCGCACAATTTTTGATGGCGTCCTGCGTCGAAACACATGTCAACGGGGGATTGTCATCTGCTTTACCGTGACTTAAACGGTATTTGGCACACTGTGGTTTATACCGGCACACCGCAGTGCAGTAGTGGGGGCTCATCAAGCTTTCTCGCGTGCCAGAAGAGCCCCGGACAACGGGGCCGGGAACCGGCCAATCGGACTGCATTCAAAGCCAAGTCCTTCTGGCATGGTTCTTGTTCGGAAGACCGGCGACGGTTCGAGTTTGTCAGGGGTATCGAACATGAAGTCACGGGACGCCACGCAGCGGCTGAAGCTGTTTGACGCGCAGGAGAAGGCTCGCAAGGCCGACGGCCTTGAGCAGATGATGCGAGACTTCGAGCAGATGGCCGTTGATCTGGAACGCCAGATCCAGGCCGAGGAAGACCGGACCGGCATAAAGGACCGGTCGCATTTCGCATATTCGACTTTCGCCAAAGCTGCGATTCAGCGCCGCGAAAAGCTGATGGCGTCGATCGACGGCCTGCGGGCCCAACTCGACGTCGCTATCCGCGAACGCGACGAGGCGCGGGCCGAAGCTGAAAGCGCACCGGCGCTGGAAAGCCGCGACATCACCCGCCCCAGGCGTCGTCACGAGCGGCCCAGCCCGCTCTCGATGCGCTAAGCCGGTCACCCGCAAGTTCAGCAGCGCGGTTCGCCTGCCAGCGTTCACTGGCCGGGGGCCGCTCTGTCGTTTATGCGAATGGAGTTGCCGGGTGCAACGCCGCTCGGCGATCCCGTCGCCACCACGCCCCAATTCTGCCTCATTCTGAGCAGCCGCATTCAGGACTGCGTGCGCCCGGCCGGGACAGTGCCCGCAAGACAGTGGATGAGGCCGCCGACGCGCTTGCGTCAGCGCTCCATCCATGGAACGTGCGGGACTGCAGGGAAACCGTTGCGGATACCATGATCGAGCGCTGCCACTCCGTGCCGGCTGCAATGATTGCAGCATTGAGCGTGGCGAGTTGCGCCGGGGGACCATCACCGCCGAAGCTGCCGCCTGCCGTTGGTCCGTCCAGCCTCGTCAAACTGGAAGCCGTGTCGCTGGTGGCGGAGCCGCAGTCGTTCTCGGCCAGTTCCGCGGAGATCTATTCCCGCATCGCAAAAGGGGCCATGTTGTGCTGGTTCGGCGCCGGCGGACGCTTGCGGGACGCCTACGTCTTCCAGGCCTCGACAACACCGGCTGCGGACGGAGGCGGCGCCGAGATCGTCGTGCACGAGCGCGCCGTGAACCAGCCCAAACCCTGGGGCTATAGGGCGTACCGCATCGTTCTGAACGAGACGTCCGGCGTCACGGGCGGGGCCAATACGCGGATCGAAATCGAGAATTTGAGAATGCCGGATGCGATGGCCCAACAAATGAGGCACGAGGTCTTCCGCTGGGCGTCTCAGAACTATAGCTGCAGTGAAGCGCCGATCCCTGCGGCGTCTTCAGCCACGGCGACAGCCCCGCAAAACAGGAGTGCAGCCCCATCAGGACCGCTTCAGGTCAAGCGATGAGGACCAAGCACGCAAAGTCTGGATGTCGGAATAAGCGTTTCCATCCTATTCCGCGTGATAGCGATGGCGAGTCAAATCCGGTGGCGTCTACTCGCCGCGATAATCCTGAATGCGGGTAGCCCGAAGACCCGGCAAGCCATGCTTGTCGATCGACCGCTGCCAGCTCAGGAATTCGTCGACGGTGAGCTTGTAGCGCTCACACGCTTCTTCCAGGCTCAGCAACCCGCCCCGAACGGCGGCAACCACCTCCGCCTTGCGGCGGATGACCCAGCGCTTGGTGTCGCTTGGCGGCAAGTCGGCGATCGTCAGCGGACTGCCGTCCGGCCCGATCACATAGCGCACGCGCGCTCTGAAGTTCTGCTCGGTCATGACACTCTGAACACGTTTTCTTGACCCTGCCTGAACATAGCTCACGGGCGTTAAGCTCAGTCTAAGCGTTGAGGTAAATACACCACGCTTTTGCGTCCCGCTTCGCTACACTCGGACTATTAACGGACATTTTCCATTTGGCAACAGCAGGTTTTGTGCCAAAGCTCGCATATTCCATGCAGCCAAGAAAAAACTTCATTCGTTGCGCTTATGGTACACATGGACAATAACTAAGTATAATATTTTGCCCGAACGGGCATGCACGACATCGGCCCGAAGCGTTCCGGATCGCCGACTTGCTTGACGACGCCGGCCCCAGCGGACACATGGTGGCGCAATGGCGGTCCCACGCAGGGGCCGCTCCGAACGATACTCCGGCACCCGCGATTGTCATGCCGCTCGACAGCACATACGTGTCCCCCGACAGCACCGCCCGGCGAAGGCTGGTCGTTGCGATGTCGGGTGGCGTCGATTCTGCGGTGACGGCCGCCCTGCTGAAGCGCGCCGGTCATGAGGTGATCGGCATTACGCTGCAGCTCTACGACCATGGAGCGGCGGTGGCGCGCAAGGGTGCGTGCTGCGCGGGACAGGACATTCATGATGCCCGGCGCATCGCAGACCATCTCGGCATTCCACACTATGTGCTGGACTACGAGAGACGCTTCAAGACCTCAGTCATCGATGCCTTTGCCGAAGGCTATGCGAAGGGCGAAACGCCGCTGCCGTGCGTTGCCTGCAATCAGACGGTCAAGTTCCGGCATCTGATCGATTTCTCGGCGGAGCTCGATGCGGACCTGCTGGCGACCGGTCACTACATCGAGCGCCGCGATGGCCCCGCCGGCCCGGCGCTTTACCGCGCCGCCGACGCCGAGCGCGATCAGAGCTATTTTCTGTTTGCCACGACGCCGGTGCAGCTCGCGCGTCTGTGGTTTCCCCTGGGCGGGATGACCAAGCCGGGGGTACGTCAGCTTGCGGCCGAACTCGGCCTGCCGGTTGCGGCCAAGCCCGACAGCCAGGACATCTGCTTCGTCGCAAGCGGCCGCTATAGCGACATCGTCCGGCGTCTCCGGCCGGATGCGTCAAGGCCCGGGGATATCGTTCACATCGACGGACGCATTCTGGGACGGCACGACGGCATCGTGGAGTTCACGATCGGACAGCGGCGTGGTCTCGGCGTGGCGACAGGAGAGCCTTTGTTCGTGGTCGCGCTGGATGCCGCCAATGCACGCGTCGTGGTCGGCCCGCGCGAGGCGCTGGCGGTCGAGGTTCTGCGGCTGAGGAACGTCAATTGGCTGGGCGATGCGCCGCTCGGCGACGCGATCGGCGCCGGTCTCGACATTCACGCCCGCATCCGCTCGACCCAGCCGCCACGGCCCGCGCGGCTGACGCGAGATCATCGCAACGGCGACGTGCTGGTCGAGCTTCCCGGCGGCGAGCTCGGCGTGGCGCCGGGACAGGCCTGCGTGTTCTACGACGACGGTTCGGCCCGGTCACGCGTGCTGGGCGGCGGCTTCATCGCGGCCACGGCCAGGCTCTGACGCTTCGCAGCAGGTCAGCCTGACGGCTTCATCCGTCCGTCAGGTGGTGACCGGAGCGCTGCCGACCCTTGGATGCGGCCGGCCTCCGTCGGCAACCGCCATGCACAGCACGATCTCGTCAGCGCGCGGTGCGTCGGCGACCAGTAGCGTCATGGTGTCGAAGTGATTGAAGGACCACACGTCGTCCTTGTGTCCGAGCGGGAGGTCGATCGGTGTGCCGGCAGCAGCGACCTTGGCATTGGACGGGATGATCGCCTTGCCGCCGCCCAGCGCCGCACGCATCGGCTTGCCCAGCTTCGGATGGATCATGGCTGCGCCGTGCTCGAGATCGCCCGCTAGTCCGACAATTGCAGCCTTGCCGTAACTCTCCGGTGGCCCTTTCAATAACTCGGCCGCCTCACCGATCAGCTTTTCACCGAGCTGACCGCCGAGGTCGAACAGAGGAGAAAGATCCTCGACGAACTGCCGGCCTGCGAATGGATTGCGCACAACGGCCAGGGCAGCGACGCGCGTGATCGGCGTGCACGGCTTGCCGGTGGCGTCGGTCTCGATCACTTCTCTGACGAGAAGGGTCTTGCGAATGTCCATTGCGGCCTCCGTAATCGCCCAGCCGGCTGCCACTGCGCCCGCACCAGCCTTATACCTCGCACCGGCGGCCTCATACGATGAGTATCAGACGCCGATCGTGTGCATCTGCCCGGCCGGATAGCGGGTGCCGGCGACCGATGCGGCGTCTACGGCCTTGCCCAGCTCATCGAGCGCCGCCTTGTCGATGACCTTGTCTGCGGCGACGAAATTCTCCTCCACGCGATGGACCTTGGAGGTTCCCGGAATCGGCACGACATCCGGACCGCGCGACAACAGCCACGCGATCGCGATTTGCGCCGGCGTCGCGCCCACTTTGGCGGCGAGCGCCTTGACCGGCTCGACCAGCCGCACGTTGTTGGCAAGGTTCTCCGTCTTGAACCGCGGATGCTCATGACGCCTGTCCTTCGGATCGAGATCGTCCGGACCAGCGATGGTTCCCGTCAGCGTGCCGCGCCCCATCGGCGAATAGGCGACGAAGCCGATGCCCAGCTCCCGGCAGGTGGGCAGGATCTCGTCCTCGACGTCGCGTGTGAACAGCGAATACTCCGTCTGCAGAGCGGTGATCGGATGCGTGGCGTGCGCTCGGCGGATGGTATTGACGCTGGCCTCCGACAGTCCGAGGAAGCGCACCTTGCCCTGTTCGATGAGACGGGCCATGGCGCCGATGGTCTCCTCCTCGGGCACGTCGGGATCGATCCGGTGCTGATAGTAGAGATCGATGACATCGACGCCGAGCCGCTTGAGGCTCTTCTCGCAGGCTTCGACCACGTATTCGGGCCGGCCGTTGGCGCCGGGCTTGCCGTCCGGTTTGCGCACATTGCCGAACTTGGTGGCGAGGATGACCTTGTTGCGATGCCCCTTGATGGCTTTGCCGACCAGTTCCTCGTTGGCGCCGTTGGCATACGCATCGGAGGTATCGAGAAACGCCGCGCCCAACTCGATGGCGCGCGCGATCGCCGCCGGACCGGCTGCCGGATCAGGCGTTCCATAAAGCGGCGTCATGCTCATGCAGCCGAGACCGATCGCCGGCACTGTCAGGGGCATGGCTTTGCCGAGGATACGCGTCTGCATCGGTGTCTCCATGACGGTTATCGTTGTCCGCCCATGCCTATTCAGCGCCGCCGGCGGGTTTCTTGTCCGCAGTCAGCGGCCAGCCGTCGGTATTGATGTCGAAGATGACGCCGTCGGGATCGCGGAATTTCCGCTCGAACCCTTCCTCGCCTTCCTTGCCGAGATCGAAATAATAGGTGCCGCCCGCGGCCTCGATCTTCTCACGGGTGGCTATAAGGTCATCAACCTGAAAGCCCAGATGGTGGGGACCGCTGAAATCCGATCCCGCCTTCATGCCCGAGCCTTCCTCGCCCTTGTACTGCAAGAGGGCGAGATTGACGACGCCGTCGCTCAGGAAGATGCGGCGTGCCGTCGGTCCCTCGGAGAGTTCGCTGCGCTGCAGGTCGAAGGCCTTGGCGTAGAAGTCGGCAGAGCGCTCGAGATCCTTCACGACAAGCGCGATGTGGCGGAGCTTGGCCATCGGAATGTCCCAGGTTGGCGTTGCCAAGTTTGCGTTGAATGAACGCCAGGGCATCACATGAGGTTGCAGGTGTCAATGCGCCGGTGCCGGTGGTTCACCACAGTCCGACAAGCGGGCACGCAAGGAAGCACGGCGTTGGACTTGAACGCTGCTGTTCACTAGGCTCCGCGACAGTGCCAATCACAAGCTCCCTTCATGCCGACCTCCGATCAGACCGATCCTGCTCCCCTCCCGCTTGCCGGCGTGCGCGTGATCGAGCTCAGCCATACGATCATGGGCCCCTCGGCCGGCGTCATCCTCGCCGATCTCGGAGCGGAGGTGATCAAGGTCGAGCCCGCCCCGGGCGGCGATCCGACCCGGCGGCTGCCAGGCTTCGGCGCGGGGTTCTTCGCCGCCTTCAACCGCAACAAGAAGAGCCTGTGCCTCGACCTCAAGAGCGGCGAGGGCCGCAACGTGCTGCGTCGCCTGGCGGAAACGGCCGATGTGCTAATCGAGAACTACGGGCCGGGCACGATGGAGCGGCTTGGCTGCGGGTTCGAGCAGCTTATGGCGCGCAATCCGCGACTGATCTGCTGTGCGCTCAAGGGTTTTCTCAGCGGCCCGTACGAGGCGCGACCGGCACTCGATGAGGTGGTGCAGTTCATGTCCGGACTGGCCTACATGACGGGGCTTCCCGGGCAACCGCTGCGGGCGGGTTCGTCGGTCGTCGACATCATGGGCGGGATGTTTGCGGTGATCGGCATCCAGGCGGCACTGCGCGAACGGGAAATCACGGAACGCGGACAGATCGTCAAGTCGGCGCTGTTCGAGTCCGCGGCGTTCCTGATGACCCAGCACATGGCCGGCATGGCGGTCACAGGCCGGCCTCCGCCGCCGATGAGCATGCGGAACGCCGCCTGGGGCATTTACGAGCCGTTCGCGACGGAGGACGGCGAGCAGGTCTTCGTCGGGATCACCAGCGACAATCACTGGCACGCGTTCTGCGGCCGCTTCGACCGGCCGGATCTGCTGGCCGACCCGTCCTACGCGTCGAACGCGGACCGGGTTGCCAACCGGGAGCGCTTGCGGCCGGTGGTGGCGGAGATCGTGCTGCGGTTCCCGCTGGCCGAAATCGTCCCGATCCTGGAGCAAGCCGGAATTCCGTTCTCGCCAGTGGCGCGGCCGGAGCATCTGTTCGAGGACCCGCAGCTCAATGCCTTCGGCCGCATGCTCGCCGTGACTTTCCCCGGCAATGCCAGCGCAAAACTCCCCCGGCTGCCGGTCGAGATCGGCGCTCATGACTTCGCACTCCGGCTTCAGCCGCCAGGGGTAGGAGAGCACACGGCCAGCACCCTGTCCGAAATCGGCATGGAGGAAGGCGAGATCGCGCGCCTGGCAGCAGCCGGCGTGATCCTATGCGCTTGATGGGGCTCGACCGCGAGCCTTTGTCGCAATAGGTTAGCGCCGACCTAGACAGATACGGAGGATCCCGACGTGGACACGCCAATGCCGACTGCCGCCCAGATGAACGCCGAACTCTATCTCACGCAGCTCAAGCGCCGCGGGGTGGACTACGTGTTCGCCAATGCCGGAACCGACTTCGCCCCGATCATCGAGGCGCTTTCCGATCATGGCGAGATCTCGAAGTATCCGCGGTTCATCGTCGTGCCGCACGAGAACCTCGCGATGTCGATGGCCTACGGCTACTACCGCACGACCGGCAAGATCGCCGCGGTCATGGTCCACGTCTCCGTCGGCACCGGGAACACGGTGTGCGGCGTGATGAATGCTGCGCGTGACAACGTGCCGATCCTGGTGGCCGCAGGCCGCACGCCGCTGACCGAGACCGGCCACATCGCCTCGCGCGACCGCCAGATCCACTGGGGTCAGGAGTGCCGCGACCAGGGCGGCATGGTTCGCGAGTTCGTGAAATGGGACTACGAGCTGCGCGGCGGCCAGCCGGTCGATGCCATCGTCGACCGCGCGCTGGACATCGCCATGAGCGAGCCGCGCGGACCGGTCTACCTGACGCTGCCGCGCGAGGTTCTGGCTGATGGCTCGCATCCCTCGCGCAAGCCTGGCTCCGGCCTGGCAACGGGCGTCGCAGCCGCACAGCCGGCGGCGGCCCAGATCGAGGAGGCGGCCAGGCTGATTGCCAACGCCCGGTTCCCGATCATCATCACGTCGTCGGCGGGTCTCTCGCCGGAAGGCTTCCATGCCCTGTCGTCGCTGGCCTCCAATGCCGTGCTGCCGGTCATCCAGCAGGATGCGTACACGAACAACATGCCGAGCAGCCACGAGATGAACCTCGGCTACGAGATCACCAAGCCGATCCTGGAGAAGGCTGACGTCGTCCTGATCCTCGATACCAAGGTGCCGTGGTCGCCGCAGCACATGCAGCCGCGAATGGATGCCACGACGATCCACATCGCGCCCGACCCGCTGATCACGCAGGTGCCGTTCCACGGCTTCCGGCCGGATCTCGCAATTGCCGGCTCGACGGCGCTGGCCATGCCGCTGCTCGAGAAGGCGGTCGTTGCAAAGCAGAAGGGCAAGGAGAAAGCGCGCGATACCCGCAAGGCCGAGATCGCGGAGCTGCGCGCCGCTTACAAGGCGGCAAGCGCGAAGCAGCTCGAAGCCGCCCGGACGCGCAAGCCGATCCTCGGCCCCCATATCGCCGACTGCATCAACCAGCTCAAGTCGCGCGATGCGATCGTGATCTCCGAGCTGGGCATTCCAGTCCGTCACCTGGAGCTGAACGAGCCGACCTCGTTCATCGGCGGTGTGCTTGCGGGTGGACTTGGACTTGGCCTCGGCGCGGCGCTCGGCGCCAAGCTCGGCGCGCCAAACCGCGAAGTCATCACCACGGTGGGCGACGGCTCCTACATGTTCGGCAACCCGCTACCCTATCACTACGTCCAGCGCTCGGAAAAGCTCCCGATCCTGACGATCGTGACCAACAATCTGCAGTGGTACGCGGTGCTGCGCTCGACGCAGGCGGTCTATCCGAAGGGCAAGGCGATGGCGGCGAACCAGATGCCGCTGACCTCGCTCGACCCGTCGCCGGCGTTCGAGAAGATGGTCGAGACCTGCGGCGGCTGGGGCGCCAAGGTCGAGGATCCGGAAGAGCTGATGCCGGCGATGAAGAAGGCGTTCGAGGCGATCCGCTCGGGCACGCCGGCGCTGCTGAACATCGTCACCGAAGGCCGCTAAACGGCAGCGAGGCAACGAGGGGA
>JBFWYV010000082.1:0-16779 GCA_050186055.1 Hyphomicrobiaceae bacterium | reverse complement strand
TTATTGTGGTCTCCGACTGCGCGGGGATGAACCGTCGTGATCAACGGGCTGCTGCTGCGGTCTCGAGTGTTCTCCGCCTGCGCGGGGATGAACCGACCGGCGACGCCGTATTCGAGGTCGTTGTCTTGTGTTCTCCGCCTGCGCGGGGATGAACCGGCTTACCTAGATTGGTGTTTTGGCGCAGAAGCGTGTTCTCCGCCTGCGCGGGGATGAACCTCTCCCTCCGGTGAGCCGATCCTGACGTGGGCGGTGTTCTCCGCCTGCGCGGGGATGAACCGCGGCGGCACAAACGATAGGATGTCCACAAAAGGTGTTCTCCGCCTGCGCGGGGATGAACCCTTCACGATGTCGTTTGGAGCGTGCCAGCTCCGGTGTTCTCCGCCTGCGCGGGGATGAACCGTCCTTGCCGTCGACATGGCAGCGGATGCGGCCGTGTTCTCCGCCTGCGCGGGGATGAACCGCTACATTGCCAAGCTTCCAGAGTGGTTGTCGGGTGTTCTCCGCCTGCGCGGGGATGAACCGCCTCAAAAAGCACTTTAATCTGATGCCGCAGAGTGTTCTCCGCCTGCGCGGGGATGAACCGGACCTGAAATACTACTACACGGGCGCGCGCTAGTGCTCTCCGCCTGCGCGGGGATGAACCGGCCGCGAGGATGACGGAAATCTATTCGGCGGCTTCCGCCGGCATGAGCGACGCCTGGGCCGGCAGCTTGGCGAGATCGAGCGGCCCGAAATCCGGCTCGAACTTGGCGCGCCAGTCGGCCTCCGACATCACGCCGGCCGTGTGGGACACATCGGCGGCGTCGACCGCGACCCAGGGGCCGCGCGGCGTCAGCACCGCGAAGGCGGATGCGTTGGAAACCAGCACCGCCGGCCGCCAGTCCCAATCGGTGAAAACGGGGGAGGACATCGACCCCAATATAGGCGCGGCCGAGCGCGAGCGCAACGACCTGTTCGACCAGGCGCCGAGCGAGGATGCCCCCGGCACGCTGTTGTCGCGGGCGGATGCCGAGGCCGTGTTCTCCGCCTGCGCGAGGATGAACCGGCGGCCTGCGACATTCCGAGGACTTCGCGTCGGTGTTCTCCTGTCTTGTACCGAAAACTCGATCCAGCTCTCTGAGCTGATAGAATCGCTTATGATCGGGTGATGATCACACTGCTCTCGTTCTTACTGGCCATTCTGGTGGCGCCTTTCAGGTCGAACAGCAGCCTGTTCGCCGAAAACGTGTTGCTCCGCCACCAGGTCATGGTTCTACGACGCAAGGTCAAAGGGCGGGTGCCGATGACCAACGGCGACCGCTGGTTCCTCGTTCAGCTCTATCATTGGTTTCCTTCGATCCTGGGTTCCCTGGTCTTGATCAAGCCAGAGACCTTGGTCTGATGGCATCGGGCTGGATTCCGCTTCTATTGGCGCTGGAAGTCGGGTTCGCGAGGAGGGCGGCCTCGCATCGACGCAGACCTTCGGGCGCTGATCCGGCAGATGAGTATTGAGAACCCACTCTGGGGAGCGCCGCGGATCCATGACGAACTGCTCAAGCTTGGCTTCGACGTCGCCCAATCGAGTGTCGCCAAATACACGACGAAGCAGCGAGGGCCAGGAGATCAGGGCTGGCGGACATTCCTGCACAATCACACATCGCGGATTGCGGCAATGAATATGCTCGTCGTTCCCACGATCGGCGCAATTGCCTTGCGGAGAATCGTGATCGTGCCGAAGCGGGCGCCGAGCGTGAGGGCGGTGAGAATGGCGGATTCGCCGATCCCGAACACCGGGCGCGATGTGATCTCCCGCAGCGTGTGCAGCGCTGGGTCGCTGTAGCACGCGGTCACGAAAGCATCGGCGTCGTTGCGGCCTCGCGGGCGAGGAATTGATCGCGTTGTCGCCGACCAAGGCATCTCGCCCCTGTTACGAGGGAAGGCGCAGGCAGAGACCCGTTCGAAATTTCTGCATGCACCACCATCTATCCAGTTGAATCTTCCCGTTTTCGTCTCTCTGATTCTGACGGGCGGTTCTTCCGCCGTTCCGCCGCCGTCCTGACCCTCACGCAACCGCTTGCGCGCATCCGCGACGTCCGCGAACTGGGAGCATCGCCAGCTCGACGAAACCTGCAAGATCGCAGAGAGTGCTTAGCAGACGGATACGCTCATCCGCGTGCAGCCGGCACGGTAGCCGCCATCCTTCTCGATATGGCGCCAGACATTCACTCCATCGACGGCTGCAGGCCTTGCTCGGCTTCGACCGGGGTCGGCCGTCTGCTGAGTGGCGGTGTCGAGCGCGCTTTGGCCGGTCACACGAACGGTGCACATGACGCCTACGCCATCGAGGATCAGGACGCCGTACCTTTCGGCTTCTTCGCTGACCCTGCGCGTGTGTGACCGGAAGAAACCGGGGTCCCGATCGGCGCTCGCGCTTTCAGCGCTTTCTTGGCGGGGGGCGGGCGGATTGCCGGGATATCTTCGGGACCGCAAGCGTGATGCGACGGCTTGGGCCGAAAGTAATATTTGACCTGGCGTATCCCATACGCAATCGTGCGATTTGCGCTCTTGGCTGATTGCATCTGCGCAATAGACGGCGGCTTGCGACCTGACTCGGAGTCAATCGCCGCACGCTCGTCAGGCTCTGCGGCCTGTCGCTGCCGACCATCTAAGGTGGCATCGACCGGCAGCCGACATGGTGTGCGCCTCGAAGGGGGGCTGTCATGATTTTGTCCGCTCGGCGGCGGAGGCCATGATGGTCGTCTACGCGCTCTGCGGCGTGCTGGCGCTGGCGGTCATAGCTCCCGTCGCGATCGTGCTCGCGACATCGGTGCGCGGGAATGCCGTCGTCTATGGCGTCAGCCTGGTCGTCACTCTCGGGCTCTGCATCGTTGGGCTGCTGTCGTTGCTCGCCCCTGCGGCCGCGCCGGCGGCTGTGACGCTGCCGTTCGGTCTGCCCTGGCTCGGCGCGCATTTCCGCATCGACGCGCTGTCGGCCTTTTTTGTGATCGTGATCAACCTCGGGGCCGCGACGGCGAGCCTGTTCGCGCTCGGCTATGGCCGACATGAGGAATTTCCCGGGCGCGTGCTGCCGTTCTATCCCGCCTATCTCGCCGGAATGAACCTGGTGCTGATCGCCTACGACGCCTTCACGTTCCTGGTATCCTGGGAGCTCATGTCGCTCACCTCCTGGGCGTTGGTCATCGCCCACCATCGGGTCCGCGAAAACCTGCGGGCCGGCTACGTCTATCTCCTGATGGCGAGCTTCGGCACGCTGGCGCTGCTGCTCGCCTTCGGCCTGCTCGCCGGTCCGCAGGGCAATTACGGTTTCGATGCCATCCGCGCCGTGCATCCTACGCCCGGGCTTGCGGCGCTGGTGCTGATCTTGGCGCTGATCGGCGCCGGTTCGAAGGCCGGCCTGGTGCCGCTGCACGCCTGGCTGCCGCTCGCGCATCCGGCGGCGCCCAGCCACGTCTCCGCGCTCATGAGCGGCGTGATGACCAAGGTTGCGGTCTACGGCTTCGTGCGCATTTCCTTCGATCTGATCGGCCCGCCGGACTGGTGGTGGAGCCTGGTCGTCCTAGGTGCCGGTGGCGTCACCAGCGCGATGGGCGTGCTCTACGCGCTGATGCAGCGCGACCTCAAGCGCGTGCTGGCTTATTCGACCATCGAGAATATCGGCATCATCTTCGTTGCCCTCGGCCTGGCGCTGGCTTTCAAAGCCTATGCCATGACCTTTGCCGCCGCGCTCGCGCTTACCGCCGCGCTACTGCACGTGTTCAACCATGCCTTGTTCAAGAATCTGCTGTTCTGCGGGGCAGGCGCGGTTCTGTCGGCGACGGGGGAGCGCGACCTCGAGAAGCTCGGCGGCCTGATCCACCGCATGCCGCACACGGCTTTCGCCTTCCTGATCGGCTGCACCGCGATCGCGGCGCTGCCGCCGCTCAATGGTTTCGTCTCCGAATGGCTGACCTTCCAGGCCATCCTGTTGAGCCCGGCGCTTTCGTCCTGGGGGCTGAAGCTGATGGTGCCCGCGGTCGGCGCGCTGCTGGCGCTTTCGGCCGCGCTCGCCGGCGCCTGCTTCGTGCGGGTCTTCGGCATCGCCTTCCTCAGCCGCCCTCGCTCGGACGCCGCGCGCGACGCGGTGGAGACCGACAGGTGCTCGCTCGCCGCGATGTATGCCTTGGCCGCTTTGTGCCTGATCGGCGGCATCCTGCCCGGCCTGTTCATCGATGCGTTGGCACCGGTGGCGCAGATGCTCACGCAAGGCCGCATGCCGGTGCAGACCGGCGTTGCATGGCTGTCGATCGTGCCGGTCGCGGAAAGCCGCAGTTCCTATAACGGACTTCTGGTGTTCGTGTTCATGACCGCGTCCGGCATGGCCGCTGCCTTCGCCATTCACAGGCTGGCGTCCGACCGCATCCGCCGCGGCGCGGCCTGGGATTGCGGCTATCCCGATCCAAGTCCGCTCAACCAGTATTCCGCCGACAGTCTGGCGCAGCCGATCCGCCGCGTGTTCGGCACGCTCGTATTCCGCGCGCGCGAAATCGGCGAGATGCCGGCACCGGGATCGACCGCGCCGGCACAACTGACCGTGACGCTGCGCGATCCGATCTGGGACACGCTCTACGCACCGATTGCGAGTCTCGTCGAATACGCTTCCGACCGGCTGAATGTCCTGCAGTTCCTCACGATCCGGCGTTATCTTACGCTGGTGTTCATTGTGCTCGTGCTGCTTCTCCTGGTGCTTGCGATATGGCCCTGATCCGCGACCTCGCCTTCCAGGCCGCACAGATGCTGCTGGTGCTGGCGCTCGCGCCGCTGCTCACCGGCTTCGTGCGCAAGGTGAAGGCACGGCTGCTGCGCCGAAGGGGGCCGCCGCTGCTGCAGCCCTATCGCGATCTCGCGCGCCTGCTGCGCAAGGACGTGGTGCTCGCGGACAATGCCTCCTGGCTGTTCCGCGTCGTTCCTTATCTCGTGTTCGCGGCGACCTGGGTCGCGGCCTCGCTCGTGCCGACCTTTCGCGGCGGCCTATTATTCTCCTGGTCGGCGGACCTGATCGCCATCATTGCTCTCCTGGGCAGCGCGCGCTTTTTCTTGGCGCTCGCGGGCCTCGACGTCGGTACTGCCTTCGGCGGCATCGGCTCCAGCCGCGAAACGATGATCGCCTCGCTGGCCGAGCCCGCGATGTTGATGATCGTGTTCACGCTCGCGCTGATTGCCAGCTCGACTCAGCTCTCGACCATGTCGGCCTTCATGAATTCACCCGAGGTCGGCCTGCGCGTGTCGCTCGGTCTCGGGCTGGTCGCGCTCATCATCGTCGCCATCGCCGAGAACGCTCGCATTCCGGTGGACAATCCGGCGACGCACCTGGAGCTGACGATGGTGCATGAGGCCATGGTGCTGGAATATTCCGGCCGCCACCTCGCGTTGATCGAGCTGTCGGCGGCGCTCAAGCTCCTGCTCTATCTCTCGCTGATCGCCTGCTTGTTCGTGCCCTGGGGCATCGCCGCCGTGGCGGCGCCTTCGGCCGTGCTCGCAATCGGCGTCGCCGCCTATGTCGGCAAGCTCGCCGTGGGCGGTTTCCTGCTGGCGGTGTTCGAGACGTCCATTGCCAAGATGCGCGTATTCCGCGTGCCGGAACTCCTCGGCGCGGCGCTGATGCTGGCGCTGTTGGCAACGCTCTTGCGCTTCATGTCGGCGAGTCTCTGATGAACGGCATCGCCTTCGACATCGCGCATCTGCTGGCCGGCTCGCTGGTGCTGGTGAGCTTCCTGCAGCTTTATCAGGATCGCCTGTCCGCGCTGATCAATGTGTTTGCGATCCATGCGGTCGTGCTGGCGGCGTCGGTGGCGTGGCAGGCCTTCATCCAGCACGCGCCGCATTTATACATCACGGCGGCGCTCGCGCTCATCTTCAAGGGGATTGTCATTCCGGTCGCGTTGCGCCGGATCGTGGTCAAACTCGGCATTCACCGCGAGATCGACAATGTGGTCGGCGTCGGCCTCACCATGCTTGCCGGCATAGGGCTGGTCGCGCTGTCGATGGTGGTGATGCTGCGGGTCACGGCGGAAGCCGATCCGCTGGCGCGCGAGGACCTCGCCTTTGCCCTCTCGGTCGTGCTGCTCGGCCTGCTGATGATGGTAACGCGGCGTAACGCCGTGAGCCAAGTGGTCGGCTTCATGTCGTTGGAAAACGGCTTGGTGTTGGCGGCGACCGGAGCCAAGGGCATGCCGCTGGTAGTTGAGATCAGCATCGCCTTCTCGGTGCTGATCGCCTTCATCGTGATTGGCATCTTCCTGTTCCGTATCCGCGAGCGGTTCGACACGGTCGATATCCAGGCGCTCGATCGCTTCCGTGGTGAGCGGCGATGACTTTCGGTCTCTTCGATGGCTTCAACGCGCTCGACGCGATCCTGCTGATCCCGATGGT
The DNA here is from genome assembly GCA_050186055.1 of Hyphomicrobiaceae bacterium. Classification (GTDB taxonomy): domain Bacteria; phylum Pseudomonadota; class Alphaproteobacteria; order Rhizobiales; family Hyphomicrobiaceae; genus CAMDPA01. The sequence continues at coordinate 10,371 of JBFWYV010000082.1, read as the reverse complement.
GGCAGCGGCGCTGCTTGCGGTGCTGCCCGGCTATCGGCTGACCGCCAATCTCAACGTGTTCGCCTCGCTGCTGACATTTCTGACCTCGGTGTCGCTATTCCTGGTCGAGCCGCGCTCGGGGAACTACCTGCTGGTGGACGACCTCAACAAGGTCTTCATCGTGCTGACGACATTTGTCGCCTTCACCACCAGCGTATTCAGCGCGAGCTATATCGGACACGAGATCGAGATCGGCCGGTTGACACCGCGTTCGGTGCGCTTCTATCACGCCATGTATCAGATGCTGATGTTGGCCATGAACCTCGCGCTGGTCGCCAACAATATCGGCCTGATGTGGGTCGCGGTCGAGGTCGCCACCCTCACCACCGTGTTGATGGTCGGCGTCTACCGCACGCACGAGGCGCTGGAGGCGGCCTGGAAATACTTTATCCTTGGCAGCGTCGGCATCGCGCTCGCGTTGTTCGGCACAATCCTCGTCTACATGGCTGCGCGCCCGATCATCGGCGAAGGCCTCGAGGCGATGGTATGGACCGTGCTGATGCAACACGCGGCGCAGTTCGACCCTGCCGTGTTCAATCTCGCCTTCGTATTCCTCCTGCTCGGCTACGGCACCAAAGTGGGCCTCGCGCCGCTACATGCCTGGCTGCCGGACGCGCATGCCGAGGGCCCGACGCCGATCTCGGCGGTATTGTCGGGCCTACTGCTCAACGTCGCGCTTTATGCGCTGTTGCGCTTCAAGATGCTGCTCGCGCTCAACCCGGCGTCGATCGCGCCCGGCCCGCTGATGGTGACGCTGGGGCTCATCTCCTGCGTGTTCGCCGCCTTCATGTTGTACCGGCGTCGCGACATCAAAAGGATGTTCGCCTATTCCTCCATCGAGCATATGGGCATCATCGTCTTCGCCTTCGGCATGGGCGGCCCGCTCGCCAATTTCGGCGGCCTCCTGCACATGACGATGCATTCGCTGACCAAGTCGGCGATCTTCTTCGCGGTCGGCCACATCGCGCAGGTCAAGGGAACGCAGAAGATTGCCGAACTGGGCGGCCTGACGATCACGCATCCGGTGCTCGGCTGGGGCCTGGTGCTCGGCGTCGTGGCGATCGCCGGACTACCGCCGCTCGGCATCTTCATGAGCGAGTTCCTGGTCGTCAGCTCGACCTTTGCGCGCGCGCCGTGGCTCGCGGTGATCCTCGTCTTCGGAATCCTGATTGCGCTCGGCGGCCTGTTCCTGCGGCTGAACACGATCGCCTTCGGCGAGCCGCGCGGGCCGATCGGGCCGGCGCATGCGTCCTATGTGCCGATGTTCGCGCATCTCGCCATCGTGTTCGTGGCGGGCATTTATCTGCCGCCGGGGCTGGTCACCGGCTTCGAGAACGTCGCAAAGCTGCTGGGATGACGTGATGGCCCTGCTCGACCAGATCCCACACGCGGAGAAAGCCGCCGCGCACCGGCCATGGCCGCGCGCCGCGGTGGGCGAGGCGGGCTGGACGGCCGCTATCGATCTCTTGGTGGGCGGCCAGTGCACGCTGCTTGGCCTCTGGGGCGACGATGACGCGGTGCATATGGCGCTGATCGACGGCGCGGCCGACGTTGCTGTGCTGACTTATTCCTGCAGGGATGGACGATATCCGAGCGTCGGCGCCAAACATGCTCCAGCGATCCGGCTCGAGCGCGCGATCGGCAGCCTGTTCGGGCTGGAAGCCATCGGCGCGCCCGACACCCGGCCGTGGCTGGATTTGGGGTTCTGGAGCGTAGCGTATCCGCTCGGCCGAAAGGCGCCGGCGCAGACGCCCGCCGCGTACGCCTTCCTTCCGGCCGAAGGCGAAGCGCTGCACCAGATTCCGGTCGGGCCGGTCCATGCCGGCATTATCGAGCCTGGTCATTTCCGCTTCACCGCCAACGGCGAGCACGTTGTCCGCCTGGAGCAGCGCCTTGGCTACGTGCACAAAGGCATCGAGTACCTTATGCGGGGCTCAACGCTCGACCGGGCCGCAAAGCTGGCGGGCCGCACGTCGGGCGACAGCGCCGTCGCTTATGCATACGCCTTCGCGCAGGCCGTTGAGGCGGCGCTGCAGTCGAGCGCGCCGCCGCGCGCGACCCATCTGCGAGCGTTGATGGCTGAGCTCGAGCGGCTCGCCAATCATTTCGGCGACATTGGCGCCATCTGCAACGACGCCTCGTTCGCACTGATGCATGCGCAATGCGGCATCCTGCGCGAGCGCGTGCTGCGCGCGGCCGGCCTCTGCTTCGGACATCGCCTGATGATGGACGCGATCGTGCCGGGCGGCGTTGCGCGCGATATCGGACCGCACGGCTCGACGGCCCTGCGCTCGCTGCTCGCCGAACTCCGCAAAGTATTCCCGCGGCTGATCGAGCTCTACGACAATACCGCGTCCTTGCAGGACCGCACTGTCACCACAGGCATCGTGAAGCCGGACTATGCGCGCCGCTTCGGCGCCGGCGGCTATGTCGGTCGTGCTTCCGGCCGCAACTTCGACGCGCGCCGGGCGTTCGGCTATGCGCCCTATCAGGCCCTGCGCTTCGACGTGCCGGTGCTCGACGCCGGCGACGTCAACGCGCGCGTCTGGATCCGCATTCGCGAGGTTGAGCAAAGCCTGTCGCTGATCGAGCAAATTCTCGATACGCTGCCGGAAGGCGAGATCGCCGAGCCGCTCAGCATGCCGACCGCAGCGTGCGAGGGGCTCGGATTTGCCGAGGCGTTCCGCGGCGACGTGTTGGTCTGGCTGCGGCTCGATGCGGGTGCGCGCGTGGAACGCTGCCACCTGCGCGACGCGTCCTGGTTTCAGTGGCCATTGCTGGAGACGGCGGTCGAGGGCAACATCGTCGCCGACTTCCCGCTCTGCAACAAGTCGTTCAACTGCTCGTATTCGGGACACGACCTGTGATCCTATTTCGTACGTAAACAGGCTGCACGCGCCCCGCTCATTCACGCGAAAGCGGGAGTGCGGGAACGCTGATGATAAGATTTCTATGTCCCTGGATCCGCGCGTTCGTGGAGACGAGCGGATAGGGAGGGCGAAAGGGCGGCATCCATGCGCAACACCTTGCTCGAGAGCCTCACCCACGGGCCGCTGACGGAAGCGCCTCCAACGCCGGACGAAGCCGCCCTCAAGGAGCTTGCGCAAAGCATGGAGCGCGCCGCGCGTGCGCGGCTTGGCCGCTCGCTTGCGATCCGGCACGTCGACGCCGGCTCCTGCAACGGCTGCGAACTGGAGATGCATGCGCTCAGCAACGCGTTTTACGATCTCGAGCGTCTCGGGCTGCGGTTCGTGGCCGCGCCACGACATGCCGACGTCCTGACCGTCACCGGGCCGCTCACCAGGAATATGCGCGAGGCCTTGCAGCGCACCTACGATGCCACGCCCGATCCGAAATGGGTGGTCGCAGTTGGCGACTGCGCGGCCGATGGCGGCATCTTTGCCGGCAGCTATGCGGTTGTCGGCGGCGCCAAAGATTTGATTCCGGTTGATCTTCACATCCGCGGCTGCCCGCCGTCGCCGACTGAGATTCTGAAGGGTTTGATCGCGCTGATGGAGATGTGAGCGCGAGACGGACGCTTGCTCTGGAGGATGCTCGCAATGTTGCGGTTCCTCGAAGCAGGACTTGTTGCTGCCGCACGCCAGCTCGTTGCGGTCGCGGTTGTGACGTTGATCGTGTCAATACTCACGCTGGATACGGCGGCGGTCCGAGGGGAGGCAGTGCCGGATGCTGGCGCCGGCATTTTCTGCAGTTCATTATCGGAACCCCTGGTATGGCTTTATTTCCTGCTCGCCTTCGGTTTGAGCTTGACGAAAAATCGAGCCGTCATGGTGACGGCCGAACGCATCCATTCTGCTGCCCGCGTCGTAGGCCCAAAGCATGGCGCGCGGCCCTTGGCGGTTCAACTCGTGATTGCGGCGCTCTTGCTCGCGGCTTTGACCTTGCGGGCGCCGCCTGATGCACTGGTCTGGATCGTCCGGTCGCTTGGCATCGCCTGCGCCGGCTCGGTGGTCTGGGCTGCGATTGCAAGCGTCGGCATGGCCGGGCTGGGCGCAACTGCGCATGCAGCCGTCAGAGCCTTTTGAGCGCTCTCAGCTTCGGCAAGGACGCAGCGGCCACTGGTCGATGACGGCGAGGCGGGCATCGGCGCCGTCCTGACGGATGAGCGACAGTGCGGCGGCTTCGATCAGGGCGTCCGCGATTGTTGCCGCATAGGCGCATCGGAGCAACGCCATCGCCGTATCAAGCACGCGCGCCGGCAGTGAGCCGGTCAAGGTCAGGTGAAAGCGGAATGCGTCGAGCACGAAGGGATAGCGGCAACGGTGGAGATGTGCGACCCGCGACATTCAGCTGGCGCTGGCACCCATTGCACTGTTCGCCGCCACGCCAAGGGAATAAACCCGTACATTCGCCTGCGGCTGTGAATTCTGAATTCACACCACGGACATTTTCCAACCGGCGTTCTGAAATTTCATCAGCTAGGTTGAATGGTATCCGACAGGCACTTCTCCAAGGCTGCCAATGCATTGATGTGATTGGAGCGGATCAGCGCTGCCGCCAGATTGGCGTCGCGGTCCTCATAGGCCTTCAGCAGGCGAGCGTTATCGTCGAGCGATTGCTGCAGGCGTCCTGGTTGCGACAAGCTCAAGCGCCGTAGCCGCAATGTGCGAAGGAGGAGCGAATCGAGGATTCGCTTGACCGTTCGATTATTCGCAAGCTGCGTATTGCGGTCGTAAAAGTCGACATTCGCCCAGACAAAGCTGTTGAGGTCGGCGTTGTTACAAGCGCTCTCCATGTCGGCAAGTGGCTTGCGCAAGAGAGCGATCTGCTCGGCTGGCGCGTGCCGGGCGACGTCTGTCGCGATCAATTCGAAGAGCTCGGCGCGTGCACGGTAGATTTCGCGAATCTCGTCCATTGCCAGCGAAGCGACGCGGGGACGGCGTCGCGGCGGAATCTGAACAAGCCCTTCCTTCTCAAGAAGCATCAGCGCTTCGCGGATCGGCGTGCGGCTGGTTCGGTAGGTGCGCGACAACTCGACCGAGTTGAGATCATCGCCTGGCTGCCGCATTCCCTCGATAATTTCAGCCGCGATCTCGCAGGCAATGTTGGAAACCAGAGAAGGCCTGTCATGGCGTTCGGCCACGATGCCGCGGGCGACAGCCGTGGCGCGGGCGAACGAGTGGGGGTCTTTGGCGGGCCGGGCTGCGCGGCGCGGCTTTATCGGGGTATCGATGGCCGCTTCTCCTGTGCGGGGCGCGTGGTGATGACACTAGCAGATTTGCGAGCTTGGATATTAATTGTCGACACTCATTGATCTCCCTTATCGGAGCTATCCGGTTATTTCTATATTTTGTTGGGGTTTATACGCTTGACGGGTGATGCATTCCCGGGTTGAGTGTCGACATAACGGCTTCGGGGACCAATCCCAGCCGTAGGTATGGACGCGGTAGCGCGAGGCATTCCAATGGCGATGGGTTCGTTCGTGACGGGAAACATGGACTACATCCGGCGACCCTTCGTCGCCAACATCAAGCCCGGCCACCGCGTCCTCATCCTCAGCGATTTCTCGCACGATCCCCGTGTCTGGCAGGTGGTGCAGAGCACATGTTCCGAGCTTGGAGCGGAAACGACCGTCGCATTGTTTGAACGCCGGCCAGCCGACTATTACGACCCGCCGTCGGCGATCTGCGAAGCCATGATGAAATCGGATTTCAATGTGTTGCTCGCCTCGACCGGCATGCTGCATTGTCCGGCCAATTTCGACGCCATGGCAGCCGGCATCCCGGCGATCTGCATGGATGGCGGCATGCAGCTTGAGTGGTTTCAGTCCGGCGCAGTCGCGGACGATATGAAGCAGATCGCGGTCCGCAAGCATTATGTCGCGAAGAATGTATTCGGGCCCAACGCTCGCGAATGCCGCGTGACGTCGCAGTATGGAACGGATTTTACCTACAGCGTCGCCAATCGCATCACGCAGCCGCCGCTGCCGACCGACAAATTCGATCCTTACAGGATCATCAATTTCGCCAAGGACGAAAACCGGCCCGGCAACAACCTGCTCTATTACCTGTTCCCGACCGGCGAGTTCAACGTCGCTCCAGTCGAGGGCAGCGCCAACGGCAAACTCGTCATCGACCTCACCATGCACCATATCGGCCGGCTGCTGACGCCGATCGAGCTTACGGTCGAGAAGGGGCGTGTGACCAGGATCGAGGGTGGACCGGAAGCGCGCATCTTGCGCGACTATCTCGACGTGTACGGCGATGAGAATGCTTATATGTGCCCGGCGGAAGCGTCGGTCGGCGTCAATGCCAAGGCGGTAGTGCGCGGCATCCAGCGCGAAGACAAGAACATCATGGGCACGCTGCATTTCGGGCTTGGCACCAACGTTGACGTTGGCGGCTCGGTGAAATCCAAAATCCACATGGACGGCGTGATCCTGCACCCGACGCTCTATGTGGATGGTGTCAAGCGTATCGATCACGGTAAGATCCTGGTGCCGATCGAGGGCGGCTGAGCCGCCTGCGCGGCGCAAGGTGGATGCCTGCGAGACCCGGGACGTGCCTCTATTTAAGGACTTGCTGCAGAAAGCCGCTGGCGATGCGCGCGGTTTCCTCCGGCTGTTCCATGAACAGCATATGCGGTGCTCCCTTCAGTTCAGCGTAGAGCGCGCCGGGAATGGCGTCGGCGATTGTGCGGACGATCGGCGGCGGCGAGGATTTGTCCAGTTCGCCGGCGATGCACAGCGCCGGCACGCGCACTTCGTGAAGGCGCGGCAACGTGTCGATGCCACCGATGGCGTACCAGGCCTGGGCCCAGCCCTCGACGTTGTGGGACAAAAGATGTCGACGCACAGCTTGATCCTGTCCCGCCACCCGAAAAGCCGGCGTGAACCAGCGGTCGAGTGTCGCTTCCAGCACCGCCGACATGCCGTCTTTGCGCGCGTCATCGCCGCGCGCGCGGGCGACCACGCGGCCTTCGGGCGAAAGCGTGGGCGGGCACGCGCAGGGCACGAGTGCGCTAATGGCTCCGGGATATCTGATCGCGAAGGCTTGCGCCACCATGCCTCCGAACGAAAAGCCGACGAGTGCCGGACGAACAATCTTCAGCTCCGCAAGCAGGGCATGCAAATCTTCAGCATAATCGTCGAGTCCGGATGCCGGTGAGTTGGCTTGGCTTTTCCCGTGCCCGCGCTGGTCGACGCTCAGGACAGTAAAATACCTGGCCAGCACGGTCGCGACCGGCGCAAGGAATGTCAGGTCGAGTCCGACCGGATGCAGCAGCACCACCGGTGGCCCGCTGCCTGCAATCTCGTGGTTCAGCTTGTTTATCATGATGCGTTTCCGCCTGTCACGGCACATCGATCCGGCTTCATGGAGACCCCGCAATGACAAACGAACGTGGCCTGCTCCTGTTCATGACCGACGTCAATTCCACCCTCGAAGACGAATTCAATCGCTGGTACGAGGAGGAGCATCTTCCCGAACGTATGGCGGTGCCCGGCTTCATCAATGCGCGGCGTTTCCGCTGCATCGAAGGAGGACCAAGATATCTTGCGCTGTACGATCTCGAAACGCCGGACGTTCTGCGCTCTCCGGCGTATCTGAATATTGTTGGCGCCAACAAGTCGCCCTGGACGCTGCGCATGGAGAAGAATTTCTCCAACGCGCGGCGCAACGTCTATACGTGCATCGGAGAGCGCAAGCGCTGACATCGGATCACGGGGAAATGATCGAGGCGCCACTGGTGCGCCTGGCTTCGAGATCGCGATGCGCCTGCGCGACATCGGCAAGCTTGTAGCGCTGGTTGATCGGTACGCGCACGATGCCCGCCTTGATCATGGCGAACAAGTCTTTGGTGCGCTCCATCATCTCCGCGCGGGTGCTTAGATAGTCGGCCAGTCCGGCGAATGTCACGTAGAGCGAGCCCATGCGATTCAGACGCCACAGGTCGAAGGGCGGAATGACGCCGCCGGCCGAACCGTAGAACACGGCCAGCCCGCGCCGTCGCAAGCAGTTGAGCGAGCTCTCATAAGTCGACCCGCCGATCCCGTCGAACACAACCGGCAGCCGCTCGCCGTTCGTTAGCTCGTGCACGCGCGCCGCAACGTCTTCATTCGTGTAAATGATCGGATGCGTGCAGCCATTGGCTCTTGCCAGCTCGGCCTTCTCGCGTGTGCTCACAGTCCCGATGACCGTCACGCCGAGATGTTGCGCCCATTGGCACATGATCAGGCCGACGCCGCCGGCCGCAGCCTGGATCAGGATGGTTTCGCCTTTTCGGATGGGGTAGGCGCTGCGGATCAGATATTGCGCGGTCAGCCCTTTCAGGATGGTGGCCGCGGCGGTCTCGTCGTCCAGCCAGTCCGGCAATTTCACCAGTCGCGTGACGGGCATTACGGTTTCCTGCGCGTAGGCGCGCGGCTTCTCCGATGCGTACGCGACGCGGTCGCCTGGCTTGATCTCGCTCACGCCCGAGCCGATCGCTTCCACGACGCCTGCCGCTTCCATGCCGACGACATGGGGAAGCGCGGGCAGGGGATAGCGGCCGGTTCGGAAGTGGATGTCGGTGAAGTTGAGGCCAATCGCGGTGTGGCGCACGCGCGCTTCGCCGGGGCCGGGATCTCCAAGCTCCACCTGCTCGTAGCGCAACTCTTCCGGTCCACCGGGCTTGTGCACCCGAACGGCATAGACGCGACTCATTTTCAGCCCACCTTTCAATCGACGGCGCGGGCGACGGCACGCATGGGGGCGCCGTCGGAACCCACAATGTTGAGGCCAAGGAACATCGCTTCGATGCGATGCCCGGCCAGGTTCCGCAGGTTGGTGACATGTTCCGCAATCAGCACACCCTGGCTGAGCAGCGTGTAATGCACGGGGAAAGCGAAGTCCGCCGGTCGGAACGGAGCGGCGAGGTCCGGCGTCGGAAAATCGACACCGACCATGCGCGCGCCCTGCCTGACGAGCCAAGCCGCGGCCTCGCCGGTCAGGCAGGCGTGCTGCATGTAACGGTCCGTGTTGACGTGGCGGGCGCGGTCGCTGTCGATCAGCACGATGTCGCCTTCACGCATGCGTGGCGTCGCCCGTTCCAGATCTGCGATCTCGATCAGTCCGCCGTCCGGCTTGTCGAAGCGCCATACGACGCCCGGACCATAGAGCCGGTCCAGCGGCACTTCGTCCATCGTCGGACCGTCGGCAATGAAATGGCGTGGCGCATCGAGATGTGTGCCGTGATGCACGACCATGTGCACTTCGGTGACGTTAGCGCGATGCTCGGGGATATGCGTGATTTGACGGATGCGAGGCTGCGGAAACGAGGGGATGCGCGAGAGATTCTCGGTCAGGAGATGAGAAAGGTCCGTCCAGGGACTTTCGACGCCGGATATCTTCGGCGCCGGCAGATCGAGCCAGCCCTTCCAGCCCGGAATCTTGTTTGCCTCGACTTCGCACATGGTCGTCTACCTTTTCGGCCCGGACTGGTTGCCTCCGACGGTCACGCCGGCCCAATCTTCGATCATCTTGATGAGCGTGGTGTAATCGTCGTTACCGCGTCCCTGCGTCATCGCATGGAACCAGAGCTGCACGACATTCGATCCAACCCACATCGGAACGTTGAGGTCGCGCGCCTCCTCAAGACAGAGAAATACGTCCTTGTACATGGTCGACAGCTTGCCGCCGTAGTCGAAGCTGCGGGTGAGCACGGAGGCGGGAAACTTGTCCATCGTTGCGCTATTCCGGCCGGTCGATGCGTTCACAGTGTCGATCAGAATGCGCGCGTCGACGCCTGCCTTCACCGCCATGACCGAGGCTTCGAATGCAGCCGCCATGCCGGCGGCGGAGATCATATTGTTGGCGAGTTTTGTCACCTGGCCGAGGCCCGGTGTGTCGCCCATATAGAAGACATTGCGCGCGATCGATTCCAGGAAAGGCCTGGCGTGTTCGAAGGTCGCGTGCTCGCCCGCGACCATCGTGGAGAGTGTGCCGCCGCGCGCGCCGCGCGGTCCTCCGCTGACCGGTGCATCCAGGAAGGCAATGCCGGATTTTGCGAGCCCGGCGGCAATGTCCTTCACCGTGCGAGAGCCGATGGTCGACATTTCCACGTATATATCGAGGTTCCCGCAGGCGACGATGCCCCCGGAATCGAGCGCGACGGCACGGCTCACCTGGGGATCGGGAAGGCATGCAAAGGCGATTTCACAGCCCTCGGCCGCTTCCCGCGGGGAACGGGCGACGTTTGCGCCGCGTTTTGCGAGCGGCACGGTCGCGGCCGGGTTGGGATCGTAAACGTGCAGCGCATGCCCGGCGTCGAGAAGCCGTTCTGCCATGGGGGCGCCCATCGCGCCGCATCCGATGAAGGCGAGACGCGCCATCA
>JBFWYV010000081.1:0-16799 GCA_050186055.1 Hyphomicrobiaceae bacterium | reverse complement strand
AACCAATCTCAGACACAAATGGGTAGTGCTGCTCGCGGGATTTCTGCTGACGTCGACGTGTCTCGCGTGGGGCGCGGGAGCAACCTACTATCTTGGTGTCGCTTTCTACGAGGAGCAGTTCCTGGCTGTCGTGGTCGGCCTCGCCCTTCTGCTTACCTTCAATGCTTTGAGCTGGCAGGGCAAGACCCATCGCTCGTTCTCTCCGGTCGACTTGATACTGGGACTGCTCGGCGCTGGCGCTGGCCTGTGGATCGCCAGTGAATACGCTCGGCTGGTCCAGGACTACGCCTACCGCACCCCGGAAATCCTGACCCTCAGCATCATCGTGCTGTTCCTGGTTCTGGAGGGTCTGCGGCGCGCCACGGGATGGGGCCTGCTCGGCGTCATCGCGGCGTTCATCGTCTACGCGCTTTTCGCCCATCTGATGCCCGTCGAGATCCGGGGCAAGCCACAGGATCTGGGCGCTCTTGTTGTCTATCTTGGTTTCGATCCGACCTCGATCTTCGGCTCACCGGTCAAGGTCGGCGCGACGATCGTCATCATGTACATCTGGCTCGGCGAAATGCTGACCAAAGCCGGTGGCGGCGAATTCTTTCTGGATGTCGCAATGGCAGCGATGGGACGCCGGCGCGGCGGTCCCGCAAAGATCTGCGTTGCCGGATCTGCGATGTTCGGCACGATATCGGGCAGCTCCGTATCGAGCGTGGCCTCGGTCGGCGTTTTCACGATTCCGATGATGAAGCGGACCGGCTATACGTCGCGTGACGCTGGCGGCATCGAAGCCGTGGGTGCAACCGGCGGCCAGCTCGCACCACCGGTGATGGGCGCCGCAGCGTTCCTCATGGCTGAGTTCATCGAAACTCCGTACGCCACGATCGCACTCGCCGCGGCTATCCCGGCATTGCTCTACTACTGGGGTCTCTACTGGCAGGTCGATCTCATCGCTGGCCGCGACAAGCTGCAGAATCTCGAAGAGCGCATGCCGTTGCTTCGTGACGTGATGCGGCAGGGTTGGCACTTCCTCATTCCGTTCGCGGTTCTGCTGTTCATCATGTTCTATTGGCAGACGTCGCCGGAACGCGCGGCAATCGGGGCAACGCTTGCGATGTATGTCGTCGGCATGCTGCGAGCTTATAAGGGTAACCGGCTGAGTCCGCTTGATTTCTTCGGTAGTCTTGCCAGTACGGGGCGCAATACAAGCGATTTGTTCATGACTCTGGCTGGCGCCGGCGTCGTGATCGGCATCCTCAACGCAACCGGCCTTGCCTACGCGCTCACCCTTCTGCTGGTGCATATCGCCGGCTCGAGCCTGTTCCTGTTGCTGCTGGTCGCTGCGGTGATCAGCATCATCCTTGGCATGGGTATGCCGACGACGGCGGTGTACGTTCTGCTTGCCGCTCTGATCGCACCGTCGCTGGTCGAGACCGGCGTGCCCAAGCTCGCCGCCCATATGTTCATCTTCTACTTCGGCATGCTCTCGATGATCACGCCGCCCGTAGCCCTTGCGGCATTCGCCGCAGCAAGCATCGCCAAAGCCGGCGTCATGGAAACGGCACTGGCCGCCTGCCGGATCGGTTGGGTGAAGTTCGTGCTGCCAGTCATGTTCGTATTGTCGCCGACGTTGCTCCTGATCGGTGATCCGCTGGCGATCGCGATCGACACCTTTACCGCGTTCGTGGGCGTCTACTACGTCACGGTCGGCATCGTCGGCTACTTCAAGGACAAACTGGGACTGTTCCGGCGATTGATCATGATCATCGTTGGCGGCATCGCACTGTTCCCGACAGCCAACATTGCCTCCAAGATCCCGATTATCGCTGAGGTCAACGCGTTCCTGCCGCCGGCGCTTTACAGCCTGGTTGCCGTGGTCGTTGGCGCGGCACTCCTCTTCCTCGACGCCAGGCGGTTCAAGGAGACACAGGGGACTGCTGCAACGGCCGCCGTCAAAGGTTGATGACCTGCGACAGGCTTGCGTTCACTCTTGTCGACCGGGCGGCTCGCATTTATTGATCCGCCCGGTCAATGACAAGAACAGGACGCGATACATGGGCATGTACGGGATCGGACAGCCGGTACGGCGCAAGGAAGACGTGCGCCTCGTCACCGGGCAGGGCGTATTCACCGACGACATCGAGATCGACGGACAGCTCTGGGCTGCATTCGTACGCTCGCCGCACGCACACGCACAAATCCTGTCGATCGACACGTCCGAAGCCCGCGCCATGCCGGGCGTGATCGACGTCATCACCTCCAGTGAGCTGGAACAGGCCGGCATCGGTCAGCTTCTGAACGACGCGAGCTACCAGGATCGCTCAGGCCGACCCATGGCCAAGCCTGTGCGCCACGTCCTCCCCATCCGCGAAACACGCTTTGTCGGCGAATGCATCGCCATGGTCGTCGCCGAGAGCAACGCGATAGCCCGTGAAGCGGCAGATGCGGTCATGGTCGACTATGAACCGCTGCCCGCGGTGGTCGCCACGCAGGATGCCCTCGCGAAGGACGCGCCCAAGGTATGGCCCGAACTCGACTCCAACCTTGTCGTTCATTGGGAATACGGCGACGAGGCTGAAGTCGATACGGCCCTCGCCGGTGCGGCACATCGGGTTTCGATCGACCTCGTCAACAACCGGCTCGCGGTAAGCCCGATGGAGCCGCGCACCGTGATCGCCACCTTCGACAAGGACAGCGGCCACCTCACGATCTATGCACCCTCGCAAGGTGGAAGGCGCATACAGGCCGGCATCGCGGGCGGCCTCTTCAAAATGCCGATGGACAAGGTGCGGGTCGTCTCGCGCGATACCGGCGGCGGGTTCGGCATCCGCAGCAAGCTCTACCCCGAGATGATAACGGTCGCCTTTGCCGCCCGGAAGCTCGGCCGTCCCGTGAAGTGGCACGGCGATCGTCTCGAGACCTTCATGTCCGACTACCAGGGACGCGATCAGCTCAACCGCTGCCAGATGGCCCTCGACCGCAACGGCAAGATCGTCGCACTGAAGGTCGCCACCATCCTGAACGTCGGCGCCTACCTTTCCGAGAACGGCGTGCGGCTGCCGATGGAGGGCGGCGGACGCATCATCCCGTGCATGTATCACGTCGACAAGTTCTACTTCTCCGTGAAACCCGTGTTCACGAACACGATCTGCACCGATACCTATCGCGGCGCCGGCCGCCCCGAGGCCAACTACATCATGGAACGGCTGATGGATGCGGCCGCGGAAGCGTGCGGCCTGCCGCGCGATGAGATCCGCCGCCGCAACTTCATTCGCCCCGAACAGATGCCGTACAAGACGCACCTCGGGTTCGTGATCGATTCAGGCGACTTCGATACGACGCTGAACATGGCTCTCGGGGCGGCCGACTGGAACGGGTTCGAAGCACGGCGCGCCGAGGCGAAGGCACGCGGCAGGCTGCGCGGTATCGGACTGTCGGCCTTCATCGAGGGCGCAGGCAGCCGCCCCACCGAGGGCATGCGTATGCGGATGGGACCGGATGGGCGCGTCACCCTGTTCGCCGGAACATACGCACACGGACAAGGTCACCACACGGTCTATTCGCAGCTCGTCAACGAGTTCCTCGGCGTCGACTTCGAGGACGTCGACCTCGTCAACGGAGATACTGCTGAGGCGCCGGAAACCTCCGTCGGCACCTTCGGCTCGCGGTCCTCGATGGTCGGCGGCATGGGCATCCGCATGACCGCCGATCTGATCCTCGCCAAGGGCACCAGAATTGCTGCCCACCTGATGCAGTCCGAGCCCGCGCGCGTGGAGTTCGCCGAGGGCGTCTTCAAGAGCGCGACATCGACCATTTCCCTCAAGGAGGTCGCGTCCGCTGCCTACGATCCGTCCCGCCTGCCCGATGGCATGGAGCCGGGGCTCGACGAGGAAGTGACCTTCAACGGCAAGAGCGAGAACTTCCCCAACGGTGCCCACGTTGTCGAGGTCGAGGTCGATCCGGATCTCGGTGATGTCGAGGTCGTCTCCTTCACCGCCGTCGACGATTGCGGCGTGGTCCTCAACCCGCTCATCGTGCACGGGCAGGCGTACGGCGGGATAGCCCAGGGCATCGGCCAGGCGCTGACCGAGAACGTGGTCTACGACGAAAGCGGGCAGCTCATGACCGCCTCCTACATGGACTATGCGATGCCGCGCGCGCATCACCTGCCGCACATCAAGGGCGAATTCAACATCGTGCCCTGCAAGACCAACGCCTTGGGCGTGAAAGGCGCCGGTGAAGCCGGCGCGACCGGAGCCCCGCCCGCTGTGGTCGGCGCCGTCGTCGACGCCCTCAAGGACTACGGCATCCGCCACATCGATATGCCGCTGACGCCGCAGCGCGTGTGGCAGGCGATCCGACAGGCGCGCAGCGCAGGCTGATCGGCATGGGTTGCGTTCCGGTCCGCGTCTCGCTAACAACGCGGGTCGCGGCCCAATACGGCCGGCAAGCCCCAGTGGCGGAACGGTAGACGCGTCAGACTCAAAATCTGATATCCGCAAGGGTGTGGGGGTTCGAGTCCCTCCTGGGGCACCAGGTGCACTGTTGCATGTCGTATCAAGCAGTGTCATCTGGCCTCATAAAGCACTGAATTTACTCACAAATATATCGGAATCCGAGCGCCCTCCGGTCTCATGCGATCTCAAGGATTCGGAGGTATTTTCCGGGGTATCGTCCCGGACCCGTGAGAACAGGGAATGTCACTTTCCGACGCTGCTGGGGCGCGCGCCAAGCCCTGCAAGCTGACCGATTCCGAGGGTTCTATCTGAGCAGCAGCGGGATCCACTCTCGCTCGGATCGCCAACTGTCGAAGTTCCAAAGCCTTTGCCGCACGATCCGCCCCGGAAGCTTATCGCGAACGTTCTCGGTAATGCGTTCATTCTCATATCGGACAGCGAGCCCGGCGTAAAAGAACAGGCTGAGCGGCTCGGGCGAACTCTCGCCACATCCCATTCCGACCTTGACCGTCTTCTGAACTCGATATATTTTATTGGATATATCCAAACAGAAGATCTCACAAGCGATAATGCGCGACGGCTCGGAGGAGATCCTCCCGGCTTTCGTTGCATGCAGCCGACCGGAGGATGCGCGATGGCCAATCAACGCAATACCGAAGAACCGATCACCGCTTACATGCTGATCAACGGCAAGCAGGTGGACGGACCGGCCCGCATCGAGGTGCGCAATCCGGCCCGGCCCGACGAACTCGTCGGTACCATAGTAAGGGGTACGCCGGATCACGTCGATCAAGCCGTCGCCGCCGCAAAAGCGGCTCAGCCTGGGTGGGCGAAACGCACTTTCACCGAGCGCGCCGACATCATTGCCAAGGGCCTCGACCACATCGAGAGCGATGTGGAGCATCGTTCCGCAGTCTTCACGCGTGAGAACGGCAAGCCCCTCGCCGAATCCCGCGGGGAGCTGGCGAACGTTGCCAAGCGGCAGCGTCTTGCTCTCAGCTATGCGCCTGAACTCGATGCCAGGCGCGAACTGCCTGCAGCCTCCGGCCGAACCATAGTCGTGCAAAGACCCTACGGCGTCGTGGTCTCGATCGTGCCATGGAATTCGCCGGTCAACCTTGCATTCACTCAGGTCGTGGCGGCATTGCTGGCCGGTAACAGCGTCGTTCTGAAGCCGCCGGAGACCTGCCCGCTGGCTCTCATCCGGTCCGTCGAATTGTTCGCCGAAGCTCTGCCGCCCGGTACGATCAACGTCGTGACCGGTATGCCGTCGGAGATCGGGGACGCATTGACGACGCACAAGGATGTCGGAAAGCTCGGCTTCGTCGGAAGCATAGCATCGGCTCGCCACATCATGGCGAATGCGGCACAGACAATCAAAGGTGTCACTTTCGAGCTTGGCGGCAATGACCCGGCCCTGATCCTCGATGACGCCGATCTCGGCCCTGCAGCCATGAAGTCGATGCTGACGGCGACCTACCAGATGACCGGCCAGGTCTGCATGGCGATCAAGCGCGTCTACGTGCCGACCAAACGCCGCGACGAATTCGTCGATGCCTTCACCAAGACGGTCGATCAGCTTGTCGTCGGCGATGGATTGGAGCCCACGGTCACGATGGGGCCTCTGCATACGGAGAAGGCAAAAAGACGTGCCGAAGGGCTTGTCGATGACGCCAGGAGCCGGGGTGCTACCGTGCGCACGCTCGGCACGATCAACGACGACTCGACGTTTGCCCGCGGGCATTTCATGCAGCCGGCGGTCGTCACCGATATCGACGACGACGCGCCGCTGATGGTCGAGGAGCAGTTCTGCCCGGTGCTGCCGGTCGTGGCCTACGACGATCTCGACGATGCAATCACGCGCGCCAACCAGTCGATCTACGGACTTAGCGGCTCGATCTGGTCGCGTGATGTCGATCGCGCCATCGGGCTCGCAACGCGGATGGAGGCCGGTCAGGTGTGGATCAACTCGCATGGACCGCAGGCGATCAATCACAAGGCGCCGTACGGCGGCGTGAAGCAAAGCGGCATAGGGCGCAAATCCGGCATCGAAGGCATACTTGAGTATGTCCAGAGCCAGACCATCACGACGCATGAAGCCTGACGTCGATCCGGCGGGCGATCGCCGGGAATAACCGCGAACTCGCTCAGTCAATCGATTGCCGCGCCGGCCTCGAGCGGCGCGGCAATATTTTTGGTAGCTCCCAGGCTCTGGTGACGATTTGATTATGCGTCTGTCGCGATACCGGCTTGACACCCGTCGCGTTCAGATAGTGTTTTCGACGCGTGCTCGCGCTCGCCGTCGTCGGCGTACCCGGCTCATCCGGGTCAGCACGAACCCGGAGCCAAATGGCGAGCGGCTGTTCTTTTTTCAGGTCGGGGAGGCGAGAGATGCAGTATCGCAAGTTCGGAAACACCGACCTCGCAGTGTCCGAGATCGGGCTCGGCTGCTACGGCATGTCCGGCGTCTACGGCGCGGCCGACGATACGGAGTCGGTTGCCACCATCCGCCGCGCCATGGAGCTCGGCGTAAACTTCCTGGACACGTCTGCCAGCTATGGCCAGGGCCACAACCACCGGCTCATCCGCGAAGCCATCAAAGGCTGCAGGGACCAGGTGGTAATCCACTCCAAGAGCGGCAGTCCACGCGCCGGCGGGCCTGAGGACGTTACCGGCGGCGGCAGCACGCCGGCCTATCTGCGGCGGACGTGCGAGGAGAGCCTCGCCAATCTCGGCATCGAGACGCTGGACGTGTTCTGCATGTCCCGCGTCGATCCGAACGTTCCGGTCGAGGAGAGCGTCGGCGCGATGGCTGAGCTCGTTGCCGAGGGCAAGACCCGCTACATCTCGCTGTCGGAGTGCTCGGCGGAATCGGTGCGGCGTGGCAACGCCGTCCATCCGCTGGCTTCGCTGCAGATGGAGTACTCGATCTTCTCGCGTGATGCCGAGCGGCAGGGCCAGGTCGCAGCATGCAAAGAGAACGGCATGGCGCTGATGGCTTATGGCGTCCTTGGCCGCGGGATGCTGACGTCGCACGCGCCTCCCATCGAGACGATGGACGGCGGCGACATACGCACACGCCTTCCCCGCTTCCAGCCGGGAAATGTCGAGAGCAATCTGGCGCTGCGGACCGCGCTCGAGGGCATCGCGCGCAAGAGAGGGGCCACGCTGGCACAGATCGCGATTGCCTGGCCGATGGCGAGAGGGCGGGCCCTGGGCGCGAGCATCGTGCCGATTCCCGGGGCGAAATCGCGCCGCCATCTCGAGGAGAACATGGCAGCCGCCGGCATCCAGCTGACCGACGATGAGCTGGCCGAGATCGACCGGGTGGCGCCGGCAGGTGCGGCGGCCGGCACGAGGTATCCGACAGAGCTGATGCATCGGCTTAACGTCTGAGAAGAGTGCCGCGCGGTCCCACGATCAAGAGCGGCCCTGCTCCGATCCGGTCAGCAAGCCTGCCTTCAAGGATCTCAGCCCGCCAGCTTCGGATCCTCACGGTCATGCGCATGCGCCACGGCATCGAGGATACGCTTCGGCAGCCTGACTGGATCAATCATGACTTTATGGTCATGCACACGTTGAATGGCGGCAGCGGGTATCTCGAACTCACCCGCATTCTCGACATAGAGGACGAAATGGTCGCCGCACAGTTCCCGCACTGCGCCGATCCCCTCCCTGCCCTCTGCCAGGAATACCATGTCTCCGGTCTGTACCTGCCCGATCATCTGACCTCTCCACGAAACGCCGCGACAGATTGAGCGCAACGTCCCGGTTCCCGATCCCCGGACGCCGCGGTCATTGTACACCTCAAACATTGCGGACAATGGCTTCGGAACAGACCCTGTTCCAACGCGTGCCACAGTCCCATCCGATCCGGACTGTGTTAACCGATACTTGAGTTTACCCGGCCGAACCAGTTCGCAGGCCTCATCAGCGTGAATGCCAGAAACGCAGCAAGTGCACCCGCCGCGACGAGAAATGTCGTCTGGAACGCCCAAAGGAAAACATTGGCAGCCCGATGATCGACCGCACGTGCCTCGAACAAAACGAACAATGCCGTCAGCGCACTCGCACCCAGCAGAATGCCGAGCGTGCGGGTCACCATCACCAGAGACCCCGCGACACCGCGATCCTGGCGCGCCAGGACTGACGTCGAGATATCAAGCTGCGCCACTTGATAAAGGCCGAGCCCGATGCCGTGGAGGAAGGCCGGCACAGCCATCGGAACGAGGGCCATATCCGGCTGCCACGTTCCGATCCAGGCCGTCCCTGCTGCGACGATGGCCGTGCCTGCGAACGCTGTCAGTTTTGCCCCCGCAAGCCTGATAAGTGCGGGGCCGCAATGACCTCCGACGACGATTCCAAACGGGCCGGCCGCCAGCACAAGACCTGACATCGCCAGCGGCAACGCCGTCATTCGCACCAGATAGTAAGGCACCAGGAGCATGACGGCGAAACCGACCAGGTTCACCGCGACGCCGGTCAACGTCACCAGCATGAGATCCGCGTTCCGGAACATGGAGAGCGCCACCACTGCACCGTCTCGATTGCCGCGCGCAAGGCGCAGCGCCGCGCCGGCACCGGCGATCACGGCGGCATAGGCAACGATCTCGATCGTCCCCAGCGCACCGTAACGGACTCGGCTGATGCCGATCAGCACGGCGCACAGCCCCGCTGCCAGCGCGATCGCACCGACCAGATCGAACCGGCCGGCTGCCAGCGTCTGTCCCGGCATCGCGATCAGCAAGGTGAGCACGAATGCAACGAGCGATAGCGGCAGTCTGAACCAGAACACCGCCGGCCAGCCCCAGGCAACCACCATCACCCCCGCCAGCAACGGTCCGATTGTCATTCCGAGCCCGAACACGGCGGAGTAGCCGCCCAGCGCGCGAACCCGTTGGCTGTCCTCGAACACGGACGTCGCCAAAGCCGGACCACAGCTCAGCACCATCGCCGCGCCGACACCCTGCAGGGCGCGCGCCGCCAGCAGCATTTCAAAACTCTGCGCCATTCCGGCGCCGAGAAAAGCGAGGGCGCAGATTGCCAGCCCGATCCGGAACATCATCAGATGACCGAACAGGTCGCCGGCCCGCCCGAAGATCAACAAAAACGTGGCATGCGTAATGACGTAGCACGCGATCACCCATTGGATGGCTGATTGCGGCACGCCGAACGCGGTCGTGATCGATGGAAAAGCGACGTTCACCGCTGAATCGAGCGGTCCGACCAGAGTGCCAAGCGCGATCGCAGCAAAGGCCGTCCAATTCGTGCGCGGCGGTTCACTCATCGATTGCAAGGTCCTGGGTGGGATGGCGGCACCGCCGCGCCGCACTGAGAATGTCCCGTGGGGCGGGATCGGACATCCTGCTCAACTGGAGGGAAAGCATAGCCTACGCGATGAGAGCCTGGATGAGCCAGCAACGTCATCGGCATTTCAGATAACGCGGCAGCTTCCCTCAGCGGTTGTGCACCGCAACAAACACAATGCCGAAATTTGCATCAATGCCGCCCGGCAGCCGATACCCGTCGCGAATAGCAACACACTGACTTATATCGGGAAATTTCTTGTCTCAGTCTGGCACGCCGCTTGCAGCGCCAACGCTCTGTCATCAACCGCATTGGTGGAAGGCTGGTCGCAAGATTGCCCCGCGCTTCCCGAACGATGGAGTGACTGCCAGATGGATCGCAAGTCCAGCCGCCCCCGTGAGCTCGTCTCGACTGGTCGCCGGCAATTCATCCGGAATGCAGCGGCAGGCGCAGCCTTGAGCGCAGCCGGCACATCCGTCATTCCGCGCACGCTGTTCGCCCAGACGCAGAAGAAAGTGTCCTTCACGCTGCCTTGGCTGCCCAACGGCGCCAGCCTGTTTGCCTTCGTCGCCAAGGACAAAGGCTTTTGGTCCAAGCGCGGTCTCGACGTCGACATCACCAGAGGCTTCGGCTCCGTTGCATCGGCTCAGGCCATCGCCCAGGGCAAGTTCGACTTCGGCATGTCGGCTGCCCCGACGTATTACCTCCAGACGTTGAAGGGCATGAAAATCATCTCCCTGGCCTGTTCGACCTACGACCCGCTGATGAGCGTCATGTACTTGGAATCGTCCGGCATCAAGGCGCCGAAGGACCTTGAGAACACCAAGATGGGCTGCGTTGTGGCCTCCGGCGAATATCCGTTCCTGCCAGTCTTCGCCAAGAACGCCAAATTCGACCTGTCCAAGGTCTCGATCGTCCAGACCGACAACAAGATCCGCACCACGCTGCTGCTGTCGAAGCAGGTCAAGGCGATATCGGGCTTCGCCGCATCTGTCGTCCCGTCCGTGTCGGCGAAGGGCATCCCGATCCGCGCCTTCCTCTACTCGAAGTATGGCATGAAATTCTATGGCCAGATGCTGCTCACGCAGCCATCCCGTCTCGCATCCGACAAGGGAACATGCGAGGCGTTCACCGAAGGCGCCATGGAGGCCGCCAAGTGGACCATGCTGAACCCGGAAGAAGCCCTCAATATCTTCTTCAAGTACGTCAAGGAAGCCGCGCTCACAAAGTCGGCACGTGACGGAATGACGATTGAGCTCGGCATGTTCGCACTGGTCAATTTTGCCGATGATGTCCAGCAGCACGGCATGGGCTACACCGACCTGAAGTCATACGACGAGATGGGCAAGCTCGTTATGGATGCAATGGCCAAGCCCGGTGAAAAGGCGCCGGAGCTCGCCGGGATCATCACCAACGACTTCGTCACCGACAAATTCAAATTCTCCCCGGCGGAATGGAGCCAGGTCCAGGAGTACATCAAACCGTACGCTGAAATGCTCTAGTCGGTGGCTCCTTATGACGACTGCGGAAATTCCGGAAATCAACCGGGCCGACGCCTATGTGAACGTCGACGGCGTTCGCAAGATCTACAATCCGGGAAAGCGGCAGGTCGAAGCGCTCAGCGAGGTGCATTGCCGCGTTCGGGAGGGGGAATTCGTCTCCCTCCTCGGCCCCAGTGGCTGCGGCAAGAGCACGTTGCTCATGATGATCGCAGGTCTGGAGTCGATCTCCACCGGCCGGATCGACGTCGCCGGCCGATCGATGGAAGGACCTCGCGCCGAAATCGGCATGATGTTTCAGGACCCGACGCTGCTGCCCTGGAAGACCGCACTCGACAACGCCATGTTTCCCGTAAAGGTGCTCGGCCGTCCGCAATCTGAATATCGCGACACGGCAGTATCGCTGCTGCGGCGTGTCGGACTGGGCGACTTTCTCGACAAAAAGCCTGCCCAGCTCTCCGGCGGAATGCGCCAGCGCGTGGCAATCTGCCGTGCCCTGGTCTATGACCCCGTACTGCTGCTGATGGACGAGCCCTTCAGCGCGCTGGATGCCATCACCCGCGATGAGATGAATCAGGTTTTGATGGACTTGTGGCAGGAGTTCCGCAAGACCGGCTTGTTCGTCACCCACTCGATCCGAGAAGCCGTCTTCCTGTCCGACCGCGTGCTTGTCATGAGCGCCCGTCCGGGACGGATCATCGCCGATGTCACGATCCCATTCCCGCGGCCCCGTGATTTCTCCATCGTTGACGGGCCGGAATTCAACGAGATCTGTGCCTATCTGCGCGGCAAGATCCACCACCAGACCAACGCTGCTGCGGCGTGATGGAGGCCTGATATGAATGCGCGAGCCGTTGCCGCGGTCGCGGCGCTCGACCACCTGGCGAGAAACCCAAAGGCGTCCTCCGCACGCTCACGGCGTGAGGCTGGCTCACCCTCCCATGCCACGTATACCCGGCAGCCGGCAGGTTCACGAACCTCACACCTGCCACGCTGGCTGGCTGCGGCGCTCGACGATCCCTCGCCCGTGGTGCTCCCTCTGGCTTTCGGACTGAGCCTGCTGGCTTTTTGGGAGTTTGCGGTCTGGGCGCTGAACTACCCGGCTGCGATTCTCCCCGCTCCATCGGTTGTCCTGGCGGCACTGATCGAGGAACGCGCATTGCTGCTGGCCAACGTCCTGCCGACCGCAGCCGTGGCGGCAGGCGGGTTCCTCCTCGCCGTGTTCGTAGGGATTGCCCTGTCGGTCGCCATGACATGGTCGCAGGTGGCTCGGGAGGCGTTGTATCCGAACATCATTGCATTCCAGCTCGTCCCGAAAGTGGCGTGGGCGCCGATGTTCATTCTCTGGCTCGGTATCGGCGTGGAGGCCCGGCTCGGCTTTGCCATGTTCATCGCCATTTTTCCGATCATCATCAACATGACCGCTGGCCTGTCGAACACCGACAAGTCCATGCTCAATCTCTGCCGCGCGCTGACCGCGAGCAAATGGCAGACGCTGGTCTACGTTCGGTTTCCCTATGCGCTGCCGTTCCTGTTCAGCGCAATGAAGATCAGCATAACCCTGGCGATGATCGGCGTGATCGTCGGCGAGTTCATCACATCGCAGCAAGGCCTGGGCTTTGTCATCCTGACGGCCGCCGCCAAGGCGCAGGCCGACGTGATGCTCGCAGCCGTCGTCGTCCTATGCATCATGGGATTGGCCTTCTACGGAGTCATTGCCCTTCTGACATGGCTCGTCGACCGCTGGTTCGGCCGCTAGGAGCGCAGCATGACCGCCATTGCATCTCGAGCATCCGCGGCGATTTCGGCGTTTCCCTCTATCTGGAACGTTGAAGGACCCGTCACCGGAGCACGGAAAGTCGTGCTGCCGCTTCTCACCGCGGGCCTCGTTCTGCTCGCGTGGCATTTGGCAACCGACGCCGGTCTCTTTGTTGAAGCCGTGCTGCCGCCGCCGTGGCAGGTCTGGTCCCTGTTCGTCAGCCAGCATGAGCTGTTCCTCCAGCACTGCATCAAGACGTTCGTCGAATGCTTCGCCGCGTTCGTGCTGTCCGCCCTGATCGGAATTGGTCTCGCCATCGCGATCAGCACCTCACGGCTGGCGCGCCTGACGCTGTATCCGAACCTGGTGCTGTTTCAGCTCATCCCAACCATCGCGCTGGCGCCGCTGTTCGTGCTTTGGTTCGGAATCGGCCCGCAATCGCGGCTGATCTACGCGTTGTTCATTGCGTTGTTCCCGATCGTGGTATCTGCCTCAACCGGATTGATGGGAACGAGCCCCAATTATCTGCGGCTGTGCGAATCTTTGACTGCGAGCAAGTGGCAGACGCTGTTCCTGGTGCGCTTTCCGTTTGCCCTGCCGCATATCTTCGCCGGCCTGCGCGTGGGTCTGACGCTGAGCATCATCGGCGTGGTCGTCGGCGAGTTCATCACATCGCAGTCCGGCATCGGCTACATGATCAGCTTTGCCTCCTCATCGATGGAGACGGCGTTGGCGCTGGCTTCGATACTCTACCTGCTCGGAATCGGATTGGTGATGTTCGCGCTCCTGCTGATCTTCGAGACCGCCACCGGCCGTCTGTTCAGTTCCGGACGTTAAGATCAGCCCAGTCATCAGCATCGGGGCACACTTGGATCTTCAACAGCCCGCGTCATCCGTCGCACAAAGGCACATTCTCGCCATTATTCTTGGTTCTTCGAGCATAGGGGACGGCACGCCCTTACATCGGCACCCAGCGAATATTCAGGTGAACATGTCGGCACGAGCCATGATGTTGGCCGCAGCGCTAACCGCCTTCAGCGGCGCGGCATGCGCGCTTGAGCTACCGAAGGAAGTCACACCGGCAATCCGGTCGGCGTGCGAGAAGGACGTCAGGCGTCTGTGCATCCGGGCGGATTCCACGTTC
Organism: Hyphomicrobiaceae bacterium; assembly: GCA_050186055.1. Taxonomy (GTDB): domain Bacteria; phylum Pseudomonadota; class Alphaproteobacteria; order Rhizobiales; family Hyphomicrobiaceae; genus CAMDPA01. The sequence continues at coordinate 2,642 of JBFWYV010000081.1, read as the reverse complement.
GATACGGTAAAGCTCTGCGTCCGGCGCAATTTCAGCAAGCTGAACCGGCCCTGTCAGGTCCGGCTGATCAGCGCCGGCTTCTCCCTGCCTTGAAATGCCGCCGGCCCGGCCGTGGCGTTCCCCACCGGTCGACGTCCGCTGTCGGATGAGGAGCGGGAGCGACGTCCCCCCGCGTTTGGCGATTATTGGCACTTCTGTTGTAGTCTTCGCGCTATGAAGAACTCTCGGCCATTGCGCCAGGGCCAGCACATGAAGGTCATCTGTCTCGCCAGTGCAAAGGGCGGCGTCGGAAAATCGACCCTTGCCGTCAATATTGCATGCGCAATGCTGGAAGACGGCAATTCGGTGGCCTTGCTCGACCTTGACCCGCAGGGATCGGCGTTGCTCTGGCATCAATTGCGTTCCGAACGCGGCTCCGGCGCAGTCGAGCCGGCAGTCAGGGAGGTGGCTGTCGAAGTGCTCGTATCGGAGCTCAGACGCTTAGGCGCACAACAGACGGACTATGTCATTCTGGATATGCCCGGCTATTCATCCGACGCGCTGAGCAGAGCCTTCAGGCATTGTGATCTCGTTCTGGTGCCGTCGCGCGCCAGCATCATCGATATCGCCCCCGCCACCGAGACGATCGAAGCTGCAATCCGCATGGGCAAGACCTTTTGCTATCTGATGAATTTTGTCCGCGGCTCCGATAAGACGATGTTCAACGGCGTCAAGCAGCAGCTCGAGGGTGCAGGACTGCTCGTCTGCCCCGTTGCGGTGCCCGATTCCGAGGCCTTCCCGCTCGCGTTCATGAACGGAAAATCCGTGACGGAGTACGAACCCAAAGGCAAAGCCGCGAAGGAAGTCCGCTGGCTTTGGCGCTTTCTGAAAGGGCTGGTCTGACCCCACCGGCAGCAGGCACCCGGGATCAATGCGCCTTCGCTAACACGCCCGTCCTGCGACGGAACCTGATCTCCTGAAACACCTGATAGACCAGCTCGCGATAGACATAGTGCGCGATAGCCGCTTCCTTGTCCGGCACCGTCTCCTGGCCGTTGAAGGCGGCAGCCAGCCGAAGAACTGCATCGCGGTCGAGCGACGCGGGCCCCGCTTGCAGTTGCGACGCAAGCATCATCAGAACACGTCCTGCCCATGCGCGCGCGCCACAGGATGAAAGCAGCTCGAGCGCGATCCGGTTTCTGTCGGGTTCGCCCTGGCCGGCCGACGCAAGCCTTTCGGACGCAGCCCATCCCGCAGCAGCCACAGCCGTCGAAACGCGAATCTGCGCCGGCCCGACGGAGAGATCCCAAACCGGCAACCCGCTCAGCACGGCGCCGCGGACAAGGACGCCTTCAAGCCATCGCTGCACCGGGCCGGTGCCGAGCATTTCGACCGCGATGACGGCATCCGCCAGCGCATCGAACTCGTCACTTGCCCGGACAGCCTGACACCGCGCACGGCTCGCCCGATGACGCGCGGCCAGCTCCTTCCCCGCTGCTCGAATATCCTTCGCGGCAAGGCGAACGACGTCCTGCCTCTCGTCGAAACCGAACCCGTAAAGCGCAGCAAGCAACCCAAGCAAGATGGCAACTGCGACTGCGCCTTGTCGTGGATACTGCACGACGTCAGCTCGCATTGAGCGGGATGATCACATTCCATGCAGCAACGGCAGCATTGGCAAGCAGCCCGACACAGATATTGCCTGCCAGTTCGACCCACGATGCGCCTTTGACCGCTGGAGCACCCGTTTCGCCATCGATCAAGCTGGTGATCCGCTCGGGCGCACCTTCCCGCATCCTCGTTCCGATCAGGGCTCCGACCCGCGCGGTCAGAAAGAACGATGTGATGTAGACCGCGTAGAAGGCCATAAAGATGAGCTTCTTGTCGTGCCACGTGCTCTGAACGACACGGTCCCACATCAGCATGATCGGCCACGTCAGCAGGAACGCGGCGAATGCCCCGGCGAGCGACGTCGAGAACAGTTCGCTGCGCCCGAAATAGAGCCCAAGCGCGAGCCCGACGAGCAGGACCGGCAACAGCCTGATCGTCGAGGCGATGACATAGTTGACGATCCCGTCCTTCACGAGTTCTTCGAATATGATCCGCTTGGCGGCTTGCTGCTCCACCGGCGCGACGCCGGCTTCCGTGAACTTGGCGCGCAGCATACCTTTTGTATGCGCCGCGATTGCATCCCGGTAATGCTGCGTGACGCCAATAGGTATGCTTTCGGCCCCGTACGCCTTGTCGATGATGGAATCCACCGACGATTTGGTGAGCGGCGTGGCAGCCGCACCGATGTTCTGGCTGCCAAGCGCACTCACGAACGCTGCATACGCACGACGAATGGCGGCGGCTTCATCCGCACTCAGCCCCTTCAGCTTCGGCTGGTTCTCGCTCGGATCCTGGGGCGCTCCCCCGACATCGCGTGCGCGGACATTCGCGAAAAGGACCGCGGTCCCATTCTTCATGACAGCATCCACATTGCCTGAAAGCGCCAGTTCGTAACGGTTCCAGATCGAGCGGTAGGCTTCGTTGACGGAGCCCGCAGTCCTCAGGATTTCATCCAGTTCGGGACTGGAAATCGCCGGCGGGGCGATTTGCTTGCCATATTGGGTCAGCGCCGCCCGCATACTGCTGTCGGCGGTCAGCGCCGTCGAATAGAC
>JBFWYV010000080.1:0-17381 GCA_050186055.1 Hyphomicrobiaceae bacterium | reverse complement strand
GCCAATCCGCGCGAAACCGTCGCCGGAGACACGCCGAGCTTACCCGCCCGGGATTTGTAGCGCTCGAGCCAGGCCGGGAACCCGCCGCTCCCGTTGCCGCAATCCTGCGCGCTTGCAGGCCCCGCGGCAAATCCGCAGACCGCTGCGAATACGCCGGCAAACAATGTCCGCACCGCAGAAACCGACGTCATCGGAAACATCGCCAACCCCGAAAGCTGCTTTTCATCGTTGTCGAGATCCGACACATCGCATCCTGTTCGCCGCGCGCATCACGTCCAGTACTGCGAGAATTGGGTCGCGACCACGTCCTCGTACTTCGGATGCCCCTTGATCAGGCCGACATTGCGCTGGAACTCCGTCATGCCGTCGACGAACTCGCGCGAAACGGTCGCATCGTAGTACGGCAGATCACGCTGGATCAGGTCGGCAATGAGCGAGGCTTCGTACTCGGGGAACAGCTTCTTGCCGACCTTGGTGGCCAGCGAGACATCCGCCTTGAGCGCCTTCTGCGTCTTCACGATGCCCCGCACGACGCCAGCCACTGCCGACGGGTTGTCCTTGATCATCTTGTCCGACGTCATGATCGCAGCCATCGTATAGTACTTGGCTTTCGGCGGACCATCCCCGCGCCGCGCATCGATCACCATCGTGCCCCAGCCGCCGCGTACCGCCACTTCGGCTCCCATGCCGTTGGCCCAGAAACCGTCGATCAGCCCGGCTTCCAGAGCCTTGGCGGCCGCAACGCCGAAGTTTTTGTTCTCGCCCAGGAACGCGCCGGGCACCGGTCCGATCTTGATGTTGTCCCTGGCCTCGTCGAGGCCGCTCTCTCTCAGGAGCTGCTGCAGCCCGAGATTGACGAGCGGCGCCGCGCCGATGCTGAGCCCCTTGACGGCGGCAATGTCGCCCCTCTTTGCGCCGAGGCTCTTCTTCAGGATCAGGAACCAGTACATGTGCTGGGCCTGCGCCGCGATCACCTTGCCGCCCTGCCACTCGGGAAAGGCATGCGGCGTTGAGTGCGCCGAACCGCCCACGAACTGGATCTTTCCGTCCCGGCACTCCTCGAGCGTCTTATCGACGGGAGCGACGAGCTGCAGCTCCATATCGATCCCTTCTTCCTTGAAGTAGCCAAGCTCGACCGCGGCGGCAGCCGGGAAGTACGAGTTCGAGATCATGTCGGGGATGGCTAGTATCATGGCCATTGGTGCGGGCTCCGTATCGTCCGGGTTGGTTCGGGCCGTACTCTACTTGTCCTGTGGGCGATGTCCAATCGCTCCAGGGGGAAGCGACGATTGGGATATGCGTGAGCGCTATCCCGGCAATCGCTGACGCCTCGATCCGCCGGACTCATCGGGCCTCGTGCGCAACCGGCGGCTGACGCCGGAACGCCAACGGCAAGCCCGCAATGAGCACGCCGAGGCCGAGCAGAGCGCCAAGTCCCGTATAGTTCAGGCTTGCGTAAAGCAGATACGCGCAGACCGCAGCGAACACCAACGGCGTGATCGGATAGAGCGGGACGCTGAACGGTCGCGGAGCGTCCGGCTCTCTCACGCGGAGGACAAACAGCGAGATCGCCACGAGCAGCAGGAACAGCCAGAACACCGGTGCCGTGTAGTCGACCATCGCGCTGAACCCATCCCGCGCCACCGATCCGAATCCGACCAGCGCCAGGGCTATCACGCCTTGCAGCAGCAGCGCATTCCGCGGCGCATCGCCGGCTTCGCTCCACACGCCCAGGCGGCGCAGCAGCGGTATGTCGTTGCCGAGCGCGTAGTACACGCGAGCGCCTGTGAACACCGTTGCATTCAAAGTACTGAGCGCCGCGAAGCAGACCACCAGGGACAATGCCATGGCGCCGGACTCTCCGGCAATCCGCCGCATGAATTCAGCGCCGACGGCCTTGCTTGCCGTCAACCCGTCAAAACCCAGCACATGCAGATACGCCAGGTTGATTCCGACGTAGAGCAAGGTCACCACAGCAGACGCGATCAGCGCTGCCCGCACCATCGTCTTGCGGACGTCGCGCATCTCGCCTGACAGATACGCGATCTCGTTCCAGCCGCCATAGGTCAGCAACACGAAAACCATGGCAAGACCGAACGAACCCCCCGCCCCCTGCGGCGCGGCGCTTGCGCTTGCGGTCGACCGAGGCGCCCCCTCGACCGTCAGCGCGGCGAGAATGAGTGCAGCCACCAGCAGGACGGTCACGCCCGCCGTGATGATCTGCACGCCCTTGCCCGGCGAGGTTCCTGCCAGGTTCACGGCGGTCACAGCGGTCACGGCAATGACCGCCCAGATCGCCGGTCCCGAAGGACCGAGCGCAAGAACGGCGTGCGCATACTCGCCGAAAACGAAGCCGACGGCGGCAATCGCGCCGGTCTGGATGACTGTCCCGCGTGCCCACGCGAACAGGACTGCCACACGATGCCCGTAAGCCGCGCGCAGGAAGTGATATTCCCCACCCGCGTGCGGTCTGGCGCTGGCGAGCTCGGCATAGCACAGCGCTCCGGTCAGCATCGCCAGCCCGCCGAGCAGCCATGCCGCGATCATCCAGCCTTCGCTGCCGGTATTGCCTGCCACCAGCGGTGGCGTCCTGAAGATGCCGATGCCGACGACGATACCGACGGAGAATGCGACGGCATCAAGCGCACCGATGACCTTCGCCGGTGTGCCGGCTTCGCGCGTTTCAGCCATGTCCGCGCTCAACTCTCGCGGCGGACCGCCTTCCAGGACCTTTTGCTCTTGACCGGGATCCCTTCGATCTCGTCGCCGGCAACGCGGCCGTTGTACGTTGTCTTGCCTGCAACGAAGGTGATGCGATCACCGGTCAGCTTGCCGTTCTTGATCGCGGTCGCTTTCCCGTTCTTCGTCAGCGTACCGTTGATGAACTGGAACGTCTGATCGAGCTTCAGCGTCGAGCCGTCCGCAAGCGTCCAGGATCCTTCGACCTTGGCAGGCACGATCCACAGATAGGCCGTGCAATAGCTCGTGCAGTTGTTCTTGGCCGTCGACGTCCGGTCCGCCTTCCAGTCACCCATGTCGAACGAGTTGGTGACCACCCGCGTGCCTGGCTTCATGTCCAGGATCTTCGGCCTGAGCTTCAGATTGATGTCGGGCAGCAGGAACATGGTCAGCACGGTTGCCTTGGAGAAATCTGCCTCGAAGATATCGCCCTGCTGGAATTTCGCGCGCTCGGCAACGCCTGCCTTCTCCGCATTGCGCTTTGAGAACTCGACCATCTTCGAATTGTATTCGATGCCGAGCGCCTGTGCGCCGCGCCGGGCCGCCGTGATCACCGTACGGCCGTCACCCGACCCCAGGTCGACGACGAAATCGTCCTTCGTCATCTTCGCCATGTCCAGCATGCGATCGACCAGCGCCTGTGCGGTCGGCAGCCAGATTACGTCCTTGCCTTCCTGCCCCTCCTTGGGAACGAAGGCTTCCCTGCCAGCCCCTTTGTCCGCAGCCGGACCTTTGCCTACAGCCGGCGCCTGCTCCGACATGCCTTGCGCCGATGCAGTGATGCTGATCGCGCCGCACGCGAAGGCGCCGGCAAGCAACATTGCAGCCGCGGGTATGAAACCGTTCAACTTGGTCACAACTCACTCCTCGCCAAAAATCCGGGTCCGTTATCCGAGTCCGTTGCGTCAGCGGCCTCCCGACCCGGCTGACCTGCGGTCCAGTTTGACCGCAACTGAGCATAGGAACTTCTACCTAGTTTCACAAACGCGGCAATCTTGCGGCACAAATCGCGCACGAGGCAACACTTGCCAACCCGGCAACTCATCAAATTTTCGAAGGTTCCCGACCGCAGCATTCAATGCCGACAAGCCCAACGGGTCCGATCGCCGCTGTCAGGATGCGAGACCGGTGGGTGGTACATGGTGGGCGGTACAGGGATTGAACCTGTGACCCCACGCGTGTGAAGCGTGTGCTCTACCGCTGAGCTAACCGCCCGACCTGGATGGCATCTTATGAGAGCCACAGTCCCGCACTGTCAAGCACATCTCAGCCGGCATCTCCACGCCGGACACACGCCTGCGAATGCCGCCGTCAGACCTCTTCGGAGACCCGTGGACCGGTCCCCGACAGCGCATAGCTGAGCATCTTGTAGGCAAGCTGGGCAGCGAGAAAATCGCAGGCGTGGAGGCCCTTCATCGGCGCCAGCTCGACCAGATCCGCGCCGACCACATTGCCGACCTCGCAGGCCCGCTTGAGGATAGCCAGCGCCTGCCAGTAGCCCAGCCCGCCCGGGGTCGGCGTGCCGGTCGCCGGCATGACCGACCCGTCGAGACCGTCGATGTCGAAGCTGATATAGACCGGATGTCCATTCAGCGGCGCCACGATATCCTCGATATCCCACAGATGCTGCGCGTGCGCGAAGTGCATGTGGATTCGCCTGCGGTTGGCGAACAGGAAATCCGCTTCCGGCTTCGACATGGCCCGAATGCCGACTGAAACCAGCGAGACACCCTTGTGGTCGAGCACGCGGCGCATCGCAGAGGCATGCGAATAGTGCTCGCCGAGATAGCCGTCCCGCAGGTCGGCATGCGCATCGAACTGCAGAACGGTAAGGCCGGGATGCCGCCGCACCAGCGGGCGGATGGCGCCCGCTGTCAGGGAATGCTCGCCGCCGATCACGAACGGGAAGCGGTCCGCCTCGACCACCGACTCGACAACTTCGTCCAGCCGGTCCAGCGCCTTCTCGATCGACTTCGGGATGCGCGGCTCGGCCAGCGTGGCAATGCCGTAGTCGAGATACGGCTCGCGCCACAGCTCCTCGTCGAACAATTCGAGCTGGTGACTGGCGGCGAGGATGGCGGCCGGCCCCTTCGCCGTACCGCTGCCGTAGCTCACCGACGCCTCGAGCCCGAACGGAATCACAACCGCCCGCGCATCCTCGGGACGATCACGGTCCTCTCGCTCAGGGTCAAGAAACGCCTCGTCCGGCGGCAGGTAGTCGATGCGGCGCCAGTCCTTGCGGGATTTGCCCATGCGGTCAACCGGGAGGTAGTAGGCGCCGGGCCCTTCTGCAGGGCCCGGCGCAAGTTAGCCAAGAGCCCGCACTGCGGTTGGCTCCGTGTACATCGAATACATCGGCTCGTCCTCCAGGATCGCCTCCTGGTATTGGCCGTACCCGTTGAAGCGTCCGCCCAGTGCACGCCCATAGGCGCCGATGTTGCCGATCTCGATGTAATCGCCTTCGCGCACCGAGGCCGGCAGCATGAACGGTCCCTTCATGCGGTCGATCGAGTCGCAGGTCGGCCCCCAGAACTCGAACGGCTTCATCGCCTCCGAGACCGGAGTCTCGCGCCCAAGAAGCCGCACCGGGAACACGAAGTTCAGATGCGCGGCGTCGAACAGCGCGCCGTAGCTGCCGTCGTTGATGAACAGCTCGTCGCCGCGACGCGCATCGACACGCACGATCAGGCTCTCAGCCTCCGCCACCAGCGCACGGCCGGGCTCACAGATCAGCCGGCACTCCTGCGCCACCGGCAACCGCTCGAACGCACCGGAAATGGCATCGACGAACGCGCTCAGCGGCGCCGGGTCGCTGTCGGTGTAGCGCGACGGGAAGCCCCCGCCGACGTCGATCGCGTCGACGACGACACCGGCCTTCACGATCAGCTTGCGCACTTCCTCGAGCGCCATCAGGTAGGCATCGGGCGTGGTCGTCTGCGAGCCGACGTGGAACGTCAGCCCCAGCTCATCGCAGGCCTGCCGCGTCTTGACCAGAAGCCGCGCCGCCTTCGCGCCCGAGATGCCGAACTTGCGCTCCAGCGGCACGCGGCTGTTCTTGGCCGGCACCGCGATCCGCACGAACAGTTGCAGGTCCTTGGCGTGGCCCGTCTCCTCCAGGATCTTGGCCAGCTCGTCCTCGGTGTCGAGCGCAAAGCACCGCACTCCGTATTCGTGGTAGGCGAGACGGATGGCCTTGCGCGACTTTACCGGATGCATGAAGTGCAGAGCCACGCCCGGAATGGTCGCGGCATCCTCCAACTCCGGCAGAGAAGCGACATCGAAATGCGTGATGCCGGCGCCGTACAAGGCTCCGATCATGAACACGGAGTGATTGGCCTTGTACGCGTAGGCCACTTCACCCGGGAAATTTTCGAGGAACCATCGCGCCGCGCGCGCCGTGGCATGCGGGCGGATACCGAACACGGGATGCTCGGGCTTCAGCGCGTCAATCAGTGCGCCAGCAGATGGGAATCGTTCCATCTCATGGGACCTCCACCAGTCGGGTTTCAACCAGTAGGCGCTGCTAGGACCAGCAGAGACCGCCACTACGATTAAGTTTCAGAAGTCCCGAAATAAGATGACTTGCCCCCCTTGTAAAGACCTGCTCCGTCATTTCTGGAGAGTGACGCCATCATCACGCCCTATCGTTAACGGAAGCGGCTCCGCTGGACGGAAGCTACGGCTGCGGGAAGGGCCAGACCGATGATCCGCTGCAACCGCCTATCGCACGTTGATCGCGATCGCCGTCCGGGCTTGCATCTCGTGCCCATCCGCCGGCTCTCCCTTCTGGTCGCCGCCCCGCGCGCGGCGGCGCTGCCTGCGCTTGGGGCGCGGCGACGCCGTGGCGGCATCATCGCGCCTGGCATCCGCCAATGAACCGGGATCACGCAGAAAGAGCTGCCAGTCGCCGAGCACTGTGAATCGCAGGCGCATGAAATCGTGCACGATGCCGTCAGGTGGCGCGGCATCACGGGTGCAAATGCCGATCAGCAGTTCGCGCCCCGGCTCCTTCATTCGAAGCCGGTAGCCCGCGCCGGGGCCGGGCACGCGCCGCACATCGCCGGCAGCGATCTTGTTGGAAGCCTCGAACTCATTGGGAAACAGCACGATCGCCCGCCCATCGTTGTCGACGTTGATCAGCGTCAGGTGGCAATCTTGATTGGACTGGGCGCTGAAGACTGCGAAATCACCGGGCGCATATCGATCCTTGTCCGTCCACAGCGCCAGGGCCGGCGATGGCGGGCGTTCGGCAGCCGCTTGCACCACGTCGCCGGCACGCGGTGAATGAGACAACCTCTGTAGAAGCCGCTCGGCGTCGCGGCGCCGGACGACATCATGTCTGAGCAGCCGCGCATAGAACGCATCCGCGCCATCGACCTTCTCAAGCAGGTCGAGAAATGCCGGCGGCGCCACGCCGAAGTCGGCCGCTGCGCGCACCGCGTCAACCGACCGGCGGTAAGCGTGCCGCAGAGCGTCCAGCGGTGACAGCCCCCACACGCGAAGCTCGGGATCGATCCCAAGGCTGTCCAGACGAGCCGCCGTTGCCGCGTCTTCGCCGGCGATGATCCTGGCGTTGCCGTCTGACAGCGATGCTCTTTCGCTTGACGCTGCGCCAGCAAGCGAAAGCAACTCCTTCCGCGCTTCCGCCGCCAGCGCAGCATGCGCCACCCAATCTGCATCCAGGATCGGCATGTCCGTACCCGTCGCCGCCGATACCCGGTCCGGAACGCGCGCGGACGGCGCTCCATACCGCGGGCTGGTCGCGGCGAGCCGGTCCCAGTCGGTGACGTGCCAGCCGATGTCGGCCAGCGACAATCGCAGCACGACCCGCTCGGAGCCGAGCGCCTCCAGCTTGAATGGTGCGCCGGCACGGGAAAGGACACTCAACAACAGGGACGTCGCCTGACGCAGCCCCGCCAGCTCCTTTTCACCCGTGCAGGAGTTGTAGAGATTGGCGAGCGACAGGAAGCGCGTCACCCGGGCGGTCTCGGGTGCAAGACCATCGAGCGCCTGCGCAATCTGCTGTCCGATCATCTCGGGCATCAGCCGACGCTGCTCTCCGCAGCCGGCCCCGGCCACAGGCAGTTCCTTGATCCAGTCCCGAAGTGCCTGCATTTCGAGCGGAGTCGGCTCCTGCACATCGCCATCCTTCTCGTCGGGAGGCATGCTGCCGGCAAGAATTGACGTGTAGAGCCGCGAAGCATCCGGCAAACCCGGCCGGACCAGCGAGGGATCACGCGCAATTTCATCGAGCGCCAGGATGTTGGCAATGCCGCCGCCTGAAACGTTCGCGCCCCGCCGGCCGTGCTGATGGCACCTCGCACAATGCCGGTCGAGAGCCGCGTACGCCTTGTAGGCGACGATATCTTCCGGCTCCCGCGGAACTGCGGTCGAAGCCGGCGCAGGTTGCGCGAAAAGATGGCGTGAGACCCAATTGGGCACCAACAGCAGAGTGCCGAGCACTGCCGCCCCGGCCATCGTTCGCAGTGCCCGGCGTCGAGCAGCCAATGCACAGAACAGCATCGTTGCGTTCACGGTCCAGCGATGGTTGGGATGACTCCGCCCATGCCCGGATCAGGAGCCGCAATTCCCGTCCGCTATAGCGCGACGTGTGCCCGGCGCCAACAGCACCTGCCGGCAGTGACGGACAAACCGATGCCGGCGATGCATGCCGGCAACGCCACACATGAAAACAGTGTGCAGCGTCCATCACGCAATCCCTTGCGAGCCATCTGCTGAAGCAACGGGTCAGGCGTCGTCCTTCGATCGCGGTTTTGATCGAAGCGGCAGCACGTCACCTCGCCGGCACATCTACGGCGCCCCGGTCATTCCGGAAGCGCTCAGCACAAGCCAAACACCCACACCCCGCCCCAAGTATTCATAAAACTTAACAACCGATTAAAATCGGAAATTCTTAATTAAACCTGTTTCACGGCACCATTCGACTAACGCAACGTTATCGGTTACTAATATATCAACTGAAAGACAGGATGACAGCCGGGATTGAAGGCAATGGATTTGCAGGCTGCACAAATGATGAAGGGACGGCGGGCGACGCTGACCAGAATCATTGTCGTGGTTTGCTTTGCATTGGCCGGCGTCTTGATGATCGGCTCGCTCGCATCACCGGCAAAACAGGCTCTCTCGGCCCTGGCTTCATAGTGGCCTGAGGAAAGAATTAGCTCCCGACTCTCACCAATACCCCTCCCAACGTGCAAACCAAGGCCTCCTTCCGAACCGAAGGAGGCCTCTTTTTTAGCCGTGATCCCTGCAAATGCGGAGACGGCCTACGCGCCGGTCGACAGCGCTGCTCTCTACCGCGCATCCTCTGTGGTCGTAATTCCCACGCCCATCATGCCGCCTTGAATGACGGAAGGCTGCTGCACCTTTGGCTGCTGGCGCACCAGCGGCGAAGGGACCTGCTCGCCGTTGCTGCAGGCACGGTCTGCCCGCGGCGGCAAGGCGCCAAGCCCGAGCTGAGGAGGCGGAAGATTGCGCCCATACTTGCGGCGCCAGTCCGCGACGACGCCCTGCGCCTGAAGACGCGTTCCGGAAGACGCGCCGCAATAGATGTTCTGATAGACATCCTCGATCCAGATCCGATCGCTTTCCGGCGCATGCTCGACCGCGACATTGATCAGGGCGAAAGCCCTCAGGGGATCGGGCTTGATCCTGTTCATCCGCCCCTCTGCATCCCGCCATTCCAGTCCGCGCCAGAAGATGTCGGCGAGGAAGGCCTGGGCGGCAGCATGACCGTGCGTCGTAGCAACCGTCAGCCAATGCATGGCCGCGACGGGATCCTTGGAGACGCCCTCGCCCTTCAAATAGAGCTTCCCGAGCTCGAACTGCGCATCCTCGTCATTGAAGTACTGCGCAGCATGGCGAAGGAGCTCTGCCGCGCGCGCCGGATCGGCCTTCAGGTTGATGTCCGCCAGCCCGTCCTTCACATACCGTGCGAGCGCAGTCAGCGACTTCGCCACGAACGGAGCCCGCCGGTCATCGTCCGGATCGACCCGTGTGTAGTTGTTGGCGATATCGAGATAGAGCTTGTAGGCGGCCGCGTGATCCATGTACGGCGTGCCGCTGTCGGCAAAAATGCGCGCGAGATAGAACTTCGCGAGGAAATTGCCGCGATCCGCCGCAAACCGGAACGCTGGAATCGCCAGCTCGACGAACCCACCGCGCCATGAGCTGAGCGCGTGCCGGTAAGCCGCGTCTGCCGATGCAAACGCAGGTGGCGCCCGACCGTCCGTAGCCATTGCCGGATGTGCCGCGCCAGCCAGCAACAGCACCGCAGCCACCAGGCCCCGCAAGCCCTTGTGGTTAGATGTCCGCATAGCAAACCACTTCCTCTGCCGCACCAGGATGAGTAACGGCGCCGCCCCGCGCCGGACCGACCTGATTCGCGTATTTCCTCAACACACCTGATTGATAGATGTTTCTCGGCGCCTTCCAGATTTTGCGTCGGACATCGAGTTCGGATGCTGGAACCTCGAGATCCAGCGTGCCCGCCTGCGCGTCGATGGCCACGATATCGCCGTCGTTGACCAGGGCGATCGGACCGCCGAGCGCCGCTTCCGGCCCGACATGACCGATACAGAAACCGCGGGTACCGCCGGAGAACCTTCCGTCGGTGATCAGTGCCACCTGCTCGCCCATGCCGCGCCCGTAGAGCGCAGCCGTGGTGGACAGCATCTCGCGCATTCCGGGTCCGCCCTTCGGCCCCTCATAGCGGATGATGATGACCTCGCCTTCATTGATCTTCCCGCTCTCGACCGCTGCGAAGGCGTCCTCTTCGCAGTCGAAACATCGAGCCGGCCCGCGAAACTGCAGCGTCTTCATGCCCGCGACCTTCACGATCGCGCCATCCGGCGCCAGCGAACCCTGCAGCCCCACGACACCGCCGGTCGGCGTAATCGCATTCGAGACCGGATAGACGACCTTCTGGTCGGAATTGAATGCGACGCTCTCGAGGTTCTGCTTCACCGTCTTGCCGGTGACGGTGATACAGTCCTCATGCAGATAGCCGCCGTCGAGCAGAGCCCTCATGATCTGCGGCACGCCGCCGATATCGTATACGTCCTTGGCGACGTACTTCCCGCCCGGCTTGAGGTCGGCGATGTAGGGCGTCCGCTTGAAGATTTCCGCGACATCGAACAGATCGAACTTGATGCCGGCCTCGTGCGCCATCGCAGGCAGGTGAAGCGCGGCATTGGTCGACCCGCCCGTCGCCGCCACCACCGTTGCCGCGTTCTCGAACGCCTTGCGCGTTGCGATATCCCGCGGGCGCAAACCGTCCGCCAGCAGCCGCATGACAGCCTTGCCGCTCTCCACGGCAAACACGTCACGGCTCTCGTAGGGGGCGGGGGCTCCGGCCGAACCCGGCAGCGCAAGCCCGATGGCCTCCGAAACGCAGGCCATTGTGTTCGCTGTATACTGGCCGCCGCAAGAGCCCGCGGACGGACACGCGTGGCATTCGAGCTCGTGCAGATCCTCCTCCGACATCTTGCCGGCCGAGTACATCCCCACGCCCTCGAACACGTCGACTACGGTGACGTCGCGGCCCTTGAACCTGCCGGGAAGAATGGTGCCGCCATACATGAACACGGATGCCACGTTGAGCCGCAGCATCGCCATCATGATTCCGGGCAGGGATTTGTCGCATCCCGCAATGCCGACCATCGCGTCATAGCAGTGCCCGCGCATCGTCAACTCGATGGAGTCGGCGATCACCTCGCGGGAGACCAGCGACGACTTCATCCCCTGGTGCCCCATCGCGATGCCGTCGGTGACGGTGATGGTGCAGAATTCGCGAGGCGTGCCGCCGGCTTCGTCTACCCCGACCTTGGCCGACTGGGCTTGCCGCATCAGCGCGATGTTGCACGGCGCGGCCTCGTTCCAGGTGCTGACGACGCCGACCAGCGGGCGGTGGATCTGCTCTTCGTTGAGACCCATCGCATAGTAGTACGAGCGATGCGGCGCCCGCGATGGCCCCTCCGTCACATGACGGCTGGGCAGCTTCGATTTATCCATCGACCTGTTGCTCATTACCGTATCGGCACCCCGCTATGCCTGACCTTGAACTCCACTACGCGCCGTACAGGACCGTTTGCCCGCAAACGTCAATGCACCGCCGTACCTCCTGCCACCAACCGAGTACCGCTCACCATGCGCTCTCCAGCCGCCAGGGTCGCGCAGGCCTCTCAACACTCGCCATACCGCGGCACGGCCGCAATACCCGCAGCCGGCCACACCGACGGATTGGATGGATATGACCGCAGCCCGCAAACATAGGGCAGGGCTGCGCACTCCACGTTCATCGAGCCGTCATCGTGCGATCCGTTTGTGTCCCAATAGAGGCACGGGCACCGCCTTTTTGTTGCTCTTCAGTCACAGTTAACAGCCCGTCTACAGGTCAGGCACTCACGGGTCGCAACAATCAGTAACACACCGTGAGCAGCCCGTCGTCAACAGAGCCGGAAAACATTTGATCTGCCGCGTAAAGCCTCATCGGCAGAATTATTGAAAGAACGGCATTATTTCGATTTACGGCAACACGCCCCACGCGGGTCCCAGCCGTAGGAGAACGCGCGCCGAGCAGTCGCGCTGGCGCGGCAGCGCATACGTCACTAGAGTCACCGGCGTGCAAGCAGACCAGAGAACGAGAATGGGTGCGGAACAGCCAGGCCCGAGGAACCCCATCGAGCGCATGCTTAAGCCGCGCTCCATCGCCATTGCCGGCATCTCGCAAAAAGGCGGATCGCTGGGAGGCACCGTGCTCGCCAACCTGGAGCGCTTCGGGTTCAAAGGCGACGTCCATCTCGTCCATCCCTCAGCAGCCGAGATTGCCGGCCGTCGCGCCGTCACCTCGACCGCTGCGCTGCCGAAAGGCATCGACTGCGCAATCCTGGCGATTCCGACCTCCGCCGTAACCGAAGCTGTTCGCGGTTGTGCCGCCAGTGGCGTCGGTAGCGTCATCATCTTCTCTGCCGGCTTTGCCGAAGCCGGAGAGGGCGGCCGGCAGCGGCAGGCCGAACTGGCTTCGATTGCGCGCAACGCCGGCATGGCAGCAGCCGGCCCGAACTGCCTTGGTCATATCAACTTCGTCGACGGCATCTCGCTGTCGTTCAGCGTCGCCGAGATCCGCCGTCCAAACGGCCCGGCGCTCGCCGTCATCTCCCAATCGGGCGCCATGGCGTCTGTCGTCCGCGCCGCGCTGCACGCCCACGATCTCGACATCTCCTACACGGTCTCGACCGGCAACGAAGTCGTAAGCGGCGTCGAGGACTTCCTCGCATTCATGATCGACGACCCCGCGGTGAAAGCGATCGCGCTGATTGTGGAGCAGTTCCGCCAGCCGCGTCGCTTTCTTCAACTCGTGGACGCGGCACGTGCAGCCGGCAAGCCGATCGTGCTGCTCCATCCGGGCCGCAGCCAGGCCGCCCGCGAATCTGCATTGACGCACACCGGCGCCATGACCCGCAATTATGAGGTCATGCGCACCCTCGTCGAGCATGCCGGTGTCGCCGCTGTCGATACGATGGAGGAGCTGGTCGACGTCGCCGAGCTCCTGGTGCGGTGCCGGGAAGTACCGTCGAAAGGCCCCATCGTGCTCGGCGAATCGGGCGCCTTCAAAGCCTTGGCGCTTGATCAGGCCGAAACTGTTGGCCTGGAGCTGCCCATGCCCGAGGGAGCCACGCGGGAGGTACTGGAAACCCTGGCGCCGGGATTGATTCTGGCCACAAATCCCGTCGACTTGACCGCTCAGCCGCTTGTTGACCCGGGCCTCTACCGCAAGGCTCTCACGCCGCTCCTCACCGACGATCGCTACGGCAGCGTGGTGATCGCGCCGATGCTGACCAGTGCGCAAACAGCCGCGCACAAGGCAAAGCCGCTCCTCGACACGCTGAAGGACACGGGCGTTCCCAAGCCTGTCATTCTCGCCATGCTTGGCGACGACGTCGAGGTTCCTGCTGACGTCATCACCGGCTTTCGCACACTCGGGATTCCGTTTTTCCGTTCACCCGACCGTGCGCTGAGAGCCTTGGCCGCATTCACACGGCTCGGTCGCACGCGAGAGAAACGGAATGCGGTCACGGCCCCGGCAACCCCACCCGAGCCGGCGCTGCCTCCAGGCATCATCGCCGAGCACGCAGCCAAGCAGATGCTCGCGGCCTACGGCATACCCGTCCCGCCTGGAGACATGGCCGCAACGCTCGACGATGCCCGCGCTATCGCTCAACGTATCCGATACCCGGTGGCGCTGAAGGCTCAATCCGAAAAGCTGTTTCACAAGAGCGACATCGGCGGCGTCATCCTCGGCCTCGGTTCCGTCGGCGAACTCGCCGACGGCTGGGCTAGGTTGCATGACAACATCGCCCACGCGCGACCGGGGCTGAAGCTCGATGGCGTGCTTGTCGAACGCATGGCGCCGCAGGGTCTGGAGCTGATTGTCGGGGCTCGCAACGATCCCGACTGGGGACCGGTGCTGATTGTCGGCCTCGGCGGTATCCTGGCCGAAGCATTGCACGACGTGCGCCTGCTTCCGCCCGGCATTGGACAAGAGCAGATCATAGCCGAAATGCACAAGCTCAGAGGCGCGGCGCTTCTGGGCGGCGTCCGCGGCCGTCCTGCCGTGGATGTAGCCGCCGTCGCAGATATCATCAGCCGCCTCGACCGTATCATGGCAGCGCACCCTGAAATCGTGGAAATCGACATCAACCCCGTTCTCGCCTTGGCCGATGGCGATGGTGCAGTAGCGCTCGACGGTCTCATACGGACGGCTGCACGAGTGGCGTAGCACCGACTTCAGCAGTCGGGATTATCCTTCACCAAACTGCATTTGTCGCGGGTGACTACGGCTTGTCGGCAATGCACGCTTCGACTATCGTCCGATGAAATGACGAACAATTGGAACTGCACGGGCATCACCTGGAGCGGTCGACAGCAAAGGTTGGGAGGCATGGCACCGATCCTTGAGATCAAAGGCGTCTCCAAGACGTATGACATCGACGGCGCTGCGCCGGTGCGTGCTCTCGATGGCGTCGACCTCAGCGTTGCAAACGGTGAATTCGTCTCGGTGATCGGACCTTCAGGATGCGGAAAGTCGACGTTGTTCGGCATCATCGCCGGCCTCCTGGATGAATATCAAGGCCAGGTTCTGATCGACGGCCACTCCGTCAATGGAACCCACAAAGACGTAGGCGTGGTGTTCCAGGAAGAATCGACGTTCCCGTGGCGCACGACGCTCGAAAACGTTGCGTTCCCCCTTGAGCTGGAAGGCGTGCGCAGGCGCGAGCGCGAGGAGCGGGCACGCCATTTCATCCGTCTGGTCGGACTTGAAGGGTTCGAGAATCACTACCCCTCACAGCTTTCCGGCGGCATGAAGCAGCGCACCGCGGTGGCCCGCACGTTGGCCTACGAGCCGCGCATCATGCTTCTCGACGAGCCGTTCGGTGCGCTCGATGAACAGACTCGCATTCTGCTGGGCGACAAGCTGCTCGACATCTGGAGCACGCTCAATCAGACCATGCTGCTGATCACCCACAACATCACCGAAGCCGTGCAGCTCTCCGATCGCGTGGTGGTCATGTCGTTCCGCCCGGGCCGGATCAAGGAGACGATCAAGATAGACCTGCCGCGTCCGCGCTCGTCGGAGATCGTCTCGACAGCAGAGTTCGGGACCTACGTCGGCAAGTTGTGGACATTGCTTCGCGAGGAAGCGTCGCGCGGCATGGTAGAGGCGGAAGCGGCGATAGCCGCCAGATAACGGGACTTCGACGGACGCGGCTGCGGTTCGGTGGCCTCGTACAATTAGCGAACCAGTGACCGGGAGAAATGCTCAGATGCTGAAGAAATTGATGTTTCTAACGGCGGGCCTTGCCGTGCTCGCATCGCCCGCCTTGGCGCTCGACAAGGTTCGGCTGGTGAACTCTACGAAGGTCATCTTCGAGACCGAGCCGCCCTACACGGCTCTCGAAACGGGCATCTTCAAGAAACACGGTCTCGATGTCAGCATCATTCATGGCTCGGGCGGCGCCGATTCTCTACAGGCGGTCATCACGGGCAGCCAGGACATCGTGTGGGGTAACGGCGCACTCGGCGTGCTTTCCGCTTACGGCCGCGGCGCACCTGTCCGCGTTTTGGGCAGCAACATCCGCGGCGTTGGCGATCTCTACTGGTACGTCAAGGCCGACAGCCCGATCAAGTCGTTCAAGGACTTGAAAGAGAGCGACGGCCTCGCCTACTCGCGGCCCGGCTCGACGACCGACCTGGCGTCCATCGCCCTCATCAAGGCACTCGGCATCAAGGCGAAGAAAGTATCCGTCGGAGGGCCCGCTGCGGCGCGCACCCAGCTCATGTCCGGCCAGGTCGCCACCGGCTGGGGGACCTATCCGCTCAACCAGGACCTGTTCAGCGAAAACAAGGCGCGCATCATCGGCACGGGGACCGAGGCTGCACAGCTCAATGGCGTGACGATCCGCGTGATCGCTGCCAACGCCAACTGGCTGGAGAAGAACCGCGACGTCGCCAAGCGCTTCATGCAGGCAATGGCTGAAGCGCTCAAGGTGACCTACACCGACGATAGCCGGATCAGGTCCTGGGCCAAGCGCTGGAAGCTGAACTATGATCAGGTCAAGGTCGTCGTTAAGCAGATCCCCTACGAGTGGACGACGTTCGATCCGGTCGCGAAACTCGACGTCAACAACCAGATTGCCTTCGATACCAAGAAGATCAAGAAGCTGCTCACGCCTGCTCAGTTGAAGGAGATGGTTCACCTGATGGGCAACAAGCCCTGATCGATCACCTGTTGCGATTCAGCGGGAGCGAGAGCCCGATCCATGGGTAAGGTATTCAAATCTCCGGTGCTTGTCGGCCTGCTCGGGCTTGCCGCATTCTTCGGCGTGATCGAGTTCGTCGTCGCCCAGGGATGGATACCTGATACGATTGTGCCGCGGCCCTCCGCGGCATTTTTCGCCTTCCGCGACGTGAACGCCGAAATGGATCTCGTCGGCAATTTCTTCGTCACGCTTGGAATGACCGCCGCAGCGACATGCCTGGCGTTGCTCGTCGGGATTCCGTTCGGCTACTTCCTCTACCGCAATACGAATTTTGGCGTCGCCTACGAAGGCTGGCTGGCAGCGGCGTTCGCAGCACCCACAGTGCTGCTGTACCCGCTGTTCCTCGTCATGTTCGGACGTACGTATCTGACGTTGATTTTGATGGGCTTCATTCCGGGCTCGATCCCCGTCATCATCCAGACCCGGCAGGGGTTGCTTGGAGTTCCCAAGACACTTTTGAATGTCGGCCGAAGCTTCAATATCTCGCCCAACGAGCTATTCTGGAAGATCCAGCTTCCGTCGGCTGTTCCGACCATTTTCACAGGCATCAAGATCGGCGTCATGTACACCCTGGTGAACATCGTCGCCCTTGAATATCTGATCGACTTCGGCGGCCTGGGGCGTATCGTCTCGGAAATGTATTTCCGCTTCGATGCGCCCGGAACCTACGCCAGCATCGTCACGGTGATCCTTGTCAGCGTGTTCTTCTACTGGGGCTTCGGAAGGATCGAGAAATGGCTGAGACCAGCTTAGTCTCCGAGCGCACCGGACGCCCTGAAGCACCGGCCAGGAAGGCCACGG
>JBFWYV010000079.1:0-17579 GCA_050186055.1 Hyphomicrobiaceae bacterium | reverse complement strand
TTGTGCTGCCGCCAAGATAGGTGCCTTTACCCATTTTAATCTGCCTACCGAATGTTTTTGCCGAGGGATGCTGTGGTCGTGTTGTTACGCGACGGCATGGCGCTGGGATTTCTCGGCCCATGCGCAAATTTTATCGGCAATCTTCCGGCCGCCGATCGATGACGGTTCGATCACGTTCACAAAATCTGCCGCGGTCGTGCAGATGTCTCGAAGGTCGATGACGTGCAGCGATCGTCTCAGCGCTTCACGGACGATGACGTCGTTGAACAGGGCCACGCCTACCGCGGCCATCTTCTGCAGGATCTTGCCGGCCACGATGCGCGAATAGTCAGGATTGTAGATTGTGCAGACGGCGACAGGCAGGTTGTATGACGTCAGAGTATCGAGAAGCTGCGCATAGTCTTTGCGGAAGGTCTCCCGGATCCTGTAGCAGCCGCGCCAGAACTCAATGCTCCAAGCGTTGGTGTGGCCCTCCAGAAGGTGGAGGCTATTCAGTGCATCATTCCCGCCGGCACTCAGAACGATGACGCCGTTTTCAGGCTTCTGTCGTAGCTGATCTGTGAGAACCTCACGCACTGGCGCCCCATCCGTCGCTCGCAGATCGACGTTCCAGTCCGTCAAACCCTCCTCTATTTGATCAGCAACACACGGCTCGTCCCCGACGTAGCGCGCGTTGTCGAAGATCGAATCGCCGAGCAATGTGATTGTCTTGGTTGTCATGCGGACGCCCCTTTAGTAGACATTGTCTAATAATGGATAGCGTTATAATTATACACTGTCAACTTATGGGATAAATCCAGCTTTATCAGGATATTAGATGCCTCGACAAACGCGTAAGACCCCGCAGGAGCGCCAGGAGGCCGTGAAGGCCGTGGCTCTCAAGCTGTTCCAGGAGCGGGGGTTTCACAATGTCACGACCAAGGACATCGCCGAGGCATCGGGTCTGTCGAGGGCGTTGATCTACCGCTACAAGATCTCCAAGCACGAACTGCTGTCAGAGATCCTCAGGGACATGATCGCGGCCCAGGCACAGCAACTTTCCACGGTCGAACTGAACCGCTCCAGTCCGCAGGCCATGATCTTCGACTACTTCGAGAGGCTGTTCCTGCTGGACATGACGAACATCACGCTGAGGCGACTGGCGGTTCAACATAGCTGGACGTGGGACCAGAAGACCGAGACCGCCTTCTATGTTCAGATGGGGGCGATCTTCGAGCCGATCGATGGTCCGCTGCGGACGAAGTGGGGGATCGACCTCCATGAGCCCGCACGGCATGCGCTTTGGGCGATCTACACGGAGTCGCTGAGGACGTATCTGGGCTGGCGCGGGGAGCAGACGCCGCCGGCTGTGGCGTATTGGAGGTTGATGTTCCAGCCCCAGGCTGGGCTGGTCATCGCCGGACTGGCGTCAGGGGATCAGTACCGCTGAGCGCCAAGCTCTCCGTTGCGGCACGACTGGAGGGCAGTGGCGTCCCGCCTTCGAATCCTGCACTTCGCAACCATGTCCGGGCAATGTGAACCAAACTGGTATTCAACCTGGTTGCCTGATCCCGCAAAAGGATTGGCCCGCTCCAAGGCGGGCCGTTGCGCTGAATAGCGATTACGCCTTCCTGATGAACTTATTTATGATCAGGCCGACGACGATCTGAACAATCGCACCGGCAACACCGCCGCCTACGAACTGACCTGCGAGAGCGGCAATGTCCATGCCGCCAGCGGCAGCGCCGCCCAGGCCGAGAATGGAATTCAGCAGCGTTCCGCCGCCCAGGCCGCCAAGTGCGCCTGCAATCAGGTTGCCGATATTGCCAAGGTCAGCGTCCTTGACAGCCTTGCCACTCGCTGCGCCTCCTGCAAGGCCGCCGATTATCTGCGCAATCAAAGCTTCCATGTGAATCTCCTTTTGGGATGCCCTGCCGCCCGACATGATGTCGTTCGAAGTCAAGGAACCGAATACTCAGCGGCGACGGCTGCGTACGTCAGAAAACAATGGAATGGTACAGGTCAGAGGACTTTCCTCGAACCGGAACTCCCGCGCGCAGTGTTGGTGTGACGGCTGCGCGCAAACAGGAATGGTGCCCAGAAGAGGACTCGAACCTCCACGCCTTGTGGGCGCTAGTACCTGAAACTAGTGCGTCTACCAATTCCGCCATCTGGGCTTGAGCCGCCTCAGTTAGTGTGGTGCGGGATACTTGTCAACAAACGACGGGTAAATGACGGCACGGCGCGGCTGGTCGAGCGTCGCTGCGGCGCTTAAATAGGCGCCATGCAACCTATTCCCGGCTCCGGATCCAAGCCCTTGCCCGACATCCCTGTGGTCTATACCGGCGCCGATTTTCCGATGGCGACGCTGATTTCGGAAGAGGCGCGGGCGCATGCGCTGATCGACTGCGCCACTCGACTGGTGCCGCGCGGGGCGTTGCGCGGACTGGATGCCGTGTCACGGCGCTGGCTCGTGAAACGGAACAATGCCTATCTGCCGGAGATCGATGCGATCGCGGCGCGTCTGGGCCGGCCCGGTGCCTACTTCCTGGCGGTCAACTACGAGTGGGGCTGCACGGTGGGGCTCGGTCCGTCACCGGACAGGCGCGGTGCGAGGCTGGCGCGGACGCTCGACTGGGTGACGGAGGGATTGGGCCGGTATGTGATTGCCGCGCATGTCTCGGGTCCGGCCGGCGCGTTCGTCGCTCTAACATGGCCGGGCTTCACCGGCGTGCTGCAGGGACTGGCGCCGGGACGCTTCTCGGCGGCTCTCAATCAGGCGCCGATGCGCCGGCTGGGCGGCGGCTTCTATCCGCTGGACTGGGCCGCCAACCGTCTGCGGGTCTGGCGCATGCCGCACCCGATGCCGGCGCACCTCCTGCGGCAGGTGTTCGAGACGGCCGGCGACTACGCCGAGGCGAAACGGATGCTGACGACGGCAGCAATTGCGGCACCCGCCATCTTCATGCTCGCAGGTATCGAACCGGATCAAACCTGCCGGATCGAACGGACGGAAGAGGAGGCGCGGGTGTCGGACGGGATCGTCTGTGCGAGCAACCATTGGCAGTCCGCGGGCTGGGAAGGGCGGCCCAGGGGCTTTGACAGCCCCGGCCGTCTGGCGGCGATGGGCAAGGTCGATGCGATCGAGCTCGATCCCTCGTTCGGCTGGCTCGTGCCGCCGCTGCTCAACCCCCTGACTCGGCTCGCCATGGTGAGCGACGCGCGAGAGGGGCGTTTTATCGCAAGAGGATTTGAGAAGGGCGAGCCGGCGACGTCGGTTCTGCACTGGCGGTAAGTCTGTCCGCGCCTCGTTCAGTTCTTGAGCCAGGGCGGCAGAGGGGTGAACCAGTCGGCGGTGAAATCGATGAAGGCGCGGACCTTGGCCGACAGGTGGAGCCGCGAAGGATAGACGAGATAAACGCCAAGGCCCTGAACGGTCATGTTGTCCAGCAGGCTGATCAGGCGACCGGCGCGGAGGTCCCGCGCAACGGCGAACTCCGGAATAAAGCCGACGCCGACGCCGGCGATCAGCGCGTGATGGACGGCCGTGGCGCTGTTGACGGTCAGCACCGGGCTGATCCGCACCGTCGTCTCCCGTCCTGGCGGGCCGAAGCGCCAGTTGTCCCGCCAGCGGATGTTGGTATCGACGATGCACTTATGACTGGCGACATCCTTCGGTGCGCCGGGCATGCCGTTGGCCTTGATGTAGGCGGGCGATGCGCACAGCATGAGCCTGACGTCGCATAGTTTACGTGCGATCAGCGAGCTGTCCTGCAATGTCGTTACCCGCATCGCGATCTCGAAGCCCTCGCCGACGAGATCGATGATGCGATCAGACAGGAGCAGTTCGAGGTCGACCTGGGGATAAGCGGCGCGGAAGCCGGTCAGCAGATCCATCAACTCCATCTCGCCCAACGCCTGCGGCGCGGTGATCTTGAGGCGTCCGCGCGGGGCTCCGGCTTCGGCCTTGACTGCTTCCTCCAGGGAATCAATATCGCCGATGAGGTTGCGGACCCGGTCGTAATAGGCTTGCCCGATCTCGGTCACGCGGATGCGGCGGGTGGTTCTGTTGAGCAGCCGGGTGCCGAGGCGCGTCTCGAGGTCGCCGATGTGCTTGGAGACCAGAGCCTTGGATTTGCCGAGACGCTGGCCGGCAAGCGTGAAGCTTCGCGCGTCCACCACGGAGACGAACGTTCGCATCAGATCGAGTGTATCCATGATGTCAACGCAGCATTGACTATTGACGGAATGAGCAGGGTAATGTTGAGCGGCCGGCCATAGTCAACGCAACATTTACTCAAGTTTATGTGATGTCGCTGTTCCGGCTCTCCCGCGCCGACCGGCTCTGCACCGCGGCATCGCCCGTTCGCCCAATCTCCTTGATCCAGACAGTTTCCTGTAAGATCCCCTGTGCGACAGAGCAGGAGCTGATTCGTGGCAGAACCCTTATTGAAACAGCAGCGGTCCGCTTCGAACGTGGCGGAGTTCTCCGTCTCCGAGCTGTCGGCGGCGATCAAGCGGGCGCTGGAGGACGGCTTCGGCTACGTGCGCGTGCGTGGAGAGATATCGGGTTACCGCGGTCCCCATTCGTCGGGGCATGCCTATTTCGCACTCAAGGACGAACGTTCCAAGATCGATGCGGTGATCTGGAAGGGGACCTTCGGGCGCCTGCGCTTCAGGCCAGAGGAGGGCATGGAGGTCGTGGCGCAAGGCCGGCTCACGACCTATCCGGGCTCATCCAAGTACCAGATCGTGATCGAGATGCTCGAGCCCGCGGGCGCCGGTGCACTGATGGCGGTGCTGGAGGAGCGCAAGAAGAAGCTGGCCGCCGAGGGACTGTTCTCCGAGGAGCGCAAGAGAAAGCTTCCGTTCCTTCCGCGGGCGGTGGGCGTCATTACGTCGCCCACGGGTGCTGTGATCCGCGACATGCTGCACGGGTTCAACGAGCGCTTTCCCATGCACGTGATGGTGTGGCCGGTTCGCGTTCAGGGCGAAACATGCGCCGCGGAAGTGGCGGCTGCGATCCGTGGCTTCAACGCGGTTGCAGCGGGCGGAAACGTTCCTCGACCGGACGTGATCATCGTCGCGCGCGGCGGCGGAAGCCTGGAGGACCTTTGGGGTTTCAACGAGGAGATCGTCGTCCGGGCGGCGGCGGAGAGCGCTATTCCACTGATCTCTGCCGTCGGTCATGAGACAGACTGGACGCTGATCGACCTGGTTGCGGATGCGCGCGCGCCGACGCCGACCAAGGCGGCTGAATGGGCGGTGCCGAAGCATTCGGAGCTGGTGGAGACGGGTGAAAAGCTGTCTCTCAGAATCCGCACGGCCGTGCGTCGCGTGGTTGACGGGATGCGCACGCATTTGAAGGCGGCCGCGCGCGGTCTTCCGCGTCCGGAGGACCTGGTCGCCCTGCCGCGGCAACGTTTCGATGCCACGGATCGGCGGCTCGGCCGGGCGCTGCTGGCCAATACGCGTGCGCATGGGGTGCGCCATGCCCGGCTTGCTTCCCGCCTGCATCCGCGGTTGCTGTCGATCCGTCTCCAGCAATCGGGCGATCGGCTGGAGGCCTTGCATCGGCGCAGCGCGGATGCCCTTGCACGCCTGACCGGAGCCCGGCGCGCGCGGTTCGAACGGACGGCCGGGCGGTTGATCCCGGAGGTCATTCGCGGGCGGATCGAGCGTTGCGACGAGCGGCTCCAGAACCTGCACGACCGGGCCGGGCGTGCGCTCGCCCATCGTATCGGCCGGCAGCGCCATCTGCTGGAGAGTGCTGCAGGACTGTTGCGGTCTCTGAGCTATCAGAGCGTGCTGCGGCGTGGGTTTGCGCTCGTGCGCGATGCGAGCGGCGCCAGTATCCGCTCCACCGGTCAGGTGCAGTCGGGCGCGGCGCTCAGCATCGAGGTCGCTGACGGAAGCTTCTCTGCTGTGGTGACGGACGGCGGCAAGTCCGGCCGCACGGGTGAATCGTCTGGCGAGACGCGGGAATCTCAAGGCGAGAAACTCCAGACGGCTCCAAAGCGTTCGCGAGATCCCGGCGGAAGCCAAGGGTCGCTGTTCTAGGCTATGGTGCCGACAGCCGATGGTGTCGGTTTTGATTGTGGCGCATGACGCCGGCAGCGTCGCGTGCGGATTGGAGGTTTGTCATGTGTGCGCCCGGCTGCATCGAGTATCTGGCTCGTGCAATCGATCGCCGCGGCCTGCTTGTCCAGGCTAGCGGTCTGGTCGCCGGAGTCGCAGCGGCGACGGCCGTTTCCGGCAGTTCGGCACAAGCGCAGCAGGCGGTCAGCCATTCCATCGATGCCCGGCGTGTCTTCGATCTGACGCATACGTTGACGCCCGAGTTTCCGACATTCGACGGCAAGCCCGGAATAGCGCTTCGTCCAACCGCCCAGTACGCCAAAAGCCGCTACAATATGATGCAGTGGACGGTGCAGGAGCATTCGGGGACGCATATCGATGCGCCGATCCATTTCTCGGAGAAGGGGGTAGGCCCCGCCGAGCTGCCTGTGGAAACGCTGGTCGTGCCGTTGGCGGTAATCGATGTCTCGGCCAAGGCCGGCAAGGACGCGGACTACCAGCTCACCGCCTCGGACATTGTCGCGTGGGAAAAGCAGCATGGCCGGCTGCCCGACAATGGCTGTGTTGCAATGTACTCCGGCTGGGAGATGCACCTGGGCACGGACCGCTTCGCCGGAAGGGACAATTCGGGGACCATGCATTTCCCGGGGTTTCATCCTGATGCGACCATGCTGCTGCTTACCGAGCGGCGGGTCGCAGGCATTGCAGTCGACACCCTTTCGCTCGATCACGGGGCATCGAAAGATTTCAGGACCCATTATAGCTGGCTGCCGGCCGGGCGCTGGGGGCTGGAGAACGTCGCGAACCTGTCGCAGTTGCCACCACTGGGCGCGACGCTCATCGTGGGGGCTCCGAAGATCAAGGGCGCTACGGGCGGGCCGGTTCGTCTGATGGCCCTGGCAGCGTAGGGGGCGTCGCCGGCCTTTCTTTCGTTGCGGTTTCGTTGTCCGCGTCCGTGTCTTCTGGCGCCCAGGTCAATCCCTTGTAATTGAAGCCTTCCTCGATCGTCGGCTTAATGATCTTGAAGTAGGGCGACAGGTCGAAGTCGACGGGCGCGTAGAGGCTGTGATGTCTGATGTGCAAAATCTCCCGGCGGCGGTGTCGGCTGATGCCGTGCCGCTGCGCGGTGACGCGCTCGACGCGCGGCAGAAAGGGATCGCGCACCACTCCGAATGCCTGGGCAAACATCGCAGAGCAGATCGCGCGCGTCTGCTCGCCGGAGCCGAGCGAAAACATTCGCCGGCGCCATCGCGACGGAACGGGCGGCGTGGGGAACAGGTAGCGCGCGAGATCGAGTATGTTGCGCATGTCGTATTGCGTGCCGATGCGCTCGATCATGAATTGAATGATATCCTCACGGTCCTGCTCGGTCAGTCCGATGGGCCGGCAAATGCGCGTGCTGAAGTTTTCGTACTTCGACAGAGGGATCGAAATGCACCCATCTCCGACGATCACCTCGATCAGCACGTGCGGTTCGCCGCCGTCCGGCGGAGGGCCGAGCGCATCGCCGACGTAAAGCGCGGCGTGGGCCCAGGTCGATTGCGTCAGGTATTTGATGCCGGCGGATAGAAGGCTGTTGGACGAGATCAGCAGCACGTCGGCGGGACGCAGCGTACGCCTCAGCGACTCCGGCTCGGTCGGCAGATAGGGTTCCTCGCCGGGTTTCTCGTTCCGTAACTTTTTCGCGATCCTACGGCCTGTCCAGTCCAGGATCCTGTCGAGAACCGTCATAGCATTGCGTTCCGCTGCTCCGATCGTCGAACGTGCTCCCAAGCCGAAATGCGTCGGACACTGGGCCACGTCAAGAACTTGAGGCGACAAATCCGGATGAAATTTTGGTGCGTGGCGGACGGAGGCCGGTTCCACGACGCTGGGGGCGTTCGCGTGCGTCGCGATATGCCGGCGGCCGCAAGCGCTCCGGACACGGAAGACTATGCTGCAAACATGTCCTTTGCATAGCCCTGCAGGTAGAGAAGCGCGGTCAGGTCCCCGTAACGGACCGTTGCAGCCGCCTCGGCGGCCACTACGGGCTTGGCTCTGAATGCCACGCCGCATCCTGCAGCCTTGATCATGGCGAGGTCGTTGGCGCCGTCTCCGACGGCCATCGCCGCCGCGCGCTGTATTGCAAGCCTTTCGCAACACCGCTCGAGAGCTTCGAGCTTTGCTGCACGGCCCAGGATCGGCGGCAGCACCCGGCCGGTGATTTTGCCGGCAGCGATTTCGAGCCGGTTGGCCTGGCTCCAGTCAAAGCCGAGGCGCGCCGCCACCTTGTCGGTGAAGAATGTGAAGCCGCCAGACACCAAGGCACAGTACGCGCCGTGGCTTTTCATCGTCTGGACAAGCTGCTCCGCGCCGGGCATCAGCGTGACCCGCTCGTCATACACCTTGTCGAGGCTGCCGGCGTCCAGCCCCTGCAACAGGGACACCCGCTCCTTGATCGCGCCCTCGAAATCCAGGTCGCCACGCATGGCGCGGGCGGTGATATCGGAGATGCGCTGGCGAAGACCGACGAAGTCGGCAAGCTCGTCGAGACATTCCTGGACGATGATGGTCGATTCCATGTCGGCGATCAGGAGCCGGGCAGGTCTTGTGCTCCGGTCCGCGGGCACCACGTTGACGTCGACGGTCAATCCCTTCAAATCGAATGAAACTTCGGACCGAATCCGGGCCGCGGTCGCCGGGTCTCCGGTCTCGAAAATCGCCTCCCAGGCTTCCCGGGGCGCGAGCCACCGGTTCTGGACATGCTGGGACGCTGGAATCTGCCTCAGCGCGCGCTCCGCCACCAGATCGCTCAGCGAAGGACTGCGGGGCGGACTGGTGAGGACAAGGGCATAGGTCGGCATCAAGGGTACTCTCGGTGGGCATGCGTGCCGCGCGCCGTGGTATAGCCGGGTCGGAGATGAACACGCATCGAGTTATCCTCATTGCAGGTCCGACGGCATCGGGCAAGTCGGCGTTGGCGCTGGCCTTGGCCGAGGGGCTGGGCGGTGTCGTCATCAACGCCGACAGCGCACAGGTTTACGGGGATTTACGTATTCTGACCGCGCGGCCGACGCCGGAGGACGAGGCGCGCGTCCCGCACAGGCTCTATGGGCACGTGGGCGGCAGCGAGGCCTATTCGGCGGCGCGTTTTATTGACGAGGCGGCGCGCGAGATCGCTGCTGCGAGAGGTGCCGGCCGCGTTCCGATCGTCGTCGGGGGTACGGGTCTCTACTTCAGAGCGCTGCTGCATGGCCTGTCGCCGGTTCCGCCGATCCCCGACGAGATCCGTCAGCGTCGCCGCAAGGAGGCGCAGGTGCTCGGCCCGGAGACGCTGCATGCCGAACTGAGGAGCCGCGATCCGGACACTGCGGCAGGGTTGCGGCCGAGTGACCCGCAGCGGCTGGCGCGAGCGCTCGAAGTGTTGGATGCGACCGGGCGGGGGCTTGCGTCATGGCAGCGCGAGCCGGGACAGCCTGTCCTCGGGGAAGGGGAGTATCTCGGGCTGGTCGCCGCCCTTTCGCGGGACGAGGTGATGGCGCGCGCCGATCGGCGGTTCGATGCGATGATAGGCGCCGGCGCCGTGGAGGAGGCCCGTTCGCTGGCCAGCCGTCGTCTGTCGCGGGACCTGCCCGTGATGCGGGCATTGGGTGTGCGTCCGCTGCTGGAAGTCGTGGAGGGGACGCTGGCGCTCGATGCAGCCGCCGAGCGGGCAAAACTCGATACGCGGCACTACGTGAAGCGGCAGCTTACCTGGCTACGACGACATATGATTTCATGGAACATGCTTTCTTTGCAAGAAATGGAAAGAATAATGCAGAAGGACTTTGCGTTAATATATCGTTAGCATTATGTGGAGGAAGTTGTTCGAGTTCCGGACGCGAAGTCCCGCCGCCCGCCCGTGCGCACGCGGCCGCAATTTTCGATGGAGTACAGCTATGGCCCGCAGCATGACCGGCGCGGAGATGGTGATCAAAGCGATGGCCGACCAGGGCGTCGAGTTCGTGTTCGGTTACCCCGGCGGGGCGGTGCTGCCGATCTATGACGAGCTGTTCCAGCAGGAGAAGGTGAAGCACGTGCTCGTCCGCCAGGAAGGCGGTGCGGTACATGCGGCGGAAGGCTATGCGCGCTCAACCGGTAAGGTGGGCGTGGTGCTCGTCACCTCAGGGCCCGGTGCGACCAATGCGGTGACGGGGCTCACCGATGCGCTGTGCGATTCGATTCCCGTGGTCTGTTTCACCGGGCAGGTGCCGACACATCTGATCGGCTCCGACGCGTTTCAGGAGTGCGATACCGTCGGGATCACGCGCTCGTGCACGAAGCACAATTATCTGGTGAAGAGCATCGACGATCTCGCGCGCATCCTGCACGAGGCGTTCTATGTCGCAAAGACCGGCCGTCCGGGCCCGGTCGTCGTCGATATTCCAAAGGACGTGCAGTTTGCCACCGGCAACTACGTCGGTCCGTCGAACATCCAGCACAAGACGTACAAGCCGCGGCTCAAGCCGCAACTCGCAGGCGTGCGGGAGGCGGTGGAATTGATGTCCGAGGCCAGGCGCCCGGTGTTCTATACGGGCGGCGGCATCATCAACTCGGGGCCGAAGGCGAGCCAGCTTCTGCGCGAGATGGTGCGCCTCACCGGCTATCCGATCACGTCCACGCTGATGGGACTCGGCGCCTATCCGGCGTCGGACAAGCAGTGGCTCGGCATGCTCGGCATGCACGGCACCTACGAAGCCAACATGGCGATGCATGACTGCGACGTGATGATTGCCATCGGCGCGCGGTTCGATGACCGCATCACGGGCCGGCTGGATGCATTCTCGCCGGGCTCGAAGCGCATCCACATCGACATCGATCCCTCGTCGATCAACAAGAACGTGCACGCGGACCTCGGCGTCGTCGGCGATGCCGCCTATGTGCTGGAGGACCTGCTCAGGGTGTGGCGGGAGAAGGTGCCGCAGATCGACCGCAGCTCCCTGAAGAGCTGGTGGAAGCAGATCGATGGGTGGCGGGCGCGGCGATCGCTCGCCTACAAGAACTCGACGGAGTTCATCATGCCGCAGTACGCCATCGAGCGGCTCTACGAGAAGACGAAGGATCGTGACGTATTCATCACGACCGAGGTCGGTCAGCACCAGATGTGGGCGGCACAATTCTACAGGTTCGAGAATCCCAACCGGTGGCTGACCTCAGGGGGACTCGGCACCATGGGCTATGGTTTGCCTGCGGCGATCGGCGCGCAGATTGCGCATCCCAAGTCGCTTGTGATCGACGTTGCCGGCGATGCCTCGATCCTGATGAACATCCAGGAGATGTCGACGGCGGTCCAATACCAGTTGCCGGTGAAGATCTTTGTTCTGAACAACCAGTACATGGGCATGGTGCGGCAGTGGCAGCAGCTCCTGCACGGCAACCGGTACTCCGAGAGCTATACGGAATCGCTGCCGGATTTCGTCAAGCTGGCGGACGCCTATGGGGCCACCGGGCTGCGCTGCGAGAAGCCGGGCGACCTCGATTCGGTGATCGATGAGATGATCTCGACCAAGGGACCGGTGATCGTCGATTGCCGCGTGGCCAATCTCGCCAACTGCTTCCCCATGATACCGTCGGGCAAGGCGCATAACGAGATGCTGATGGGCGAGGATGTGCCCGACGAGGTCGTTGCGACTGCGATCAGCAAGGAAGGCAAAGCGCTCGTGTGACTTCGGTCATAATAGCTGGGGTTTGCCATGCCGACTGCGATGCGTATCGGTCCCTATCGGTTTTTCTTCTATAGCAACGAGCGCGGTGAACCGGCACACATTCACGTCTGCAGAGACCGGGCGTTGGCCAAGTTTTGGTTGGAGCCGATCGCCTTGGCGAAATCCAAATACTTTTCGGCGCACGAGCTGAATGCGATTCTGCAGCACATCGAGGACAACTCGGAGCTCATGTTGGAGGCCTGGAATGACTACCGCGGCGATTGAGACCGCCGCCTTGGCGACGGACGTATCGTTCTCGGAGAGCGAGATGATCGTCGCCCTTGCGGATGGGCGGCGTATCTGCGTGCCAATCATATGGTTCCCGTGCCTGGCAAAGGCATCAGCGGAAGAACTTCGAAACTACGAGCTGCTCGGCGATGGCGAGGGTATCCATTGGCCGGACTTGGACGAGGACCTCAGCGTGCAGGGACTACTGAGGTGAGTTCAGTTCGCGTTTCGCTCACTCCTTGATTGATCAAATCATCGTGGTGTTGAAATCGGTTGACTTCATGCGCCTCATTCTGGGTAACAAGCTTTATTCCTCGTGGTCGATGAGACCCTGGCTGCTGATGAAGGTGGTCGGGATCGAATTCAGCGAGGAGGTGGTTCCTCTGTTCAAGGAGGGGAGCAAGGAGAAGATCCTGGCTCGCTCGCCCAGCGGCAAGGTGCCATGCTTGGTCGATGGCGACGTAGTGGTGTGGGAAAGCCTCGCCATCATGGAGTATCTGGCAGAGCGTTTCCCGGACAAAGGCGTGTGGCCTTCCGATGTCCGTGCGCGCGCTCATGCCCGCGCGGCAGCCAGCGAGATGCATGCCGGCTTTCAGCCATTGCGTGCGGCGCTGCCGATGAACCTGTCGAAGCGCTTCGTCTTGCCGGAGCTGGGTTCGGAGGCGGCGGCCAACGTTGCGCGGGTCGAGAGCCTGTGGCGGGAGGCGCGTGTGCGCTTCGCGGCGGACGGCCCGTTCCTGTACGGATCGTTCTGCGCGGTCGATGCGATGTTCACGCCGGTCGTCACGAGGTTCGACACGTATCAAGTGCCGGTTTCGACAGATACCCGCGCGTATATGGATGCGATATTGGCGCTGCCGGCATTGATCGCGTGGCGGCGCGATGGGCTGGCGGAGCCTCGTGCGTGGGATCTGCCGCACTACGAAGCGGGCCATGTCGCCGTGGAAGAATTCGCAAGGCCTTAGATCCGGTTACCTTCCAATGCTGCCTCGATCCGCAGACGTCAGCGGCGCAGGCGACGAACTGAGCAAGACGACAAGGACGCATTCCATGCCGCAAACACAGCGCCAATCCCATTACCCCGACCCGATCAACAACCAGGAGATCGTCACGCGCACGCTTGCGGTTATCGTCGACAACGAGCCCGGCGTGCTGGCCCGGGTGATCGGTCTGTTCTCGGGGCGCGGCTATAACATCGACTCGCTCACCGTGACGGAGACCGAGCACGAGAGACACCTCTCCCGCATCACGATCATCACGCGCGGCACGCCGGCCGTGATCGAGCAGATCAAGGCGCAGCTCGAGCGCATGGTGCCGGTGCACCGGGTTGCCGACCTGACCATTGCGGGTGAATCGCTGGAGCGCGAGCTTGCCCTGATCAAAGTGTCAGGCAGAGGCGAGAAGCGCATCGAATCGCTGCGGCTGGCGGAGATCTATGGTGCGGAGGTGATCGATGCCTCGACCGAGCATTTCGTTTTCGAGCTGACGGGGCCGTCGCCGGAGATCGAGCGGTTCATCAAGATCATGACCGAGCTCGGTCTGGTGGAAGTCAGTCGTACGGGCATTGCCGCGATGGCGCGAGGCGCCGTTGCGCTTTAGGGTTGACCCGATTTCGTCGGTGGCGGACCGGAGTGGCATCGGCGGTCAACGAGGTCTGGCAAGAGGAGGATAGTATGGCGGCGTATCTGATCGCGAACATTCAGGTCAAAGACCCGGCGAAATACGAGGAGTACAAGAAGGGCGTGGCTGCCACGTCGGACAAGTTCGGCGGCAAGTTCCTGGCTCGGGGCGGCGCATCGAAGACGTTGGAAGGCGATGTTACAGCAGGCCGTGTCGTCATCATCGAGTTCCCCGACATGGCAAAGCTGCAGGCCTGGTACAATTCCAGCGATTACGCGCCGTTGCTCGATCTGCGCAAGGCGGCGTCGGACGGGCATCTGATGGCGGTCGAGGGACTGTGAACTGGTTTGGGGAGTGCGGGCGGTTTGATACGTGTGGCGACTATTCGCCTACCCCGTACCGCTTCTCGAACTCCCAGACATCCGGGAAGCCGATCATCTCGCTGAACTCGGTGAAGCCCATCATGGGAACGGCGCCGCTGTTGATGCCGTGGTCGAGAAGCTCCTGATAGGATGCGTGCATGGCGGCGCCGGCAGCCAGAAAGCCGGCAGCCGGATAGATCGAGATCGCGTAGCCGAGCTCCTGCAGCTTTTCCGCGGGGAGCACCGGGGTCTTGCCGCCGGTGACCATGTTGGCCAGCAAGGGCTTGTCGAAATGCCGGGCGATGGCGGCAAGCTCGTCCTCGGTTTCCGGGGCCTCGATAAAGAGGATATCGGCGCCGGCTTTGTCATAAGCTTCCATGCGCCGCAGCGCTTCATCGAAGCCCAGCCCGGCGCGGGCGTCGGTGCGGGCGATGATCAGCACGTTCCGGCTCGAGCGCGAGTCGCAGGCGACCTTGATCTTCTGCACCATATCCTCGGCCGGGATCACGCGGCGGTTCGGCGTGTGCCCGCACTTCTTGGGAAATTCCTGGTCCTCGAGCTGGATTGCGGTGACGCCCGCTGCCTCGTAGCCGCGCACGGTGTGGCGCACGTTGAGCAGCCCGCCGTAGCCGGTATCCGCATCGGCGATAATGGGCGTCCTGGTGCGGGCTGCGATGAGGCCGACGCGTTCGACCATATCGCGGTAGGTGGCAAGGCCCGCATCCGGCAATCCGAGCGCGGAGGAAACCGTGCCGTAGCCGGTGACATAGAGGGCCTTGAACCCCATGCGATCGGCGATCAACGCCGAGATGCCATCGAATACGCCCGGCGCGATGATCAGCTTGCGCGGTCTGGCTTCGAGGGCTTGGCGAAGGGCTGGATCGGCCATCGGACCATTCCCGGCTTGTTGTGCGGGATTCACGGATTGAGCCGTTCCCCGCCGTCGGACTGCGACGGGGAACGGCGGAACGGATCTACTTCACCGGCAGCTTGGCGGCGAACTTCGATCGGCGCACGCACATGCGTCCGCGCGGGTCCTGCCAAAGCTTCTCGGTCTTGTGGAGGTAGCCGAGCGCTTCTGCGACGCTGCGGAACTGGAACGAGGCGAAGCGCTCCGCGATCTCGGTGTAATAGAGCGGCTGTTTCTCGATCTCGGCCAGGATCTCCGTCGCCAGCGCCTCGATTGCCGCGGCGTCGGCAGACTTGCCGGTCTTGTCCGTCTTGCCCTTCTCGTAGTCGTCCACCTTGGCCGTGTCGGCATAAGCGTAGGTGATGCGTTCGTAGTGCTCCTTCGGAATTCCTTCCGGGATCGTGGCATCGATGCCGACCTTGGCACCGGTCGGAACGATGCCGGCGCCCTGCGGGAGGCTCGGGTCGAGCGGCTTGGCGCGCGAGTTGGGGATGACGATGATGTCCTTGTCGCCCTGCACGCGAGTGGCGATCGCCCATTCGACGTCGGTCGGATCGTAGATATCGATGTCGTCGTCGACGACGACCACGTGCTTCAGGTCCATCACCGAGAGCGCTGCAATCAGCGCATTCTTGGCCTCGCCCGGCTGCTTCTTGATGGAGATGATGGCGTGCCAGAACGCACAGCCGCCGAGGGTGACATTGATGTCCTTGACGGTAATGCCCGCGGTCTTGAGCGCCTGACGGATGGCGGCATAGCGGGTCGGGGCCGCGAGCCAGGTGTTTTCCCACGGCATGTGCAGATTGTAGTAAATAGCGTCCTTGCGCATGCAGATCGCCTTGATGCGCACCAGCGGGTTCCAGTGCAGGCCGCCCATCAGCCGCGTGAACTCGCCGAAGCGTCCCTCCGGCCAGGTCCAGCCGGTGGGCAGGATCTCGGCTTCGAGCACGACTTCCGCATCGGCGATGTAGGGCATATCGATGGTCTTGCAGGGGGCGAGCTCGACGGGCAAGCCGCGGATGCCGCCGGCAATCGCCATCTCGTCCTGACCCAGGGGCGCGCGGTAGCCCGATCCGGTGATTTCGATCGGATGTACGCCGATGGAGATCGAGATCGGGAGCGGCTCTTTGCGCTCCAGCGCCCGCTGCGCAAACAGGCGCATGTTGTTGGGGGTGACGATGTCGATGCCCGTCAGGTTCTTTTCCTTGACGATGAAGCGGTAGATGCCGGAGTTCATGCCGAGCTCGGGATCGCGGGCGATGACGACGCCGGCGGTGATCATCGGGCCGCCGTCGTAGATCGACGACATCGGAATCGGCAGCTTGTAGAGATCGACCGCATCGCCCTCCATCACGATTTCATGCGTCGGAGAGGAATTGACGCGTTTGGGAGGGATCGGGTTCTCCATGCCCTGCTTGAGCTTGTCCTCGATCTCACGGTAGGTTTCGCAGCCGAGACCGAGCATGGCGCGTTCGCGGGTGCGGATGATGCCTGAGACAACGGGGGAGTCGTAGCCGATCACATCGTGGAACATCAGTGCCTTGGGCGATTGATCGACAAGCGTGGCGATGTGGCGGATGTCGACCGGCTGCTTGAAATCGATCAGCTCGTTGTGCTCGCGCAGGCGGTCGAGGAATTGGCGGAACGTCTCGTGCATCTACAGGCTCTCCAAAGTGGCAAGAGGGCACCTTATGGCAGGTGGAGTGGGGGTGGAAGGGGCAGGGCCAAAACTATGCGATCCTCCTCTCGTCCGCACTCGATTGATCGGTCGACGTGACGGGGAGCGCGAAACATGGACGTAGATTGCCCAGGAAGGCGCCACAGAATGATTAGCGGCAGGTGTGTGACCTCCTGTCGATCCCGTCGGATGTGTCGGGGGGCTTGACCGGAGGCGCTCGGTAGGCAATGCCCAACGGACGTAAATCCGGCCGATCCGGCGGGCGACGCTGCAGGGTGCCGGTATGATGGAACAAGGAGCGAGACCGTGGCGAAGACGATGAAGGCGCTGGTGCTGAGGCAGCACGGGGACATCGACAATCTGGAGGTCGTGTCCGATTACCCGGTGCCTGCCACGCAACCGGGGCATGTCGTAATCCGCGTCGGCGCATCGTCGTTCAATTATCACGATGTGTTCACGGTCAAGGGCATGCCCGGCATCAAGGTGCCGCTGCCCGTGATCATCGGGCTCGACATGGCGGGAGAGATCACGGAGGTCGGCGAGGGCGTCACCGGCTGGAAAGCCGGCGACCGCGTCCTCGTCAATCCGCTCAACAAGAAGAAAGGTCTGATGGGTGAGATGCTGGACGGCGGCATGGCGGAATATTGCCTCGTCTCCGCCGAGCAGTTGATCAGGATGCCCGACAAGGTGAGCTTTGAGGATGCGGCCTCGCTGCCTGTCGCCTATGGCACGGCGCACCGGATGATCATCACGCACAACACGATCAAAGCCGGCGACAAGGTCATGATCCTCGGTGCTTCCGGCGGCGTGGGCACGGGTTGCATCCTGATCGCCAAAATGCTCGGAGCCGAGGTGATTGCCTGCACGTCGAGCGAGGAGAAAGTCCAGGCGCTGAAGAAATTCGGCGCCGATCACGTCATCAACGTCAATGAGGTCGACTTTTCGAAATGGGCGATCGAGAAATACGGCAAGCCGCAACGCCGCTCGTATGATGGCGGCGT
>JBFWYV010000078.1:0-17612 GCA_050186055.1 Hyphomicrobiaceae bacterium | reverse complement strand
CTGTGGCAACGATGGGGTGGAATGACGTGCTGTTACAGCAAATCCGGACATTGGTAAGACGCACCCGGCGTGCCGATCGAGGAATTCGACACGCTTCGCGGACCGGCATCGAGCGAACGTCTCGATCTGAATCACAGTAGCAACTTTATGATTCCAGTGCCCCTTTTGAGGCCGGAGTTGGCTCGAAACAGCCCCATCGAGGCATGGCGAACCTTAGAATCGGGGACACTAGAACATTTTGCTGGGGTCGAAAGTCCAAATCGCCTGGTCCCAGCCGCCCTTGTAGAGTTCCGGCGGAAACTGGAACCGGTTCTCGCGCGCGCATTGAATCACCGCACGGATGGCGCTGTTGGCGGTATCGGCAAACAGCGGGCCCGGCATCGAATTATAGACGGTCGGGGGCTGCGCGAGCGAGCCGTCCGGCCGCAGGCGCACCACGAGCTTGACCTCGATCTTCTCGACGCCCTGAGCACCTGAGTTGATGTTCCAGCAGTCCTTGACGGCATTCTTGATCAGCAATCCAAGCATCGCGCTCTGGCTCGCGGTGAGACGGGTGTCGGCGCCTTCCGGCGCACCTGCCGTCGGACCGCGGTGCTTGGCGTTGGAGGCGACATGCGCTCCTCCGGTCGGCGCGGCCTTACGGGTCGGATCATTGTCCTTCAGCGCCTTCTGCATGGCGGAAAAGAAGTCGTCTTCCTTCTTGCGGCGCTTCTCCTCGGCCTCACGCTTGCGCTTCAGCTCCGCCCGCCGCTTCGCCTCAAGCTTCTTCTTGGCAAGCAACTTCCGTTTGCGTTCTTCTTCGCGGCGCTTCTTCTCTTCCAGCTTCTTCGCTTCCGCCGCCTTGCGTTTCTTCTCTTCTTCCTCCTTCGCCCTGGCTTCGGCTTCCTTGCGCTCGGCCTCCTTGCGCTCCGCTTCCTTCTTCGCCAGCTCCTCGGGCGTCGGTCCCTTCGGCTCCGGCGGCAGCATGGCGAGCTTTTCGGCGATCGGGTCCTTGGGCGGCGGCTCGGTCTTGGCGGGCTCAGGTGGCGGCGGAGGCGGGCTCTCGGCCTGCTCGGGCGGCGGCGGTGGAGGCGCGGCGGGCTCCGGCAGCTTGGGCTGCTTGACCGGTTTCTTCTGATCGCTTTCGGGCGCCGGGGGCGCTTCCTTGGCTTCCAGAAGCTTGGAGCTGCGGTCTCCCTGGCGCAGCCGCGTCAGTCCATCCTCGGTGATGATGGCAACCTCGACCGGTTCCGGCTCGGCCGGCTTGAGCGGCTTCGTCGCCGCGAACGACACCAGCGCCCAGACGAGAATCGCGGCGTGCAGCAGGAACGAGACTGGCAGCGCCAGGCGCACGGGTCCCTTCAACCTCCCGGTTCACCCTCGATCACGATGGAGACCTTGTTGAACCCGCCCAGCTTGATGCGGGCCAGCACCTGGGTCACCAGGCCGTGATGAGCCAGGGTGTCTCCACGCAGGAAGATGGTATCGTCCCTGGACCCGCGTGCCTCGGCCATGGCTTGAAGCTTCGACACCAGCTCATCCAGCGACAACGACGTCTTGTCCTCCTGGCCGAGAAAGATCTTCCCGTCCTTGGTGACCGATACGACGACCGGCTCCCGCTGCTGGGCATCCAGCGCCTTGCCCTTGGCCTGGGGCAGCTCAAGCGGCACACCGGCGGTGAGGAGCGGCGCGGCCACCATGAAGATGATGAGCAGCACGAGCATCACATCGACGAACGGCGTGACGTTGATCTCGCTCATCGGCATGTGTGCGCGGCCGCGCCCACCGCGCCGACGCCGGCCACCGCCGCCACCGCCTGTCTTAATGGATGCGCCCATCTCCCGCTCTCCGTCCGCCAGTGTCCCGAGCGAACTTCGGAATCAAAAAAACACTAGAAACCTAGACTTGCCAGCATGATTCAGATCGAGAAATTCGCTCGCCACCTCGCTGCTTGATATGGCGAATTTCTCGATCATCACACTAGACATTCTGCGGGGCGCGAACATCGATCTGGCGCGATACGATCGCCGAGAACTCGTCCGCGAACGCTTCCAGCCGCTGACCCAACCGTGAGGAATCAGCGGCAAACTTGTTGTAGAAGACGACGGCCGGGATTGCCGCGAGCAAGCCCAAGGCCGTAGCAAACAGCGCTTCCGCGATGCCGGGCGCGACGACAGCCAGGCTGGTATTCTTCGACGCTGCTATCGCCTGGAAGCTGGTCATGATGCCCCACACGGTGCCGAACAGGCCGACGAACGGTGCCGTCGATCCGACTGTGGCGAGAAACAGGAGGCGGCGGTCGAGCCGTTCCATCTCGCGGCTGATGGTGACGTCCATGACTTTCTCGACTCGCATCTGGATGCCGCCGAGCGCCCTGATCGAGCCCTCAACCGAGCGCTTCCATTCGCGCATGGCCGCCACGAACAGGGCCGCCATCGAAATCGTATGTCCGCGCGACAGCGAGCCGTAGAGCTCCTCCAGCGACTGACCGGACCAGAACAGCTGCTCGAAGCGGTCGGCCTCGATGCGGGCGCGCCTGAAGGTGACCAGCTTTTCGATGATGATCGCCCATGACCAGACCGAAGCCAGCAGGAGCCCGATCATCACGATCTTCACGACGATGTGTGCTGAGATGAAAAGTTCGAGAAATGACACCCCGCCGCCCGAAGTGGACAATGCGCCGCTCACGATCTCGCTCATCGCTCATCCTGTGTGTTCGGTGCGTCCATCGCGCTTACCGGATCGTCCATGCCACCTGCCCCACGTCGTGCCGTGTGAGGCATTGGAACTGCAGGCACTTGTCTGGCGTTGCTGCCCGTCTCGAAAAACGCCCATTGGGCCGGAGCCCGCCTGCCCCCGGCCATGTCGCCCGTATAGCCCTGTGCAAGCATGACCCCCGTTGTATTCGAGTGTGCCGTTCTTGCTGTCTTTTTGGGGCGAAACTACGGCTCAGTCAGGCTGTCCCTCAGCATTCCACATGCGGTGATTCACAGCAATCGTGCTCATTCGAAGCCAGTGCACAGGCAGCGATTCAATCGATCGCCTGGCTCAGCGCCGTCCGGATCGAGCGGCTCAGGCGCAAGGGCTTGCCCGAAGCGGAGACCAGCACGACCATCACCTCGGCGGTGAACAGGACAAGCCCGTCGCGCACGATCCGCTGATCCAGCACGAGGTGCGCCGCGCCGAGTTCCTTCGGCATCGTCTCGACCTCAAGCACCTCGTCGATGCGGGCCGGCTTGAGAAATTCCAGCGCCATACGCCGCACCACGAAGGCGGCCGGCTCGTGGCCTGCGTTGCCGTCGCTCAACTCGCGATGATCGTTTCCCAGCAGCCTGAGGAGATCGGACCGGCCACGCTCGCACCAGCGCACGTAGCTCGCATGGTAGACCAGACCTGAAAAATCGGTGTCCTCGAAGTAGACGCGCACCGGGAGCACATGGCGGCGGCGTCCCTCGTGCTCGATCAGGCGGCCGGCGAGATCCGGCCATCGCGCAGACTTGTCGGTTCTGCTGGTCATGCCGGCACCTCACACCCCGGTCCCGCCGAGCTCCAGCACCACGATCTCGGGCGGCATGAAAAGCCGTACCGGCGCGATCGAGCAGCCGAGCCCGCCGGAAACCACGAGGTGACACGCCTCGGGCTGAGGTCCCTCGGTGCGGGTCTCGACGACATGGCCGTAGGCATAGCGATTGCCGAAGCGCGAGGGGACGACCGGAGAGTAGCCGAGCAGCCGAACCTGGCCGCCGTGGGTATGTCCGGACACGGTAAGGGCGACGCGCGACGGCACCTGAGGAAAGATGTCCGGCTCGTGCGCCATCAAAATCACGGGAGACGCATCGGTGACTTTGGCCAGTGTGCCCTTGAGGTCGTCCACGCCCGTGAAGCCGGCACGACGGCGGCTGCGAAACGCGATCTGGTCGCCCAACCCAGCGAGCCAGAATGAGCGGCCATCCTTCTGCAGGCGAACCACGTCGTTCTCGTAGACCGGGATACCGTTTCGCTCCAAAGCACGCCGCGATTCAATCGGTCCTTGCTGGCGTTGCTGCGCAGCGTGGTCTTCCCACCAGTCGTGGTTGCCGAGAACGGCGTGCACGCCCAGCGGCGCCTTGAGCCCGGCCAACACGGGAGCCCATTCTTCGGGACGAATCCGCCGCGTCTGCCATCTGTGGCTGGTCATGTAGTCGCCAAGAAGGAGATGGGCGTCGGGGTTCAACGCGTTGGCTCGGGCGACGATGCCGGCGATGCGGCTCAACGACATGTAAGGATCGCCGGCGTGAATATCCGCCAGCACGGCAAGCCTGAGTTTCAGGTCCGGCGGCCAGCCGTGCGGCGTCATCGGATAGCGCGTGATCTCGAGGCGCAGCAGAGGCTCGACCGCGAAGGCATATCCGGCGAAACAGGAGGCGCTTGCCGCAAAGGCCGCGGCGCCCTTCAGGACAGTGCGGCGGGTGACCAATCGCCAACCTCCACGACCACGATTTCCGGCGGAACGCCGAACCTCAGCGGAAGACCGCTGAACCCAAGTCCGCCCGACACCACCAGGTGGCGGTCGTCCTCGACGATGTGCCCGTAGGCGTAGCGGCTGCCGAACGCCGAGGGCACGACAGGCATGAGGCCGAACGGCCGCACCTGTCCGCCATGGGTATGACCCGAGATCGTAAGTGCGACACGCGCCGGCATTCTTGCGAATATGTCGGGCTCGTGCGCCATCATGATGACCGGCGCATCGTCATCGATGCGTGCCAGCGTGCCGGGCAGATCGGCAATACCGTCGGCATGTGTGAAGGCGGAGGCGCGCAAGGTGCGATGCCAGCGCATGAACGCCCACTGATCGCCGAGCCCGGCCAGCCAGAACGGCTGATCGTCCTTGATGAGCCTCACCGCGTCGTTCTCGTAGACCGGAATGCCGTGCTCCTCGAGCAGCAGCCGCGTCCGGGTCGGGCCGCGGCGCAAATGCATCGCCCGCTCGTCGTCCCACCAGTCGTGGTTGCCGAGCACGGCGTGCACGCCCAGCGGCGCTTCCAGCCGCCCCAGCACCGCCGCCCATTCCGCATCGGGCACGCGGCGGGAAAAGCGCCGGATGCCGGCCCCTTCCTGATAGTCGCCGAGCAGCAGGATCGCATCGGCGCCGAGACGATTGGTCTGGCGGACGATATTGCCGACGCGGCCAATGCCCATCCAGGGCTCGCACACGTGCAGATCAGCGAGGACGGCGAGCCTGAGCACCAGACCCTTCGGCCAGCCCTTCGGCGCAATCCGATATCGCGTCGTCTTCAGGGTCTGATGCTCGGCAGCCGCATAGCCGGACATGCCGGCCGTGCCGCCGACCAGCGCCGACACGCCCTTGAGGACAGAGCGACGCGACAGCGCCTTGCGATGTCCCCACTTCAACGGCATAGGATCACCTCGAAAGCCGGGCAGCGCCGGCTGGATTGCTGAGGACAAAATTAAAGCCGCCGACTATCCACATTCAATCGGGCCACATTCAATCGGGCCACATTCAATCGGGCGATCGGCAGCATACGCGGATTCATCACGGATTGCGGCCCGGATTAAGGCGTCCGAAGCCGGTTTTACGGCAGCGGTTAACCGGAGCTTGCGGCATTGCCGCCGACACGGTCGCCGATCTGCTCATTGCGGGCCTGCTCCTGGTCGTCCGGCTGATCGCCGGGCTGGCTGTCCCCGCCGCCCTCGAACAGCGCAAGCTGCGGCGCGGACTGGCGGGAAGGCCCCGACAGGCCAAGGTGGCGATAGGCGCGCAGCGTCAGCACACGGCCGCGCGGCGTGCGGCCGATAAACCCCTGCTGCAGAAGATAGGGCTCGACGATTTCCTCGACGGCATCGCGCGGCTCGGACAACGCCGCCGCGATCGTCTCGATGCCTACCGGACCGCCGTCGTAGCCCTTGGCGATGCAATTGAGATAGCGGTGATCGAGCCCGTCGAGCCCCTCGCTGTCGACCTCCAGCGCCTGCAGCGCCTTGTCGGCGACGTCCCGGTTGATCGCGCGGGCATTGTCGACGGCAGCGAAATCACGCACGCGGCGCAGCAGACGGCCTGCGATGCGGGGTGTGCCTCGCGCGCGGCGTGCGATCTCCCGGGCCCCATCCGGCGTCATCGGCGCGCCGAGCAGGCGCGCGCCGCGCTCTACGACCAGTTGCAGCTCATCCACGGTGTAGAAGTTCAGACGGACGGGGATGCCGAACCGGTCGCGCAGAGGAGTCGTCAGCAAACCAGCGCGCGTCGTTGCTCCGATCAGCGTGAAGCGGGCGAGATCGATCCGCACCGATCGCGCCGCCGGCCCCTCACCGATGATCAAATCGAGCTGGTAGTCCTCCATGGCCGGATAGAGGATCTCCTCAATCGCCGGATTGAGGCGATGGATCTCGTCGATGAAGAGAACGTCGCGATCCTCGAGGTTGGTCAGCAAAGCCGCGAGATCGCCGGCCTTGGATATGACCGGACCCGACGTGGCGCGGAAGCCGACGCCGAGCTCCTTGGCCATGATCTGCGAGAGCGTGGTCTTGCCGAGCCCGGGCGGGCCGACGAACAGCACGTGATCGAGCGCGTCGCCCCTGGCTTTCGCCGCGGCAACGAACACCTTGAGATTGGCCCTCGCCTGCTCCTGACCGACGAACTCGTCAAGACATTGCGGGCGAATGGAGACCTCGAAGGCATCCTGCTCGCGTTTCGCACCGGTTATCAGGCGTTCGTCGGACATCGAATCACGGCTGCTGTTGCATGTGATCCGTGTGCCGGACGCCGACAGTATTGGCAACCGCGAAGTTACCGGCATTCACGGCATGCTCGGCGCGGTGCGGCAACGCAACATCAATCGCAATCGACCGCACCGCCCAACCCAGCGCCACCGGCTTGCGTCAGCCCCGCCGACGGCACTGCGGGATACGAGGCGCCGTCAGGGCGCGTCAGTCAGCGCCTGCCACGGCCGGCTTTGACGGGCGCGCCATCGGTATCATCGTCCTCCGGGCCGGCCTCGGCATCGCTCACTTCGTCGCCTTCCGGCTGCGCCAGCATCTTGTCCACGATCAGGCCGGCGTTGGAACGGACCGCCCGCTCGATCTTGCCAGCGACGTCCGGATTCTCCTTCAAGAACTGCTTGGAGTTCTCGCGGCCCTGTCCAATGCGCTCGCCGTCGAACGAGAACCAGGCACCGGACTTCTCCACGATTCCGGCCTTGACGCCGAGATCGACCAGCTCGCCGACCTTCGATACGCCCTCGCCGTACATGATGTCGAACTCGACCTGCTTGAACGGCGGCGCCACCTTGTTCTTGACCACCTTGACGCGGGTCTGGTTGCCGACCACCTCGTCGCGCTCCTTGATCTGGCCGATGCGGCGGATGTCAAGGCGCACGGAGGA
The DNA here is from genome assembly GCA_050186055.1 of Hyphomicrobiaceae bacterium. Lineage (GTDB taxonomy): Bacteria > Pseudomonadota > Alphaproteobacteria > Rhizobiales > Hyphomicrobiaceae > CAMDPA01. The sequence goes on along the minus strand of JBFWYV010000078.1, from coordinate 10,255 downwards.
GTAGAACTTCAAGGCGTTGCCGCCGGTCGTGGTTTCCGGATTGCCGAACATGATGCCGATCTTCATGCGGATCTGATTGATGAAGATCACCATGCACTTCGACTTGGAGATCGATCCCGTCAGCTTGCGGAGCGCCTGGCTCATCAGGCGCGCCTGCATGCCGGGCAGGCTGTCGCCCATCTCACCCTCAAGCTCGGCCTTCGGCGTCAGAGCCGCCACCGAGTCCACCACGAGCACGTCGATCGCACCGGACCGGACGAGGGTATCGGTGATCTCAAGCGCCTGCTCGCCGGTGTCGGGCTGAGAGATCAGAAGGTCTTCGACCTTGACGCCGAGCTTCCTGGCATAGACCGGGTCGAGCGCATGCTCGGCATCGACGAAGCCGCAGATTCCGCCACGCTTCTGCGCCTCGGCAACGGCGTGCAGAGCCAATGTCGTCTTGCCCGAGGACTCGGGTCCATAAATCTCGATGATACGGCCGCGCGGCAGGCCGCCGATACCGAGCGCAATATCCAGACCGAGCGAGCCGGTCGAGATCGCCTCGACGTCGATGGACTTGTCCTGCGCCCCCAGGCGCATGATCGAGCCCTTGCCGTAATGCTTCTCAATCTGGGCGAGCGCGGCGTCCAACGCCTTCTGCTTGTCCATCTGATCTCCCTCGATCACGCGGAGCTCTGGCTTCGTCATCGCGATTCACCTTATCTATGGCATACGTTGATCGGCAGCAATCGAGTCATTATGTACTCTTTTTGTTCCTTTTCGTCGAGTCTTATTTTGTTCTCATTCCGCGCATTTGCATGGAATGCTGGCCAAGTGCCAGCGCCGCCTCACCGCACGCCGCACAAAAATGTCCCGTGTACCGATTGTCTGCGCCGGGCTGCGCGGCGGGAGGGCGACACGGCCGCTCCGGCGGTGTAGAGCTAAGCGATCGGCTGGTTCGGCACAGCCGGCAGCCGCGCTTGCGGCCGGCTCCCTGCAAAGGAGTCGCAAGCGCAACTAAGATGCACTCAATTCAACTCAGCAAGGAGGCACGCGCGATGATCGGGTTCCGGATCCTGAAGCGCAAACGCAAGATCGCCAGCACGCTCGCGGGCAAGTTCGCGGAACTGCCGGTCGCCAACGTATCCGACAGCATGTCGCGCATGACGGCAGGCGGCAGCCGCATCCGGCCGATGCACAAAGGCGGCGTGATGGCCGGACCGGCATTCACCGTGAAAACGCGGCCGGGCGACAACCTGATGCTGCACAAGGCGCTTGATCTGGCCGAGCCCGGCGACATCGTCGTGGTCGACGCCGGCGGCGACCTGACCAACTCCCTGATCGGCGAACTGATGCTGTCGCATGCGATCGCCAGGAAGCTCGGCGGTGTCGTGATCGACGGCGCAATCCGCGACTCCGAATGGGTTGCGGAGCACGATTTTCCGGTGTTTGCCGCGGGCGTTTCGCACCGGGGGCCGTATAAGGATGGGCCGGGAGAGATCAACGTTCCGGTCGCGGTCGACGGCATGGTGATCGAGCCCGGCGACCTCGTGATCGGCGATGCGGACGGCATCCTCTGCGTGCCTTACGATCATGCCGAGACGATCTACACTGCGGCCAAGGCCAAGCACGAAGCGGAAATCAAGCAGATGGCTGCGATCCAGGCCGGCACCAGCGACCGGTCGTGGATCGACGAGACGCTGAAGCGGCTCAAGTGCGAGATCGAATGACCGGCGCCGGAACCCGGCGTCGATCCCGACAAGCGCGCCGGGTTTCTTGCCCATGACTGATCCGTTCACTGAAATGCACGCTGCGCGGCTCGATCCGAATCTGGCCGGGGCGACAGCCGACGGCGGCCGCATCGCCGAAAACATCCTGCAGTTCGCCCGCCTGCTGCGCTCCGCCGGCGTGCCGATCGGGCCGGACCGGGTGATCCTGGCGACCCGGGCGGTGCTCGCCGCCGGCATCGAGAGCCCGGCCGTCCTCTACTGGACTTTGCACGCAAGCCTTGTCAGCCGCCCCGAACACCACGACCTATTCGATCAGGCGTTCTACCTGTTCTGGCGTGACCCCGGCTTCCTCGAGCAGATGCTGTCGGTGATGGTGCCGTCGCTGCGCAGCGAGGAGGAAGCCAAAGGCGAGCAGCTTTCACGACGGCTGCGCGAACGGCTGCTGCGGTCACCGCCGCGGCTGGAGATCGAGGCGCAGGAGAAGGTCGAGCTCGACCTTTCGGACACGTTCAGCGCGGAGGAGCAGCTCAAGGAGAAGGACTTCGAGCAGATGAGCGGCGAGGAGCAGGCGCAGGCCCGAGCCGCAATCCGGCGCATGGCCCTGTTGATGGAGGAAAGACCGACGCGGCGTTTCAGACAGGACCGCTCCGGCCGGCGGGTCGACATGCGTCGGGTGCTGCGGGAAAGCGCAAGCCGCGGGCGCGAGCACATCGCGCTGCGGTTCAAGTCCAGGGTCCAGCGTGCGCCGCCGCTGGTGGTGCTGTGCGACATCTCCGGCAGCATGGATACCTATGCGCGGATGCTGCTGCACTTTCTCTACGCCGTCACCAATGCCCGCGACCGCGTCTCGGCGTTCCTGTTCGGCACCCGGCTCACGAATATCACGAGATCGCTGAAGGGCCGCGATCCCGATGCCGCCATCGCGCAGGTCGCGCGCGACGTCAAGGACTGGGCCGGCGGCACACGTATCGGCGACAGTCTCGAACAGTTCAATCGATCGTGGGCGCGCCGCGTGCTGGGCCAGAACGCGATGGTGCTGCTCATCACGGACGGCCTCGACAGGCAGGGCGGGGAGGGTATCGGCGCCGCCGCCCGCCGGCTGAGAGCCTCGAGCCGGCGTCTGGTATGGCTCAATCCTCTCATGCGCTATGATGGCTACAGTCCGCTGGCGCAGGGCGCACGCGAGCTCATTGCGTATGTAAGCGAGATGCGGCCGTGCCATAACCTGAAAAGTCTCGAGCAACTGGCCGAGGCCCTGGCCTCCTCCAGCCGCGGGAACAGGCGACCGCTCCCGCTTCGAGGCAGTGCTGAACACCGCAGGCGAGCATGATATTCGGCAAGGTCAACATCGGCGACGCCATCGGCGCGGTCCTGGCGCACTCGCTGCAGACGCGCTCCGGCATCGTCAAGAAGGGCCGCCCGCTCGACGAAGGCGATGTCGAAAAGCTGCGCGCGGCGGGATATGGCAGCGTGGTGGCGGCGCGTCTCGATGCGGATGACGTCGGCGAGGATGACGCGGCGGCAGCCGTCGCCGCCGCTCTTGCCGGAAACGGCGTTCGAGTCGCGGCCCCGTTCACCGGACGTTGCAACATCTATGCGGAAAGCGCCGGCGTCACCTGTCTCGATGTCGAACGGCTGATGGCGCTCAACCTGATCGACGAAGCGATCACCGTCGCCACGGTCCCGCAATATGAGCGCGCGACGGAAGGTCAGATGCTGGCGACGGTGAAGATCGTCCCGTTTGCCGTCAGCAAAAATATCCTCGACCAGGCGATCGAGAAAGCACGCGGCGGACTCGTGTCGCTGGCACCGTTCCGCCCGGTCCGCGCCGGCCTGATCCTCACGCGGCTCGCCGGCACCAAATCCAGCGTGCTGGCCAAGCGCGAGCGCGTGATGGCGGACCGCCTGGCGGCAATGGGCGCCGAGCTGGCCGAGACCGTCGTGGTGTCCCACGACGTCGGGGCGGTGCAGCAGGCGATCGAGGCTCAGCATCAACGCGGCCTGGACCCGATCCTGGTGTTCGCCGCCTCCGCGATCGTCGACCGCAACGACGTCATTCCGGCCGCGCTGGTCAACGCAGGCGGCGAAGTCGTGCATCTGGGCATGCCGGTCGATCCCGGCAATCTGCTGATGGCCGGACGGTTGCGCGAGAGCGATGTGATCGGTGTGCCGAGCTGCGCGGGAAGTCCCAAGCTCAACGGTTTCGACTGGGTGCTGGAGCGGCGCATCGCGGGACTGGCAGTCGGCGGCCGCGAGATTTCCGCGATGGGGGTCGGCGGCCTGCTGAAGGAGATCGTAACGCGTCCGCAGCCGCGAGAAGAAGACGCTACCGATACCAGCCGCCGCGAGCCGCGCATCGCGTGCATCGTGCTTGCCGCCGGCCGCTCGAGCCGCATGGGACCGCGCAACAAACTGCTGGAGCCACTGAGGCAGGACGCGGTCGTGAAGCATGTGGTGGCGGCGGCGACCGCCAGCCGCGCACGGCCGGTGGTGGTGGTGACGGGGCATCAGGCGGAGGCGGTCGGCGAAGCGGTGGCGGGGCTCGGCGCCGTTGTGGTCCACAACCCCGATTTCGCCGAGGGCATGAGCACGTCGATCAGGGTGGGGCTCGATGCGCTGCCGAAAACCATAGATGGCGCCATCATCGCGCTTGGCGACATGCCGGAGATCACGGCGGCCGAACTCGACCGCCTGATCGCGGCTTTCGCGCCGAAGGAAGGCCGCTCGATCGTCGTACCGACCCATCGCGGACAGCGCGGCAACCCGGTGCTGTGGGGAGCCGAGTTTTTCGAAGAGATGCGCGCACTTGCTGGTGACGTCGGGGCACGCCATATCTTAGAGGCCAATGAGGATGGCGTAGTCGAACTCGAGCTTCAAAGCTCAGCCGTACTGGTCGACGTCGATACACCCGAGGCACTTGCCGCCGTAAGAAACCGAAGCGAAGGGTTCAGCGGCAGAGGCGGTTCGGAGTGACCGCCCGATTCGGCAGCGGATCTGGCGAATTCGATAAAAAGACTGCGGCGATTTGGCTGGAGCGCGGCAGTTATCCACGTCGGCGCGAGAGGCGTCAGACTGAACGTTGCCGGATACGATCGATCGACGTGACGCGACGCCGTGCATTGTGCGGACAGGAGCCGGAGCGAGGAACTCGAATCGTCTCAAGCAGATTTCACCAAGCCCTTGGAGTTGTAGGAAAAATCTGACCAAAGGCCCCGGTGGCAAGTTCCGCTCCCGACAAGACCGGGCAAGGCATCTGGCCAACTTCCGCCTGATCGGCAGATTAAGCAGATTGAATTGCCCGGCGCAGGTGAGCAGCCAAGGCAGCGCTCACCGACCGCGCAAGCCGAGGCAAATGGGCAACGGTTCGACAGGCCAGACAGGTGTTGAGCAGGGTAAAGTTGGGTTATGATGCATCGCTTGCGGCTACAATGATGACGTGGCTATTGCACGGGGAATGACCCTCCCCCAACTGAAAAGAAACAGTTCCGTATCGGGCTTCAAAAGTCGGCCATGCCGCGTGCGGACGATGCAGGATCATAGACCGGGTAATTTCGATTTCGGTCTGGTCATGGGACAATAAGATGCCAGCAAGGGTGCCAGCATGAACGCCGTAGACGAGATTTTTAAGCTCTATGCAGAGAGCTACGATCGAAAGAAGGAGTCCGAGCTCTCCTTGAAGCAGTACCTCGAGAGCTGCCGTGACGACCCCATGATGTATGCCGGCGCCGCCGAGCGGATGATCAAAGCGATCGGAGAACCGGAGGTGGTGGACACCTCCCGCGATCTGCGGCTTGGCCGGATCTTCCTCAACCGGACGATGAAGTTCTATCCGGCGTTCAAGGATTTTTTCGGCCTTGAGGAAACGATCGAGCGCATCGTTGGCTTCTTCCGGCATGCGGCGCAGGGACTCGAGGAGCGCAAACAGATCCTCTATCTGCTGGGTCCGGTCGGCGGCGGAAAATCCTCGCTGGCGGAGCGGCTCAAGGAGCTGATGGAGCAATGCCCCATCTACGTGCTCAAAGCGGGCGAGGACATCAGCCCGATCTTCGAGAGCCCGCTCGGGTTGTTCGATCCGGCGACGATGGGCAGAGCGCTCGAGGACAAGTACGCCATTCCGGCGCGCAAGGTGGCCGGACGCATGAGTCCGTGGGCCGTGAAACGACTCGACGAGTTCGGCGGCGACATCTCCAAGTTCAGCGTCGTGAAGCTCTATCCGTCCCGGCTGCGTCAGGTCTGCGTGGCAAAGACGGAGCCCGGCGACGAGAACAACCAGGACATCTCGGCGCTGGTCGGCAAGGTCGATATCAGGAAGCTGGAGTTCTACGGCCAGAACGATGCCGATGCCTACTCCTATTCCGGCGGCCTCAACCGCACGACGCAGGGCCTGCTCGAGTTCGTCGAGATGTTCAAGGCGCCGATCAAGATGCTGCATCCGTTGCTGACGGCGACGCAGGACGGCACCTATGTCGGCACCGAGAATGTCGGTGCGCTGCCTTATCAGGGCATCATCGTCGCGCACTCCAACGAGAGCGAGTGGCAGACGTTCAAGGCCAACAAGAACAACGAGGCCTTCCTCGACCGGATTTGCGTGATCCAGGTACCGTATTGCCTGCGCGTTTCCGAAGAGAAGAAGATCTACGAGAAACTGCTGCGCACGTCCGAGGTTGCGGGCGCTCCGTGTGCACCGTCAACGCTGGACATGCTGGCGCAGTTCTCGGTGCTGACGCGTCTCAAGGAGCACGAGAACTCCCAGCTCTTCTCAAAGCTGCGCATCTACGACGGCGAGAGCCTCAAGGATACCGATCCGCACGCCAAGACCATCCAGGAGTACCGCGACGCGGCCGGCATCAACGAAGGCATGGACGGCATCTCCACGCGCTTCGCCTACAAGGTGCTGTCGGAGACGTTCAACTTCGACACGCAGGAGGTCGCGGCCGATCCCGTGCACCTGATGTTCGTGCTCGAGCAGGCGATCCGGCGCGAACAGTTTCCCGAGGAGTTCGAGGACCGCTACATCGAGTTCATCAAGGAAGAACTGGCGCCGAAGTACGCGGAGTTCATCGGCAACGAGATTCAGAAGGCTTATCTGGAATCGTACCACGACTTCGGACAGAACCTGTTCGACCGCTACGTGGCCTACGCCGACGCCTGGATCGAGGACCAGGACTACAAGGACCCCGACACCGGACAACTCATGAACCGGCAACTGCTCGACCAGGAGCTGTCGAAGATCGAAAAGCCGGCTGGAATCGCGAACCCGAAGGACTTCCGCTACGAGGTGGTGAAGTTCTCGCTCCGCGCGCGGGCGAGGAACGGCGGCAAGAACCCGAGCTGGACCTCGTACGAGAAGATCCGCGAAGTCATCGAGAAGCGGATGTTCTCACAGGTCGAGGATCTGCTTCCGGTGATCTCGTTCGGCGCAAAGAAGGATGGCGACACTGAGAAGAAGCACGAGGAGTTCGTGTCGCGCATGATGGCACGGGGCTATACGCAGCGTCAGGTGCGGCGCCTCGTCGAATGGTACATGCGGGTCAAGAAATCCGGCTGATGTCCAGCTCGTGGAATGGTGAGCGGCAAGACTGTGGATGGTGGGCGGAGTATCGTACGAAGCGCTGAGCCGACAGCAGCTTCCACCATTGGTGCGGGCCGAAGGCGCGGCCCCGGCGCTCACCTTCCGCCACCCCCAACCGCCCTCACACGGAACCGCGAATGAACATCGTCGACCGACGCCTCAATCCGAAGTCCAAGAGCCTGGGCAACCGCCAGCGGTTCCTGCGGCGCGCCAAGGCCGAGATCCGCGAGTCGGTGCGCGATGCATTGAAGCGCCGCAAGGTTTCCGACGTCGAGGGCGGCGAGAAGGTCCACATCAGGTCCAAGAGCCTGCGTGAGCCGGCCTTCGGCCTCGGGCAGGGCTCCGGGAAACGCGATTTCGTGCTGCCGGGCAACAAGGAGTTTTCGGTCGGCGACGTCATCCGCAAGCCGGAAGGGGGCGGCGGCCGGTCGGGCGCGAAGGGCAGTCCGGACGGCGAGGGCGAGGACGATTTCGTCTTTCAGCTCACGCGCGACGAGTTCCTCGATCTCTTCTTCGAGGACCTGAAGCTGCCGAACCTCGTGAAGGCGAAGCTGAAGAGCATCTCGGCGCCCGAGCGCGTGCGCGCGGGCCTGACCAGCGACGGCTCGCCGGCCAAACTCAACAAGCTGCGCACGATGCGCAACTCGCTCGCACGCCGCATCGCGCTGCGGCGGCCGCGGATCAGCGAGATCAAGGAGCTCGAGGAGCTGATCGCAGAACTCGAGGCGCAGGACCCGAGAGACGAAGCGCGGATTGCCGAGCTGAGGGAGCGTCACCACCGGCTGTCGTATCTGCGCAAGGTCGTCGCCTACATCGATCCGCTCGACCTGCAGTACAACCGCTTCGAGCGGGTGCCGAAGCCGAAGACGCAGGCCGTCATGTTCTGTCTGATGGACGTCTCGGCCTCGATGACGGAGAGCCTGAAGGATCTTGCCAAGCGCTTCTTCATGCTGCTGCATCTATTCCTGTCGCGGCATTACGCGGAAGTCGACGTCGTCTTCATCCGCCACACCACGGAAGCGCAGGAGGTGGACGAGGAGACTTTTTTCCGCGACACCGAAACCGGCGGCACCGTGATCTCCACGGCGCTGGAGGAAATGCTCCGCGTCGTGAAAGAACGCTATCCGCCGGACGACTGGAACATCTACGCTGCACAAGCTTCCGACGGGCACAACTTCGATGACGACATGGACGACTGCCTGAGCCTGCTCAACACCGCCATCCTGCCGCTGTGCCAGTATTTCGCCTACATCGAGGTGGCGCCGGAAGACGGCATGCCGCAGATGACCAGCGTGGTCTGGTCGGGCTACCAGGACGTTGCGGCATCGAACGCACATTTCGCCATGAAGCGCGTGACCAATCCGGGTGAGATCTATCCTGTGTTCCGGGAGCTTTTTGCTCAGCAGTCATCTGCGGAGGCACGCCGATGACGACTCATTTGCGCGCCAACACACCGCTGTTCGAAGGCGGAGAGTGGAACTTCGACCTGATCAAGCGCACCTACGATGCGATCCATGAGATCGGCGTCGGCGAAATGGGGCTCGACATCTACCCGAACCAGATCGAGGTCATCACGGCCGAGCAAATGCTCGACTCGTATGCCTCGATCGGTATGCCGAACATGTATCGCCACTGGTCGTTCGGCAAGCATTTCGCGCGCGAGGAAGCACTCTACCGCAAAGGCGCGCGGGCGCTGGCCTACGAGCTCGTCATCAACTCCGATCCCTGCATCAATTACATCATGGAAGAAAACACCATGACGATGCAGACCCTGGTGATGGCGCACGCCGCCATGGGCCACAATCATTTCTTCAAGAACAACTATCTGTTCCGCCAGTGGACGGACGCTACTTCGATCCTCGATTATCTGAGCTTCGCCAAGGATTACATTACCGAGTGCGAACAGAAGCATGGAGCGGAGCAGGTCGAGCTGGTTCTCGACAGCGCGCATGCCCTGATGAACCAGGGCGTGAGCCGTCATCCGGTCCAGCGTCATTCGCCGGCCAAGCGGCGCGAGCGCGATCTCGCGCGCATCGAGTACGAGGAGGCGACGTATAACGAGCTGTGGCGCACGGTGCCGCGCTCGGCACTGCCGAAGCCGCCGCCCGACCCGGAGGCGCGCGAAGCACAGAAGGAAAGCGTGGCGCTCGGGCTGCCGCAAGAGAACCTGCTCTATTTCCTGGAGAAGCATGCGCCCAAGCTCGAGGAATGGCAGCGCGAGATCCTGCGCATCGTGCGGATGCTGGCGCAGTACTTCTATCCGCAGCGGCAGACCAAGGTGATGAACGAAGGCTGCGCCACCTTCTGCCACTACGAGATCCTCAATCGGTTGTACGAGAAGGGGCAGATCACCGAGGGCTCGATGCTGGAGTTCATGCACTCCCATTCGTCGGTGGTGTTCCAGCCGAGGTTCGAGGACAAGTTCTATTCCGGCATCAATCCGTATGCCCTCGGATTCGCGATGATGCGGGATATCCAGCGCATCTCGCTCGAGCCGACGGAAGAAGATCTCGAGTGGTTCCCGGAGTTCGCCGGCAATGGCGACCCGCTCGGCAACCTCAAGGAAGCCTGGGCGGAGTTCCGCGACGACAGCTTCATCCTGCAGTACATGTCGCCCAAGGTGATCCGCGACTTCCGTCTGTTCCAGATCCACGACAGCTCCGAGTCCCCGTTCGTGGAGGTCAAGGCGATCCACGACGAGCAAGGCTACCGGGAGGTGCGCCGGCGCCTGGCCTTGCAGTACGACGCGGCCGCCCGCGATCCGGATATCCAGGTGATCAGCGCCGACCTGTCCGGCGGCCGGCGCCTGACCTTGCAGCACAAGGTGCGCAGCGGCGTGCTGCTCGACAAGGAGCAATGCGAGCGCACGCTGCAGCATGTCGCGCATCTGTGGGGCTACCGCGTCAAGATCATCGAGGTCGACAACGAGTCGGGCAAGACGCTGAAGGAATACGAGGCGCTGCCGTTGCCGTAG
>JBFWYV010000077.1:0-17617 GCA_050186055.1 Hyphomicrobiaceae bacterium | reverse complement strand
TATGGCCGCCGCGCCCGCCGCCTCCTGGCATTCCTCTTTTCGGCCCGCAGCAACGCCGTGGGAGCGCTGAGCGTCGCTGAGCTAGACGGCGATTGCAGCCATCAGCCTGGCGCGGTCATCTTCGCTGCCGCCATCGCCCTCGAAAATGATGCGCCCACGTTCAACCGCGCAAATCCGGTCGGTGAACGGCAGTGCCCGCTTTACGCTCTGCTCCACCAGAAGGATCGTATGACCTTCCCGCTTCAGCCGGTGCATGATTGCAAAGATCTCGTCGACGATTTGCGGGGCCAGCCCCTCGGTCGGCTCGTCGATCAGCAGCATTTTCTGGTCCCCGACCAGCACGCGCGCGATCGCCAGCATCTGCTGCTCGCCACCCGACAATGTCGTGCCCATCTGGCGATGCCGCTGGCGCAGGCGGGGAAAGGTCTCATAGGCGCGTTCCAGCGCGGCCGCCTTGTCGGCACCCGAGCGGCCCGGCGCCTGCAGCAATCCGAGACGCAGGTTTTCGTCGACGGTGAGCCCCGGAAATATTCGTCGATCCTCGGGAACGAAGCCGACGCCGAGCCTGCAGATGGCGTTCGGCGCAAGTCCCACCAGCTCCGTATCGCCCCATTTGATGGAACCGGAAACCTGATTGATCCACCCCGCGATCGCGCGCAGGAGCGTCGTCTTGCCAACGCCGTTGCGGCCGAACAGTCCGACGCACTGTCCCGCCGGCACGACGAGATCGACACCGTGCAGAATGTGCGACAATCCATAGTGGGCGTTGAGATTGCGGATCTCGAGCACGTCATTTCCCCTGGCGCGCGGCCACTCTGATATTACAGCCCACGACGAGCCATTTCCGAGGTTCTCCCGGCACGGGAGACCCCCAATCGCATCAATGCGCACCGAAATAGGCCGTCTGCACATCTTGATTGTTACGGACGTCGGAGGGACTTCCCTCAGCCAGCTTTCGGCCCTGATGCAGCACGATCACGGTATGGGACAGGTCCATCACGAGGTCGATATCATGCTCGATCAGCACGACCGTCATGTTCTCGCCGAGCGCTCGCACGAGCCCGCTGGCATCCTCCGTATCGGCGTGCGACATGCCCTGCGTCGGCTCATCGAGGATCAGGATCTTGGGCTCCGAGGCGAGCGCGACGGCAATCTCGAGGCGGCGCTGCTCGCCGTGGGAAAGATGACCGGCAAGCTCGGTCGCCTTGTGCGCCAGTCCGAAGCGGCCGATCAACTCCTCCGCCTTGGCTTCCGCGCGCGTTGATCGCTTGACCGGCAGGACACCATGCCATCCCGGTTCGAGGACCTGGGCCGCCAGTCTCAGGTTTTCGAACACCGAGGTCTGCGAGAAAAGGTTGGTGATCTGAAACGACCGGGCAAGCCCCAATGCGTTCATCCGAAACGGCTGCAGTCCGGTCACGTTGCGGCCCTCGATGAATATCGTCCCGGCCGTGGGCCGCAGAGCACCCGATACGAGGTTGAAGAACGTGCTCTTGCCCGCGCCGTTGGGACCGATGATCGACGTTATCCCGCCGCGCCGGATAACGACATCGACGTTGTCGACAGCCCGCAGCCCGCCGAAGTCGATGGACAGGCCACGCGTCTCAAGCACGACATCGTCCGTACCCGTCGTCATGGCTTCGGCCCCTTCGACTTGGCACGCACCGCCGCAGCATACCGGTCCCTGACGAACCCCAGGAGGCCGCGAGGAAAGAACAGCACAACGATAATGAACAGCGACCCGATGACGATCAGGTGGTGTTCCGTAAAGGTGCCGACCGCGCTCCTCACGTAGGTCAACAGGATCGCGCCGACCAGCGGACCGATCAAGGTTCCCGCCCCGCCGATAACGACGGCAACGACCGCATTGGTCGACGCGTCGACGAACATCAGTTCGGGTGACACGAACCCGCGCAGCATCGGATAGAGTCCGCCGCACAGCGAAGCAACCACGGCGGCTAGCACAAACGCGCCAAGCTTGATCGCGTTGGGCCTGTAGCCCAGAAACGCCAGCCGATGCTCGTTGATCCTCACCCCGCTGAGAGCGCGCCCGAACGGCGTATTGCTCAGATAGCCCAGTGCCAGATAGACCAGCAGCAGCGCGGTAAGCACGACGAGGAAGAATCCGATCGGCGAATCCGTGCGAACTTCGGTTGCCCCAAGCGGTACCGTGATAATCGGGATGCCGATGATTCCGTCGGAAGCCCCGAGCTCACGCGTATTGTAGATCACTTTCGAGACAACCTGAGCGAGGCCAAAGGTGATCAAGGCGAAATAGACGCCCTTGACGCGGATCGCGATCAGCCCGCCGATGAGGCCTGAGACGACTCCCATAACCACGCTGGCGCCGACGGCGAGCCAGAAGCTTGGAGCCACCTCCTTGAGGACCAGCGCGGACGTATAGGCGCCAAGCCCGAAGAACAAGGCCTGCCCAAGCGACAGCAGGCCGCCGAAGCCCAGCAGGATATCGACGCTGAGCGCCATGCCCCCGAAGATCAGCGCCTCCGTCGCAAGACGCAGGTAGAACTTGTCGCCCTGCATCCAGAAGATCAGGCCGAACAGGACGGCGCTTGCAAAAAACACGAAGGCAGCGATGCGCAGCCCGCGCCACTCGGCCCGCTCATGCGTGTGCGCCCGCTCACCCGCCGATTGCGCGAGTCCCGCCTCCGGCGTGACGGACGCGTCCGGCTTTGCTTGTGTCGTCGGCGCGGTCATCGCAGAACGCCCGTTAGGGTCCCCTCCAGGGCGCCTGTCCGAAGGCGCATCGCCATCATCCATGTCCAAGCCTGCCGAACAGCCCCTGCGGACGGAACATGAGCACGATCACCATGATCCCGAACAGAATCGGATCGCTCCAGATCGGAGAGATCACGAGACTGCTGATCGCCTGGATCTGCGTGAGCAGTAAGCCCGCCAACACCGCGCCCTTGATCGATCCCATCCCGCCGACGATCACGACCGTGAAAGCGAGTGCGATGAAGTCGTGGCCGAGATTGGGGAAGATCGTGAAGATCGGAGCCAGCAGCACGCCGGACAGTCCCGCCAGTGCGGTGCCGAATGCGAACGTCGCCATGTAGACGGTACTCACCGGCACACCGAGCGAGGATGCCATGTTGCGGTCGAAAGCCGCCGCCCGGATCATCGCACCGAGGCTCGTCTTGTAGATCACGGCATAAACCGCCGCGATGATTGCCGTTCCGACCACGATGAGCAGCATGCGGTAGGCCGGAAGAAACACGTCGAATATCTCGATACCGCCGGTGAGGGGGTTCTCCGGACGGACCGGATTGGGGCCGAACACGATCTTCAGGACATCGATCGCGATGATCGACAGGCCCAGCGTCACCAGCAGTGTCAAGGTATGCCGGTCCGGACTATCGAACACCGGGCGCACCAGCAGACGCTCGGTCAGCACCCCGAGCGGCAGCATCAGCAGCGGCACGATGGCAACGGCCACCCAGAAGTTGATGCCCAGAGACAGCAGCAGGAAGCCCGAATAGGCCCCGATGGCGAAGAAATCGCCATGCGCCATGTTGATGACATCCAGCAGGCCGAAGATGATCGTCAAACCCAGCGCCATCAGGATGATGGCAACGCCGAACGACAGCCCGTTCAGCATCTGAGGAAACAGGACGAACTGCACATAATCCATGTTGAGCTAGATCTCCGCGCCCGCTTCAGACCCTTCGAAATGCCAACCGACCGGCACATCGCATGTGCGCGTGCCGGTCGGCTGCATTCTCCTAGTCCGTATCACCACCTCTTGCAGGTGTCCGGGCCAACGGCCTTCTCGCCGTCGATCTTCGCAAGCGGCTTATAGACCGTGCCGTTCAGCTTGAGGGCGTACATGTCCTGAACCGCCTGATGGTCGCCGGCACGCATCGTCTTCTTGCCGACAACGCCATCCCAGGAAAGCCCACGCATCGCGATGCGCAGCTTATCTGTATCGAGAGACTTCGCCTTTTCGGCTGCGAGACGGTAGAAGTCGAGAACCGTGTAGCTGTCGGCAGCATAGAGGTTTGGATCGATGCCGGCCGCTGCCTTGAATTTCTTGACGAAATCCTTGTTGGCAGGCGTATCGATCAGCGTTGAGTAGTTGCCGGGCGTAACGAAGCCCTCGGCGGCATTGCCCATCGCGCCGATGTTGTCGCTCGTCACCGCACTGGAAGCACCGATATTCTGGAACTTGGTCAGCCCGTACTCCTTGAGCTGAGTGAGCAGCCGCGCGCTGTCCGTACCGGCAGTGGACGTGTAGAAGACATCGGGACGGGCGGCGCGGATCTGACCGAAGTACTGCGAGTAGTCCTTGGAGTTCAGCGGTGCATAGACCTCACCTGCGTTCTTTGCACCGAGAGCTTCCGCCTGCTTGCGGAACTCCGCGATCGTAGACCGGCCCATTTCATAGTCCGGTCCCAGGTAATAGATCTTCGCGCCTTTCTTGTAGTCGGCAACCCACAGCGCAAGCGCAGACGCCTGCATTCCGGCAGACGGATTCACACGAAACACGTTGGGCGAGCACTTGGCTCCGGTGATGGCATTCGAGAACGACACCGTCGTCGCCATCAGCCGATTGTTGCGTTCAGCAACCTGCCCCACCGCCAGCGTGACGCCGGAGTGCACCGTACCCGTCAGGAAGTCGACCTTCTCGACCTGGAAAAGCTTCTCCGCGCGCTGCGTCCCGGTTGCCGGATTGCCTTCTGCGTCCTCGAACACCAGAGCAAGCTTGCGTCCGAGAACCCCGCCTTTGTCATTGATTTCCTTGGCGCGGATTTCGAGCGCTACCCGCACGACCTTGCCGATCGATGCATATACTCCGCTGAGCGGGGTCAGGACACCAATCTTGATGTCCTCGGCGAATGCCCCCGAAGTTGTAGCAATCGAACAGACTGCCGCGACCGCGACAATCGACGTGAACCTTCGCTGCATCAGTACCTCCCAAACACCCAGTGTGGAACTCGGATCCCGCCACGTCGCCAAAGACCACTTTAGACCCCATGGCAGGCAGTTATATTTTCTGCTCTTACGTCCGATAATTGCCGTTGCCGGGCGCCGATGCAATAGCCATGACGACATCGGAGAGCCAACGTAGGATGTCGCAGGGGAGTGCGATAGCCACGCATTCGCCAAGCACCGGCCTGGATTGCCCCCTCTGCAGCACTCCCCCGGGACCTCGCCGCAATTGACCTGAGGCAAAACCCGCCAGCACCCCGCTGGGCCTGGGCCGACCGGCGAACCACGCTCACAAAAACGCTTGCAGGCCCCACAATGAGCATCTCAGATCGCAACCCGCACAGCCATCGGCTAACACCAGGCTAGCCGTCGGCGCGACGGGAAGGGGGCAGCAAACATGGCCAGCACGAAGGCCCAAGTGCCTGCAGGAAGCCGGTTCCCTGTTGCATCTCTCTTGCTTGCACTGGCGGCATCCGTCGCCGTCGCGGTTCTCGTTCTGGGGGCCTCGCACATCCCCGGCCTGCTTCGGCTCGAGTATTCCTCCGCCGATCTGCGCACTGCTCTGTTTTCTCAGCGCGTGACCGCCGATCACCCGCGGGTTGCGGTTGTCGCGATCTCGGATGAGACGCTGCGCACATTTGCCACCAAGTCTCCAATCGACCGCGGCTTTCTCGCCCAGCTTGTAGCCGCCATCGACAAGGCCGGAGCACATGCCATCGGTCTCGACGTATTCATGCTCAGGCCGACGGAGAGTTCCAAGGATACGGCCCTTCACAACGCGCTGAGAGACGCCAAGGCGCAGATCGTGATGGGTGTCCTCGATGAACGCGACAGGGCCGCCGCCGGACAGCGCGCCTACCAGGCTGAATTCGTTGCCGGTACGGGCAGACCGACGGGCTACCTCGCCCTGCGGTACGAACGCGACGGCGTCGTCCGCAATGTGGCAGGCCCGGCCCGGAACTCGGCGTTTCCCGACAGTTTTTCCTTGCAGCTCGCCAGATCGATAAAGCCGGATTCCCAACAGCCCTACGGCCGCATTGCCTGGCTGCAGAAAGTTGACCCTAAGGCCTGGTACTCGGGCCTCGTGACCATCGACGGCAAGCTTCCCTTTGCGGTCGTGCGAGCAGAGGACGTCATCGATCCGTCCAAAAGCGAGGAGCGCAGGAAGCTGGCCGGCAAGATCGTGCTCGTCGGAGCCGACTATGCCTATGCCGATCGCCACCGTACGCCGCTGACCGCCTGGAGCGGCAACGACATGCCGGGAGTAGCCATCCACGCAATGCTCGTCGCCCAGATCATCGACGGCCGAACGGTCAAGGAGCTGGACACGGGCCGGGCACGCCTCCTCACACTGGCCCTGGCCTGTCTTGGCGGACTGCTCGGCTGGCGGTTCCGCCATCGCAAGTTCGATTTCCTGGGGTGGAGTATCGCCGCCGCAGTGCTGATTGGCGTCGATGCCTTGATCTTTTCCTCGCTGCACTTCGTGCTGCCGTTCATGCTTTCTATGCTCGCATGGTTCTCTGGCGTCACAGCCGGACACAATTTCGGTCTGGTATATGATTGGGAGATTGAACGGGCCCGCGACCGGAGGGATCGATGAAGCTGATCACCCACGCAAGCGCGATACTGGCGACCGTCGCGCTGACGGCTGCGGGCTCGCCCGCAGCGATGGCGCAGCTCGGTGGCAAGCCGACCCCATGCCTGCAGCCCGGAGATTGCGGAGGAACCACGCGCCCCGGCGGCGTCGAGGCCAAGCCAGGCGGGGCTGAAGGCATCCCGAGCGGTAGCGCGGCGCGCTCTCTGCGGTCGCTGAGGTCAGCCAAGCCGCCACTGCCCGGAATTCCTTCGGAGTTGCTCCAACCGAGCCCGGCCCCGACAGCCCCACCGGCGCCCGCCGTCAAACCGTCGACCGTCAAATAGCTGCGGCTAGGTTCACGATATCGCCGCATAATATCTGCTAAGCGCAAAGGTGATTCGGCGTGCCCGACGGCCGATGGCCGCGATACACGAGGCTTGTCGGTCGAGGCTTGTCGGTCGAGCGTACCCGCGCTGCGACCTGACCAAGGCCGCACGCCGAGCGTCGTCACCCGGAGGAGGCGCAATGCACTGGCTCATTCTTCCATTCAGGACGCGCTACATCGCCTTTACGGTGTCATGTCTCGCAACCCTGGCGCTGGCCTGGTTCACGTACCGGAACTGGCCGCACCTGAGCGCCATCCTTTCGGTGCCGTTGGCCATAGCGGCTTCGCTCGCCCTGCTCGGGACGCATGACATCCTCCAGAAGCGTCACTCGATCCTGCGCAACTATCCGATCGCCGCCCATTTGCGATTCCTGCTGGAGCAGATCCGGCCCGAGATGCGCCAGTATTTCTTCGAGGGCGAAAAGGACGGCACCCCCTTTCCGCGCGACAAGCGGGCAATCGTCTACCAGCGCGCCAAGATGCAGCTCGACAAGCGGCCGTTCGGTACCCAATACGACGTCTATGCCGACGCCTACGAGTGGGTGAACCACTCGATCGCGGCCCGTTCGCCGGCGCACGAACCGTTCCGCATCACCATCGGACTGGACACTTGCGCAGAACCCTATGCCGCCTCCGTATTCAATATCTCCGCGATGAGCTACGGCGCGCTCTCGGCGAATGCGATCCGCTCCCTTAACAAAGGCGCCAAGCTGGGCGGCTTTGCACACGACACAGGCGAAGGTGGCGTGAGCCCCTATCATCTCGAATTCGGCGGAGATCTGATCTGGGAAATCGGCTCCGGCTACTTCGGCTGCCGCAACCGGGATTCCAGCTTCTCACCCGAAAAGTTTGCGGACCGGGCTCGCCATCCGTCGATCAGGATGGTCGAAATCAAGATCTCGCAAGGCGCAAAGCCGGGACACGGAGGTGTGCTCCCCGCAGCCAAAATCTCGCGGGAAATCAGCGAGATCCGAGGCATAGAGATGGGCCGGGACTGCGTTTCTCCGCCTCACCACTCGGCATTTTCCACGCCCATCGAGCTGCTGTATTTCGTAGACGAGTTGCGGCGGCTGGCCGGCGGCAAGCCGTCAGGCTTCAAGCTGTGCATCGGCCATCCGTGGGAGTTCATGGCCATCATCAAGGCCATGCTGGAGACAGGCATCACGCCCGATTTCATCGTGATCGACGGCAAGGAGGGCGGCACGGGAGCTGCGCCGCTGGAATTTGCCGACCACATCGGCATGCCGCTGCGAGACGGACTGTCGTTCGCCAACAATGCGCTGACCGGTGCCGGCCTGCGCAACAAGATCAAGCTTGGCGCGTCCGGCAAGATCGTCACTGCTTTCGACATCACCCGAGCCATCGCGCTCGGCGCCGATTGGTGCAACGCCGCGAGGGGCTTCATGTTCGCAGTCGGCTGCATCCAGGCTCAAAGCTGCCATACCGGGAACTGTCCAACCGGCGTTGCGACCCAGGACCCGATGCGCCAGCGCGCCATCGTCGTGGCAGACAAGGCCACCAGGGTTGCCAACTATCACAAGGCGACCGTCGAAGCGCTGGCGGAGCTGATCGCCGCGGCCGGCCTGGACCATCCAGCCGAGATCAGGCCCAATCATATCTCCCAGCGGGTCACGGCATCGGAAGTGAGGACCTACGCGGAGCTCTATCCGGTCCTGGAGCACGGCGAGCTGTTGGACGGGATACGGGACCCGGTTTTCGCCGAGGCATGGAAGCTGGCGCGGCCGGACAGCTTCCAACGTGCCATGTAAGTGCGGCGGCCGAAACTACGGGAGGGCAATGCTCATTTGATCAACCGGATCTTCCGGTCGCTGGCCAGCCGGAAACGGCGGCCGTACGAGCGACCGGCGCCGCTGGTAACGGACACGATCGACGAAAGCGGCTCCGCCTCGACATCGCTGGCAGGCCGCGACAGATAAAACTCTGCGTGCAGCAGGCCTTCGGCCTCCTTGCCTGCCGGATCCAGCTCCCTCCGGCGCACGATCTTCACGCTGTCCTCTGCCTCCTGCGCGGAGTGGAACCGCCGCTGGACAAAGGTGACGCCTTCCAGCTTCTCAGTGACGTATCCCTTCGTGCTTAGCATCTTCTCGACCGCGTCGAACCCGAAGGTGCGCAGCACGAACGAAGCGATCCACGGGCTGGGCTGGCCTATTGCCGCCAGCAGGTGCTCGAAGGTTCGCGAACCGACGTATCCGATGCACCCCGTGGAAATGATGAGATTCGTTCCCTCCACGACGCAGTTGCCGATTGCGCCCAGCGGGCCGCTTTCCAGGTCCGCCGCTACACCGTTATCCAGCAGACCGGCGCGCTTGGCGTAGTCGATTGCCGGCGCGGAGACATCCAGCCCGATGACTGAGCCATCGAACTCCCGTGGCCACGAAGCGAAATAATGAGCATCGAGCGCCACCAGTTCCGCCGGCTTGACGCCGCCGAGCTCCATATCGCGGTAGCGCTGACCCAGCCGCTCCCAATCGAGAGGGTACCTCAGCAACGCGGCATTGATCCCATAGCTGCAACCCAGATCCAGAACCTTGGGGTTGTCCTTCCCAGATCGCTGCAATGCAGCGACGACATTTCTAAATATAGGCTTTCCAAGATCAGGGATTACGTAGTCTAACCCATGTAAAACACGAAAGTAATCTCGAGGATCTGTCTGCGAATAAATTCTGTCGAAGTTAGCTTTCGCCTGATTCACCTCTTCATAGAGATTGGTCCTCTCCACCCTCATCTCGGAAAATCCTCTTACTATTGATGTGATAACTCAACATACAGCCGATGACTCATATGGCAACCCCTGCAGGTCCCCAATCGAACCGTTCAACCTCGCGGCTCGCTTGCTTCATCATCGGTCGAAGCCGCCGAGAACCACGGCATTTTTCCGTAAAATCAATTCATTAGACTCAGGTGAATAGAAATGAGTGTAACGACCCGGCTAAAGCAACGGACTTGAAATTCACCTCAGTTCGAGGCTAGGCGGGGGCGTGAATTTCAAGTCCGTTGCTTTATAACATTATGACTTTAAGCCGTCTTTGGACCTTGAATGCGACCTCGAGATCGACCCAGGCATGTGTCGCATTTAAGGTCCGACGCTTTAGCACCAGATCTCCATCCGCAGCCCGCGGGCGTCATGCTCTGGAACGTGCGGAAACCGGCGCCCTGATCCACGCACTATTCTTGCCGCACTCCATGAACACACAGCCGCATCGAGGAAGTCGTCCAGGCCCGCCACCGCCCGCGCACACGGCGGTCCAGCCTCCAGAAACGTCCGCTCGTAACCTGCGCGCTCAAGAAGTCCGGTGCGGTGTTCCAGACCGGCCTTCCATGGGAGCGAATTACGCTTCTTGGGATGATCGAGCGGCCGCTCGCCGTTCAAGGCCCAGAAGCCAAGTTCCGGGTGGCATTCATAGATCCGAGACTGCAACTCGGGTCTCATGAACTCATCGACCTCCCGGATCTTGGGAAAGAGATGGAAGCATTGCTTGGAAACTTTGCGCGGCGGATCGGAGCAAGCCAGCGCAACGTCGCAGGCCGCCCGATAATCGGACTGCATCACCGCACGACGGGCAGGCACCGGAAACACAGCCGACTTCCGCGCCCCCAGGTGCGCCCGGGCCTCGACGTCGGCTGCCCTGCCGCCGGTTCGAACGCGCTCGGGAAGGCCGATCGGAATGTCGACGCCGATCGCCGCCGGGCTGCACTCGAGTTCAAGCACGTCCACCAGCTTCGGGACCACGATTGCCCTTGCACCGGCCGCCGACGCCAATCGCCGCAGTACGACCAGCCATCCGCCCCGGCAACCATCGGCGCCCGCAACCCAGGTATCGCCGGTCGCGACCTCCATATCGCTCCCACCTCTGGAAAGTTCACCTGAAAATCACCCGAAATAAAAGCTCGCACGAAGTTTCGAGTGAAACATCGTGTCATTCACGCACCGCTCTCATTGACGCACGATTCCCAGAATCGCGCCCCTCTCAGATGCGCTATTCAGAATTGCTATAAAGAACTGTGTTTTTCTGTCGCGCGGCAGTTCGTGGGCTCATCCCGTGCCACAAATGAATGTTACGCCACGGGCATGAAGTCGGATCACACATATCGAAAAACTCGGCGCGATGGTCCTATGGCGTCCCTGCAGCAACGGCTGCAGTCGAGCAAGCACGAGGTCTTGGTTGCGATCGTGCTGACTCTGGCGGCCGGTATTTTTTTGATCGCCCACGTCTCAATGTAGCTGGACGGAGGAACACGCGTTCTGGCCCACATGGAGGAGAGTGTCGGCTGTTGCCGTCTCACTCCAACATTATTTTTGCTCGGTCGTCGGATTGCTGCGCAAAAAAGTTTCGATTGATGTAGCCAGCGCCACGGGCGTTTCGTCCATCGGATACCGCCCCACATGCCTCAAACACGTATGTGACCTCAGCCGGCGACAAGGCATCCCACATCGGATCATACGCCGTTTGCGTGCCGAACCAGCCATGCAGCGCAATCACGCGATGCGGGCCCATGCCGAAAGGCTGGTACCCGATGGTCATGGGCAATCCCTCCTCCCTGCGATTTGCTGTTCACGCCAACTGTGCCACAGTCGCTCGACGGCTGCCACGCACATGGCTGGACTGCCGCCGACCGCACATCCGGAGGCGAACCATGCTCAAGCTCTATACCGCCCGCAACTCGATCTGTACCCAGAAAGTATTCATCACGCTGGCGGAGAAGGAGTTGGACTATGGAGTTCACGAGATCAACCTGTTCACCAACGAGCAGTATCGTCCGGAGTACCTGGCCATAAATCCCAAGGGCGTGGTGCCGGCCCTCGATCACGACGGCATGATCATCACCGAATCGACACTGATCTGCGAGTATCTCGACCAGATGTTTCCTTCTCCGGCGCTGACTCCATCCGACCCCTATTTGCGCACGCGGATGCGGAAATGGAGCAAGGCTGTTGACGAGGAGTTGTTCGAGGCCACCCGCGAACTGAGCTTCTCCGCCATGTTCCGCGAAAAGATGCGCTTGATGACACCGGAGCAGCGTGAAGGTCGGTTCCATAATGTCGGCGATCCGGTCAAGCGCGCGCGCTTCAAGTCAACGTACGAGGACGGCGTCGAATCGCTCTATGTCTTCCAAGGCATTGCCGCGTTCGAGGTCGCCTTTCGCGACATGGAATCGGCATTGTCGGAAGGCACGGCGTCCGGTCGCTGGCTGGCTGGAGAGAACATGACGCTGGCCGACATCAATATGATGCCGTTCGTCGCGCGTCTTTCCTATCTTGATTTGCTTCCTGTTTGGATTGAGCATCGGCCCGGCGTCCAGGTGTGGTGGCAGCGGGTACAGGCATTGCCGAGCTTTTCCGAAACCGTACCCGGCCGTCTGAAAGATCGGGAAATCAACGACATGAGGGAGTTCGGAGCGGCAATTCGCAAGCGCGTCGCAGAACGCCGGGAGGAATATCTGGGAAGTCGGCAGCAGAAGGGGTGAAACGGACAATTCGCGACATTGCCGCAACTGAGGATTTCGATTGAATTTATCTGCATATTGAGCTCCTCGGAAATTGATTAAAACCCCATCGTATTTTGATCATAGTCGTCAACCGGGCGTAAGAACCTTCAAAGCTATAGTTCGGCAGCTCAGCCTCTTATTGCTTGTTCCAGAGCGTTTCCCGATGCGGAGGGCGCACATTGAACTCGTGTGATCAGCAGACTCTCACAAGCCAGTTGCCGTATCTGCGGCGCTACGCCCGAATTCTGGCCGGCAATCAGAAAAGCGCCGACACACTGGTCATCGCAACGATTGAGGCGATACTTCATCTTGGATCTCCGTCGCATTTGAGCCGCCTCGACGTCTACCGGCAGTTCACCGCCATCTGGAACGGCGCTCCCGGCGACTACGTCCGCTCGCTGCGCTCCGGCAATTCAGCGCCGTCCGGCGTCGAGCGCCGGCTGGCCGCACTTCCCTCCCTTGCCCGCCAGGCATTTCTATTGAGCACGATCGAAGGATTCAAAGACGACCAGATAATCGAAATTGTTGGAATAGAATCTGACGAACTGCCCGACCTGAAAGCCAAAGCCCGTGCAGCGATACAAGCTCAGGTCGCAACCGACGTCCTCATCATCGAGGACGAGATGTTTATCGCGGCGGACCTCGTAGAGATTGTCACGTCCCTCGGCCATCGCGTCATAGGCATCGAAAGAACGCATGCCGATGCCGTCAGAACCATACAGTTCGAAAAACCCGGCCTGGTCCTGGCCGATATCCAGCTCGCCGATGGCAGCAGCGGCATCGAAGCGGTGAACGAGATTCTCGGCTTCTATGAAGTGCCGGTCGTCTTCATCACGGCTTATCCCGAGCGGCTTCTGACCGGGCTTCGACCGGAGCCCGCATTCATCATGACCAAGCCGTTTCAGGATGAAAGCGTTCAGGCCGTTATCAGTCAGGCCCTCTTCTTCGACACCCGCGCCAGCGCCCGCCGCCTGACGGCCGTCTGACTGTTCCGGATCGCCTCCGACACGCGCAAGGATCAGCGCGCCTCTCCGCTGCTATCTGGTACGACCCGCATCGGACCCGTCGCCGAACTTGCTGAACACCATATCCGGCGACGATGTATTATGCCGCGATGGCGCAATGCGGCCTGCCCAGACGTCGGTAGCGAGCGCCTTGCCGAAGCTCATGATACCGTCCTCGCGCCAACCTCTTGCAGCCTTTTCACGGACCGCAATCCGCGCCACATCGTTGTTGAACTCGGTAATGTACATCGATCGCAGCATGGCAAACGGCCGGCCGGCAATCGGTTTGTCAAAACTCACGTCGAGCGCCGTGATCTGATCATCAGACTTCACGAGATCCAGGCGGGCCGATCCCCCGCGCTCGAACGTCAGCGTGAACCGCTTGCGCTGCGGATCAAAAGCCACCTCCTTGATCTTCACGATCGGCCGGCCCTCGTCCTCGACCGGACCGACAAGGAACGACGACCCGAACGCTGTCGGCGCCATGCCGTTGGGCGCCATCGGACGGATTCTCCAGTATCCGTCCTGCGGATACAGAACCAGCACCTCCTCGCCGCCCATCGGCCGGATCATCCACAGTTGCAGCAGATGTATTCCCTTCTCGACGCGATTGCCCACGCGTACCGTCGCCGTGGCCGGACGCCAGAAGTTGGCTTGCGTATGGCCGACCAGCCAGAAATCATGTTCCTCGTAGATCGTCACGCGGCGCGGCGGCACCGGAGTCTTGAAGCTCGGATCCGCCGACATGTCGCACGCCGTCCAATCCGGCTCGAAACTGTCACGCCGCAATGAGCCGATATACGACGGATGCGCGGCCTCCACCCGAAAGCTGCGCACCGCCGGACTCCGCAAGGCGATCGCAACGTTGTCCTTCTCGGCACAAAGGACGGGCTCGGATTGATTGATCACTTCGACCGCAAGCCCCGACAAGGATGCGGCTTGCGCCGCCGTGAAAAACGCAGCGGTTAGGCCGACGGCGAGGGCTAAGGCAACCGTTCCCAGACTCCGTGATGCCGGCCGAACCGCGGCAAGTCGCAGACAACGGCGGCCGTCACGCGAGGACTGCATAGACGTCTCCCGAATTCGCCTCAGGCGGCAACGCCGCAATATGTGATTTCATCGCATCGAGACCTGCATGATCCCGAAACATCAGCTTCTGGCTCTCGCCAAGCGCCACATTGAACGTGTAGGGGCCCAGCGCGGCAAGCCGGTCGAGACATGCATAGGCGACATCTCTCTGGATCGTGGTGAATTCGAATGACAGCGCCGGAACCTGGCCGGACAGTCCCGCCAGCACCTCCGCTTCGAACCCTTCGACATCGACCTTGATGAAGTCCGGCAGACCATGGGCAGCAATCAGCGCATCCAGCGTGGTAACCGGCACAGTCGCCTTGCGGTCCCAGATCTGCCCTTCCCAGCCGACAGCTCCGTCAGCTGCCTTTACGAAGTCGGAGCTGAGCGTCGTGACGGTCGGATTTGCGGAATTGATATGAAGCCTCAGGGAACCGATCGTCGAACCGCATGCCGCTTCGAAAAGCGTGAGGTCGGGAAAATCCGCATAGAGCGTACGAATGACTCGGGCGCAGTCAGGCTGAGGCTCGAGCGCGACGACACGCGCCCCGCATCGGCGAAACGAGCCGACCCGGTCTCCGACATGGCTTCCGATATCGAAAGCCAGATCGCCGCGCTTCAAAAAGCCCCCGTACAGGGCATCCATCGCCGCATCCCGCACCGGATCGCCGTAATAGACGTCAAGCGAGCGGTGAAGTGCCGCGAGATCGGGATCGGCACGCAGGGCAGCAAGTGTGCCGGTCTTGGTCATGGCGCATTCTATGTCGGATAACTATGGCGCGACATATACCGATCGAGGATCCGCTATCGTTTCATCTCGATGCGCCAGGCTTCAAGACTTGCCCTCGACCAGCCAGCCGAATTTTTCTTTCGCCTTCGCCATCACTTCGGCGCTTGGCGTATTGGCCGGCGGGAAGCGATCGCGCCAGGCCCAGGGCCGGCAGGCATTGATGATCGCAACCGAGTGGGTCATGTCGCCGCTTTCACGCTTGTCCGGATGCAGGGCCGGATCCGCCGGCGAGTCCCAGGACCCTTCGATGAACTGAATCGCCTGCTTCGGATCAGTGCGCGAGCACATCACCCAGATCAGTTGTTCCAGGTTCGCGACGTCGACGTCATCGTCGCAGACGATCACATACTTCGACGCATAAGCCGAGCCGCCGCACTGCGCCGCAACGAAACCGGCTTGTACCGCATGACCGGGATAAGACTGCTTGATGCCGATGCCATGCAGCATCCGCGCGCCGCCGGTCTCGTGACACCACACCTTGGTGACACCGGGCACACCCGCATTGGTCATGTTCTGCTTGATCATCGCCGACCGCATGATGGCCCGGTAGCGAGACATCTCGTCAGGCCCGGCCCCCATCGGCGGCACGCCATGCAGGATCGGCGCATTGCGATGATAGATGGCATGGATCTCGAGCACCGGAACCTGAGAAGCGCCGCCGGCATAATGTCCGGTCCATTCGCCAAACGGTCCTTCGAGCTGCGTGCGGCCCGGATGGCAGTATCCTTCGAGTACGATTTCGGCATTGGCCGGAATGGGCAGCCCCGTCACCCGACCCTTCACCATTTTCTCCGGGCGTCCCCGCATGCCGCCGATGACGTCGAATTCGAACGTGCCGTATGGCGCCTCGGTGCCGCCGAAGAAAAATGCGAGAGGATCACCGCCGAGCACCATGACGGCCGGCATCGGCTCACCGCGCTTCCAGTATTTCTCCCGGTGGATCCAGCCGTGGTGGCCACGCGCAATCAGAAACCCGACGGTCTTCTTGTCGTGAACCTGCGCACGGTAAGCGCCGGCATTGAGCCAGCCTTCCTCCGGGTCACGCGTGATGGTGTAGGTTCCCGTGCCGATGTAGCGTCCGCCGTCCTGCTCGTGCCAGACCGGAGAAGGAAATTTGGTGACGTCGATGTCGTCCCCGGTAATGATGTTTTCCAGGATCGGCCCGGTCTCGACGATCTCGTGCTTGATCAGCCGGGGCGCAGTCAGATAAGCCTCCCGATAGGCGTCCGACATGCCCCATTTATCGAGTTGATCCGGCAGCCCGAGCGTCATGTTGCGTCGCTGTCCGGCAAACACATTCAGCAGTAGACGGAAATCCTTCGGACATCCGGGGACCTCGTCGAACACGACGCATGGCCCATGCTCGGCGCGCAGCAGCGCTTCAGCCGCCAGCCCGATGTCCTCCTGCCACGTCGCGCCTTTGATCCGCTCGACTTCTCCTAGCCGCTCTGCATGAGCCAGCCACTCCCGCAAGTCGTCATAGGCGATCCTGGCTGAATTGCGCGGCGCATCCTGCATAGCGTCTCGTTCCCATCTCGATTGTGCGTGAAGACCGGACCAATCATCGGTCGCTAGCGCAACAGTGCTGCAACTTCGGTTCTCGTTCAAGCTCCGGAATGACGGTGCGCGAATGAGTTGCAGTCATCGGATGCGCAATCTCACCCGGCCCCGATATGCAACAGCCCCAAACGCAAACAGCGCCTCATGGGGAGAACCCATGAGGCGCTGTGCGATAGACATTCGCTAAGAGGGGATAATCTCGAATGACCGGCATGGCATTGTTGGATGCGATCCAGCAATGCACACCACATATGAAGCTCTTCAACCCCTTGGCAGACCTGGCAACGACCTACTCTCCCGCGTCTTGAGACGGAGTACCATCGGCGCAGGGGCGTTTCACGGCCGAGTTCGGAATGGGATCGGGTGCAGCCACCCCGCTATAGCCACCAGGTCGGCGAAGGGGTTGAAGACTTCTGGTCTGGTCTTTCTCTAACCAATCGGGTTGCCCTCAGCCTTATCTGCTGGAGGGACCCATTTCGACCAAGCCGCTCCACGGTCGATTGGAGGGCTTGAGATCGGCATTGCTTAATGAGAGCGTTCAAGCCGATCGAGCTATTAGTACCGGTAAGCTCAATGCATTGCTGCACTTACACACCCGGCCTATCAACGTGGTGGTCTTCCACGGCTCTCAGGGAGTACTCGTTTCGAGGTGGGTTTCCCGCTTAGATGCCTTCAGCGGTTATCCCGTCCGCACATAGCTACCCTGCTGTGCCGCTGGCGCGACAACAGGTCCACCAGAGGTGCGTCCAACCCGGTCCTCTCGTACTAAGGTC
>JBFWYV010000076.1:0-17833 GCA_050186055.1 Hyphomicrobiaceae bacterium | reverse complement strand
ACGTTTTCCTGGTCTCACCCGCCCACTCTCCCACGAAGCGCAGCATGAGATGGTTAACCCCGAGATCCGCCAGTTCGCGAACCCTGGCGGCCACGGTTTCCGGGCTGCCCGCTATGATGGCCTTCTGGTCATCCCCGGCGGCATATCCGGCGGCGGTCGACTGACCGGGCTTGGGCCTGATGATCGGCCCATCCAGCCTGCCATGGCGCTTGATGAAGCCCTGACGGATGGCCAACTGTTCCGCCAGCGCCCGCTTGCCGTCCTCGTGGGCCTGCGCGTCCGTGGGCGCCACGCACACGCTCAGCCAGTCGGCCGTGCACCAGCGAAGGCACTCGTCCACCACATCCTGCGGATGACCGGCCTTCATCAACTCCGAACGATACAGCTCAGCCTGCGCCTTTATGTCGGCACCGAAAATGCCGAGGAAGGCTGACCAGCCGTTCCGGGCCGCCCTGACAAGCGCCGCCTCGCGGCTGGCGGTGCGAATGATCACGGGATGCCGCTTCCGATAAGACGACGGCATCACACGCCGCTTGATCGCCCCTTTGTTTGTGCCGACCTCAAATCTCATCGGCGGGTCGCCGTTCTCAAACGCCCAGAGCTTCTGCATGACATCGAGGGTGTCTTCCGCGGCACGGCCGGAAGCATGGTATTCCGGATCGACACCCATAGCCTCGGCCTCGGTTCCCTGCCACCCGCTGCCCAGACCAAAGAGGGTACGGCCCTTCGTCATCTGATCCAGGAGGTTCATGCTCTCCACGAGGCGAACCGGATGGTAGAAGGGGATGGAAAGAACGCCGAACCCGACATAGCGCTCGGCCGGGATCTGCGGAACGATATAGGCTGCGAACTGCAACGGGTTGCTGTGCCATGGACCGCGAAAATGGTGATCTGTATACCAAGGGTTGTAGCCGAGCTCCGCGAGCCAAATCGATTGTTCGGTTGCGGCGTGAATGATGCGCTGATCGTCTTCGCGCGAATCGTCGCCCGGCACGAACATGTTGAGAGTCATCGCGGAGAATTCCATCAGACCACCTGCTGAGTTTCTTGGTTGAAGCGATGGCGCAGGCTCAGAGCGGGCGGTCCACCGATCGGTGCCCTGTCCCCCGTGCCTCGGCAGGCTTGCGCTGCTGAAGTCCCGGCACGCCCGACCCGGCAACTTAGCAGCCGCAAGGGGACCATAAAAGCGGTAGTTTCAGGCGATATGCTGCAATTTTGAGCCTTGAGGTCGCACGCGCTCATTGGCGACAGGGCCCGACGCGCGTCAGCGATTCGCGGTCGACCGCACGTCGGTTGTTTCAGGGGTTGCCGCCGGCGCGTCCCTCCATGGCAACGAACCCTCGCGCATGCGCTGGAATACGACGTACAGCATGGGGATGAGGAAGATCCCGATGCACGATGCGGCGAGCATGCCTGCCAGCACCGGCAGCCCCACAGCATACATACTATCGGCGCCGGGCCCGGTGGCCCGCACCAGCGGAATAAGCCCGACGATGAAGGCGATGCTGGTCATCATGACCGGCCGGAAGCGCAAATGGGCGCCGCTCACGGCCGACTGCAGGATGCTTTCTCCGGCCTTGCGCTGCTCCAGCGAGAATTCGGTCATCAGAATTGCATTCTTGGCGGCAAGCGCGATCAATACCACGATGCCGATTTGCGCATAGAGCACAAAGCTCTCGCGCATCACCAACAGCCCGGTCAGCGCCCCAAGCACTGCGACCACCACCGAGAGAAGCACTGGAATCGGTACGTTCCAGCTCTCGTACAGGGCAACGAGGAACAGGAACGCAAAGATGAATGCGAATGAAATCACAACGGGGGTCTGGCCCGCAGAGGCCTTCTGCTCAAGCGCCTGCCCTGTCCATTCAAAGCCGTACCCGGATGGCAAAGTCTTCGCTGAAATCGCTTCCATCACGGCGACCGCTTCACCGTCTCCATGTCCGGCCGAGGGATTGCCGTTGATGCTGACGGCGCGATAGTTGTTATAGCGCACGACGGTCCGTGGACCGACTTCCAGCTCGGCACGGGCGAGAGCCGACAGCGGAACCATCTCGCCATCCCGATTGCGGAGCTGGATGGCATAGATCGACTGCACCGTATCGCGGAACTCGTACTGTGCCTGCAGACGCACGGTCCACGTTCGGCCCTGCAGGCTGAAATCGTTGATATAATAGCCGCCCAGGGTGGATTGCAGAGCCGAGAAGACATTGGCGAGGCTGAGGCCCAGCGAGTAGACCTTGCTGCGGTCGATGTCGAGGCGGATCTGCGGCGTCGAAGCTTCATAATTCGAGAAGACGTTCGACAGCTCCGGCCGTCGATTGGCCGCAACGATCAACCCACGCATGGTCGCGGCAATGGCGGACGGCTCCTGGCCCTCGAGCGCCTCCAGCATGTACTCAAACCCGCCGGTCTGTCCGAGACCGGATATCGCCGGCGGGTTGAGCGCCAGGAAGAAGCCGTCGGGGACAGCGGCGAGCGAGCGGGACAACCGCCGCGCCACGGCAGTGGAATGCTGCGCGGCGCCGATGCGCTCGGCGTAGTCCTTCAGACGGATGAACAATACGCCGGCATTGGGAGCGGCTCCTCCGCCAAGGAAATCGAAACCTACGACAGAGACGACCGAATCGACCGCGGGATCGGAGCGGATGATGGCCTCCGCCCTCTGCGCGGCGGCAACCGAACGGTTGAGCGATGCTGCGGGCGGCAGATTGAAAATCGCCATCACGTAGCCTTTGTCCTCATTCGGCAGGAAACCTGACGGGGTCCGATCGAATGCGGCCCAGATGCCAAATCCGGTGAGCAGAACCACGGCGATGCTCAGAATGGCAACGCGAACCAGCCGCGTGACGATATTCGCGTAGCCGCGTCCGACGTTGTCGATGCTTCCCGTTATACGCGCCATCAGACCCGAAGGATGGCCGGGCTTCAGCAGAAGGGCGCACAATGCCGGTGACAATGTCAGCGCGTTGATCGCGGAAATCACCATTGCTGCAGAGATGGTGACGGCAAACTCGCGGAACAGAACGCCGCTGGTTCCCGGCAGGAAGGCTACCGGCACGAAGACCGACAGAAGCACCAAAGTTATTGCAATAACCGGTCCGGCGATTTCGCTCATCGCCTTGCTCGTCGCCTCGGCAGGAGTGAGATGCGGCTCAGCCGCCATCACCCGCTCGACGTTCTCCACCACGACGATGGCGTCATCGACGACAATGCCAATAGCCAGTACGAGCGCCAGAAGGGAAATGCTGTTGGCTGAATAACCCAATGCGAGCAGGACTGCGAATGTGCCGATCACGGCCACGGGCACAGCTATGAGGGGAATCAACGTGGGACGGAGTCGGCCGAGGAATACGAACACGACGATCGCCACCAGCACGAATGCCTCAAGCAGCGTATGAACGACCTTCTCCATCATGGCCGAGACGAAATCGGCGGTATTGTAGATGAAGGAATAGGTTACACCCGGCGGGAAGCGTCCTTTCAGCTCTTCCAGCCGCTTGGAGACGGCGTTGGCGACAGCGACGGCGTTGGCGCCGGGCGAGAGGTAAATGCCGATCGCTGCCGTCGGACGCCCATTGAACGTCGAGGTGGTGTCGAAGCTCGCAGCGTCCAACCTGATCTCGGCCACATCGCGCAGCCGGATAAAGGAGCCGTCCGGATCGCTGCGGATGACGATATCGCCAAACTCTTTTTCCGTGTTCAAACGACCCTTTGTCGTCACCGTAAGCTGCAGCCGCTGATCCTGATTGAGAGGGGCGGCTCCGATGCGTCCGGCCGCCGCCTGCTGGTTCTGAGCCCGAACGGCAGCGATGACATCCTCCGCCGTGAGCCCCAGATTGGCCAGCCGCCGAGGATCGAACCAGATGCGCATCGAGTAGTCGCGCGCCCCGAATATGGACGCATCGCCCACGCCGTTGATGCGCTTGAGCTCGTCGATGACATTGATCGTGACGAAATTGCTGAGAAACAGCTGGCTGTGGCTGTCATCGGTGGAGTGGAAAGCGAACACCTGCAGGAGATCGGTCGACACCTTCGCGATATTGAGACCGGACGTGCGCACCTCCTGCGGCAGCTTTGCCGTTGCGAGGCTCGCCCGGTTCTGAACGTTGACGGTTGCGATGTCCGGATCGGTTGCCAGCCCGAACGTGACGTTCAGCACATAGCTTCCGTCATTCGCCGACGTCGAGCGCATGTAGCGCATATCGCTCACGCCGTTGATCGCGTTCTCCAGAAGCTGTGCGACGCTTTCCTCCACGGTCCGCGCATCGGCGCCCGGATAGGTTGCCTGCACGCGCACCGTGGGCGGCGCGATGTTGGGGTATTGCGAGACCGGCAGGGCGAATATCGAGATCAGGCCGGCGATGGTAATGACGATGGAAATGACCATCGCCAGCCGGGGCCTCCTGATGAACGTATCGAAGATCATGGCAGCCCAACCTCACTTCTTGCTCTGCGGGCTGGTCGGCGGGGCGGGCTGGATATGGGTCTGACCGATCGGCGCCTCGAGCTGAGGCGAGACGACGATCCCGGGCCGGGCATTGCGAAGACCGCTGACGATGACGCTATCGCCGGCGGAGAGACCCGATTCGACAATGATCATGGGGCCGACCTGCTGGCCGACGACGATGCGCCGCTGCTCGACCTTGTTCTCCTTGCTCACGGCCAATGCGAACGCGCCCTGCTGATCGAGGAGCAAAGCTGATTGCGGCATCATCAGTCGCGGCTGTGGCTTGCTGCGGACGACCGAAACCTCGACGAGCTGCTGGTCGAGCAGGATGCCGTCGGGGTTGGGGATGGAGGCCCGGACGATGACCGAGTCGGTCGAGGACGTCGCCTGCACATCGACGAACTGTATCCGTCCGCGCTCGCCGTAGTAGGAGCCGTCGGCCAGTCGAAGCCTTACGTAGAAGGCATCCGCGCCGTCATTCGACCTGCGGGTTTCAAGCAGAATGCGCTGCGGCACCGGGAAGGTGACATAGATGGGATCCTGTTGGACGATCGTCGCGAGCGGATTGCTGGAAGGACCGACGAGATCGCCGACAGCGTAGTTGGACCGACCGATGCGGCCGTCGAACGGAGCCAGGATATTCGTGTAGCCGAGATTGACCTGAGCAGTCTGCAACTCGGCCTGCCGTGCCTGCTTCTGGGCCTGTGCCTGCGCCAATGCCGCCTGGGCCTGGTCGAGCTGCGCCTTCGACGCCGCTGCGGAATTGCGCTGCGACAGATCGAATTGCCGATCATACGTAAGCTGAGCGAGCTTCAGCGCGGCATCGGCATTCGCCAAATTGGCTTCCGCCTGCTTGACAGCGATCTCGAACGGCAGCCTGTCGATCTCATACAGCACCGCGCCTTTTTTGACTTCGGCGCCTTCCTCGAAATTCCGGCTGGTCAGAAATCCCTGAACCCTGGCGCGCAGGGGGACTTTCTCGATCGCCTCGATCCGTCCGGTGAATGTGCGCTCTTCGTTAATATCCTTCAGCTCGACCTTGCTGATGAATACGGTCGGCGGCTGCTGGGGCGGCTGCGGCTTTTGCGTATCGCAAGCTGCAAGGACGAGGGCTAGCAGGACGATCGGGCGGCAACGCATGCGCCACAAGAATAAAAATGGCCGCGACACCAGGATCGCCATGCTGTCCTCCGCATTGTGGACCTGCGCACTCGGAGCATACGTCATTTCCGCCGCGAATTGACCAGGAAACGCGGCTCCGGGATACCGCTCCCCAAATGAATGCTCCAATCGCCTATCGGCAATGAATTGCGCAAGCAAGGGCGATCACCGGCTGCTGCGGTGTTATCCTGTATTGATTGTTAAGAGCATCGCACCCCGACACCTGGGTGCTCATACATCGACGGCTATTCTCCCCATCATTTCTTTTCGGGGAAGAGCGCATCGATCGGAGCGAGCGCAGCATCGACAACCGGCATCAGAACTGTACCGAGCACAAATCCGACCACGGCATCCACCAGTGCCGTTGCCACCCATGCAATCACCTCGGAGGCCCCATTGCCCGACACGGCATCGGCGATGGCCTTTATCTTTTCGTACGGCCAAGACAGATGCAGCTCGTGCAGGCTGTGAATGACGATGCTTCCTCCGACCCAAAGCATCGCGGCAGTTCCGACGACCGAGATCGCCATGAGGATACCCGGCATGGCTGCGACGAGCCCACGTCCAAATGAGCGCGTCACCGCAAGCCGACCACCCTTACTCATACGAACGCCAATATCGTCCAGCTTTACCAGAAGCGCGACGGCGCCATAGACCAGGACCGTAATCAAGACCGCAACGACGGCAAGCGCAGCGGCTCGTGTCCAGACATTGCCGCTGTCGATGGTCGCCAGCGCAATCGTCATGATTTCGGCGGACAGGATAAAGTCCGTCTTGATGGCGCCCCTGACCCGTTGCTCTTCGAGGCGCGCCGCATCGAGCGTTTCCGCCTGTTGCGGGCCGGGATCCTTATGATGCGAGAGCGCATGCCAGGTCTTTTCCGCACCCTCGAAACACAGGTAGGCGCCTCCCAGGATCAGCAGTGGCGCGATGATCCACGGCGCCACGGCCTGCAGCAACAGCAGCACCGGCAGCAGGATGACGATCTTGTTGAACAGGGAACCCCGCGCGATCTTGGCGACGATCGGGATTTCGCGCGCGGCCGGCAAACCGGTAACATATTTCGGCGTGACAGCGGCATCATCAATGACGACGCCGGCAGACTTGCTGCTGGCCTTGGCCGCATGCGCAGCTATGTCGTCGAGTTGACTCGCTGCCAGTTTCGCGATGGCTGCAACATCGTCAAGGAGAGCAAGTAGTCCGCTCATGCGCTGTCAGTCATCCTCTGATTTCGACGGGTAATGTTCTTCAGCACAGAGTACCATCGCAGTCCATTAGCATAAAACTCGACAATCCCCACATCAAAGGGCAGCGCATACGCGCGGGCTCGCCTGCCCTGGCGGCCCGGGCGACCGGCGAACGCTAACGATCTGCGTTCGAGGACGTTGCCGGCGCGCTTGCACCGGGATTGCCGATTTTTCCTGCGGTCGGCGACGCTTGAACGACCGGTGTTGCGGCAGCGAATAGATCGTGGCGTGTCATGGAGCGCGGCGGGTAAATACGCTCGCGGTTTATCGTCATCTTCGTCCGCTTGGCGTCCGCACCGCTGGCGACGAGCCGCCGATCCCAACCCTGCGTAAAGAGGGCGCCGGACGGTCCGAGATCAAGACACGTAACGTAACGGTCCGTATTCATCGCCAAGAGGTCGTGTCCCAGCACGTCGGCGACGGCATTGTGGCCTGCAAAACGTCCCATCGGCCTTGCAAACTGACACGACATCACCGTCGAATGGCCATCCAGGAGCGGAGCTCCGGCAACATCTCCCGCCGCGAATACACCATCCACGCCGACAACGCGCATCGTCGTATCGACAGACAGCCGGCCCTGCACGTCAGTCGAAGCAGGAACCAGCCTCGCCAGCGGACTGGCGCGCATTCCCGCGGTCCAAATGACGGTCTCGGCGGCAATCCGGGAGCCATCTGCCAGTTCGACGCTGGTCGCATCGATCGATGCGACCGACACGCCATTGCGCACCTCGACGCCCAGGTCTTTCAAAGCAGCATTTACGACGGCGCGCGATTCCCCGGTCATTTCCGATCCGACACTTGGATTCCGATCCAGCAATATGACGCGGCCGCTGGAAATTCCGCATGCGCGCAGACGTTCGGGCATCTCGCATGCCAGCTCTATTCCAGTGAAACCGGCTCCGACGATCACGACAGCGTCGCGCCCGTCGCAAGGCGGCCGGCGAGAAAGCCCATCCATGTGGGTCCGGAGCGCCGCCGCCTCCTGCCAGGTATCTATTGCAAACGCATGGGCTGCCAGACCCTTGATCGGGGGACGGTCGAGCTGACTACCGGACGCGAGAACCAGCCGATCGTAAGGGAGCACCTCGGTATTGCCGCCGGTCTCGACGCCGACTGCCCGCCGGCCAACGTCGATCGCCGTGACGGTCCCTGTAATTTCGGCAATGCCAGCCGGCGCGAGCACTTGGTCGAGCTTTACACGTGCAGTCTCGAGATCGGCTTCGTAATTGCGTACACGAATTGCGTGCCACGCATCGCGATTGATCAGGGAGATCTCGACGTCGTCACGTCCGATGCCGAGTTCGTCGAGATACCTCGCGGCAGCGAGCGCCGCCCAAAGGCCGGCGAATCCGCCTCCGACAACACGTACGTTTTTCTTCATGCCGATAACAACAGGACCGGTTGACCCACGAATTCCGTCCGGCTTGTCGCCGCATTCGCGTGCAGGCGCATCTGATACAGCCGTCATGCGTAGCATCGCCCAACTGGTCGCGCAACGTTTCGGCCCGGATGGCACTTGCGCCAGGACAGGCGCATCCGGGCCGGACGGATAAACTGCCAGCCATAACGCCACATTGCGCGGCCTTCCCGCACGTGCGTAGAGTGCGGCGGGAGAGCAAGTTAATTCATGCGCCGGTTCAAGTGGATCAGAGTTATTGCCGTGATCGGCGTGCTGCTGCACGCCGGTGCTCTCGTCCGTCATCATGCGATCGTGTTGGCGCATGGCCTCGGTCAGGACCAGCTCGCAGCCGATCTTCTTCTGATCTGCCGTGGTGGCGCGGATACGTCGTCATCGGACGGCATCGCCCATAAACTCCCATCCCCCAAACCATCCGACGGACAAAGCAACTGTCCGATTTGCACAGGGCACGCACCTGCGTTCGCGCTTGCTACACCTGCTCCCCCCGTGGCTGTACCGCCGGCTT
Organism: Hyphomicrobiaceae bacterium; assembly: GCA_050186055.1. Taxonomy (GTDB): domain Bacteria; phylum Pseudomonadota; class Alphaproteobacteria; order Rhizobiales; family Hyphomicrobiaceae; genus CAMDPA01. The sequence goes on along the minus strand of JBFWYV010000076.1, from coordinate 9,053 downwards.
TCACCGGCTTCGACTGGACAGATGCATACCGGGTCCTGCTGGTCCAGCGCAGCGCAGTCTGTCCACCCGCCAGGGGTCCCCCGACCATCGCCTGATGCCCAATCTCTGCATCAGTGACGCGCCTTAGCGCGCGAGAACCTTCCAATCCAGGGGATCTGTCATGCCTATCGCCTTGGCGCCATGGGTGCGCCTACTCACGTCCGCGCGGCCGCTACAGACCGGTGTAGCCATTGCATCAAGCGCATCGGCTATCGCTGCCATTTGTGATGCAGCACGCGCACAATCAACCACACCGCTCCCGCCAGTGGTGGTTCAAACGACCAAGCCGAAGCCGAATCCTGCGCCCAAACCCGCGGTTTCGACTGCTCCTGCCCAGCCCGCTCCGACGGCTCAACCTGTCCCGGCTATCCCGACAACAGCCGATCCGACCGCGACGCCGGGCGGCGGAAGCCTGACCGTGCCGACGACGGCGCAAGCCCAAGCCATGCTGGCGCGCGTACCTGGATCGGTGACGGTCGTGCCAGATAGCGGGTACCGTCAGAGCACGCCGTCTGCAACACTCAAGGACGTGCTCGACTACGTCCCCGGTATTTTCGTGCAACCTAAATGGGGGGAAGACTCCCGGCTGTCGATCCGCGGCTCCGGTCTGTCCCGCAACTTCCATCTGCGCAGCCTGCAACTCTACATGGACGGCATCCCGATCAATACCGCCGACGGCTACGGCGATCTGCAGGAAATCGATCCGAGCGCCTATCGCTATATCGAAGTCTTCAAGGGCTCCAATGCGTTACGTTTCGGCGCCAATTCGCTGGGCGGGGCGATCAACTTCGTTACACCCACGGGCCGGGACGCAAATGTCTTCGCCGGGAGCGCCGACTTCGGCAGTTTCGGCTATCATCGGCTGCAGGCAAACTCCGGCGGCGCGAGAGGGCCGTTCGACTTCTTCGCCACGGGCTCATGGCAAGAGACCGACGGCTATCGCGATCACTCCCGGGGTGAATCAACGCGCGCCAGCGCCAACGTCGGGGTACGGATCACGCCCGACATCGAGACACGCTTCTATATCAACGCCAATCACATCCGCCAGCGTATTCCCGGCTCCTTGACCCGAGACAATGCGCTCAGCAGCCCAATGACGGCTGCAGCGAACAATCTGTTGCTCGACCAGCAGCGCAATATCGATTCGTGGCGAATAGCCAACAAGACAGCGTTTCGGTTTTCACCCAACACGATGGCCGAGATCGGCGCCTTCGTGGTGAACCGTCATTTGATGCATCCCATCTTTCAGTGGCTCGACTATCAGTACGACGACTACGGCGGATTCGGACGCATCACCGATGAGCGTCATATCGGCGGCTTCAAGAACCGTCTGATTGCCGGCGTGAACGTTCACAACGGCGAGATCGACAATAACCAGTTCGCGAACCTATCCGGCGCCGTGAAGGGATCGCTGCTGTCGAGCTCGCTTGATACGTCCAGGAACACGTCTGCCTACATCGAGAACTCCTTCTTCTTCCTGCCGGAGGTTGCGCTGGTTGCCGGAACACAGTTCCTGCATGCCGTTCGCGAGCGTGAGGATCGCTATTTCCTCGACCCCTCGCCGTCGAACGACTCGGGCCGGAAGTCTTTCGATATCTGGAGTCCGAAACTCGGTCTGCTCTGGAATATAGATGCGGGTTGGCAGGTTTTCGCGAACATATCGCGAAGCGGGGAAGCGCCTAGCTTCGGCGAGAACACGTTCACGTCATTCATCAACTCGAACATCAAGGCGCAAACCGCAACCACGTACGAGATTGGGACACGCGGCAGGCGACCGGACTACACGTGGGATCTCGCAGCCTATCACTCCGAAATCAGGAACGAGCTACAATGCCTTACGGTGGTGCCCGGATCCTGCGACGTGCGCAATGCAGACCGGACCATTCACCAGGGACTCGAGATCGGTTTCGGCTTCAGCGTATTGCAGTCCATCCTGGAGCCGGCTGGCACTCCAGACCGGCTGTGGCTGAACGCTGCCTACACGCTGAACGACTTCCGATTCGATGGCGACTCGCAGTTCGGCGACAACGTGCTGCCTGGTGCGCCGCGTCACTTCCTGCGCGCAGAGCTGCTCTACAAGCATCCAAACGGCGTCTTCTTCGGGCCTAATATCGAATGGGTTCCGCAGGCCTATTACGTCGACAACGAGAATACGACGAAGACCATCCCCTATACGCTATGGGGGATGAAACTCGGCTATGACAATGGCGGACCCGTCTCCGCCTACATCGAAGGCCGAAATCTCACGGACGAGAAATATATTGCGAGCGCCAGCATAACCGGGCTTGCCTCGCCGACCTCCGCTCTCTTCGAACCTGGCAATGGTCGCGCTGTCTACGCCGGCATCAAATACAGGTGGTGAGACGTGACGCATGGACTGCGTGTCGCAGCGGCAGTTTCGGCTTCGGCACGGGCCGCCGCGCGCTGATCGCGCCGCCGCGCGTGCGCTTACATCGGGGAAAGCAGAGGCAGATGCTCATTCGGCCGCATACTGCTTCAGGAATGCCGTCACGGCGTGCTCGACGCGGCCATCGATCTCCCGGCTCGATGGCCGTTCACCCTCCGCCAGGAGCGCACGAAACTGTACTCGGCCACTGAGCATTCCGATAAACTGCTCGGCGGCCCACTGCGGCTTCGATACCGCCAACGCCCCCTGCTGGGTTTGCCGCGCCAGATATTCGGCCAGGACTTCGATCAGCTTTCCTGCACCAGCGTCATAAATGCTCGGACCAAGCTCGGGGAAACGAGCCGATTCGGCAATGATCAGCCGATAGAGCGCCAGAGATGACGGCTGAAGCATCAGTTCAAAGAAATCGCGGGCGAACCGGCGTAGCTGCTGCTCGGGCCTGATCTCGGTAGTGCCTTCAAGACACAGTGGTTCCATTAAAGAAACGGTGACCCCAGCGATAATGGCCTTGAATAGTTCTTCTTTGCTGTGAAAATGGTTGTAGATCGTTTGCTTCGAGACCTTGGCCTCCGAAGCGATCGAATCCATGCTCGCGGCGCCGTATCCAAGCTGCAGAAACACTTCCGTCGCGGCAGCAATGATACTCTGGTGCTTCTGGTCGGACAGGCGGGTCGCTTCCCCAGGAGCACCATGTTGCAATTGACCAATTGGATTTTGATGCATAGGCTGCCTTTAGACTGGACGGTCTCGTCCAAGTCTCATCTTCCAACGGGAATTGTCAATGCGGCGGACCTCTTATCTGCTTCTCATTGCCGGTGCCGCCGTCGTGCTGTCTGGCAGCGCCTATTTCGGCATGAACCACAAAACGCTGATGCCATCGGCGGGACACACGGCCAACGTTGCCCGATTGAGCAACGAGAAAGCGGCGACGGTCGAGGCCCGGAAGGTAAAATTGAATACAATTGTCGAGACCATCCATGCAGTCGGCTCGCTCCTCCCGAACGAAACAGTTGTCGTCACTTCGGAGATTGCCGGCCGCATCGCCAAACTGCCGTTCAAGGAAGGCGATCGGGTCGAAGCCGGGCAAACGCTGGTCGAACTGGATGACGCCATTCTTCGAGCCGAATACGACAAGACTCAATCGGACCTGACGCTTGCAGAAGAGAACCAGAAGCGCGCCGTATCTCTGGCCAGCCGCGGCACAGGCACGCTGCGCTCGCGCGATGAGGCCGTTGCCGCCTACCGGGCTGCAATCGCCAATGCCGCCCTTGCCAAGGCCCGCCTCGACAAGACCAAGATCGCCGCGCCGCTTACGGGGCATATCGGCTTGCGAGCGGTCAGCGTCGGCGCCTTTCTCAGCCCCGGCGACCGGATCGTCTCGCTGTCGGATACCGACATCATCAAAGTCGACTTTCGCGTTCCCGAGCTCCTGCTGACGAAGGTAAGACCGGGCCAGACCATAAATGTCACGGTCGATGCCCTGCCCGGACAGACGTTCAACGGCGAAATCTACGTGATCGACCCGATCGTCGACGCCAACGGCCGGGCGATCAGGCTGCGCGCCCGAATCCGTAATTCAGACGGCAAGCTCTCGCCGGGCCTGTTTGCGCGTGTCCAGATCGTCGTCGGGCGCCGGGAGAATGCTGTCCTCGTGCCGGAATCTTCCGTATTCGCGATCAATGATGACCAGTACGTCTATCGCGTCGTCGATGGCCGGGCCGTGCAGACGAAAGTCGGACTCGGCGTGCGCCAGCCCGGCTGGGTGGAGATTCGCAGCGGGCTGGGGCGGGATGCGACAGTCGTCACGGCTGGTCAGCAGCAGATCCGCGACGGCAGCACACTGGCGATATCCCGACCCGAAAAGGGAGCCTGAAATGGGGTTCTTCGAATTTTTCATTCGCCGCCCCGTATTCGCGACCGTTGTTCATCTTATCATCATATTGACTGGCTTCGTCGCCTACACCCGGCTTGCGGTCCGGGAATATCCCAACATCGACGAGCCGATCGTTTCGGTCACCACGGACTACCTCGGCGCCAGTGCGGAGATCATCGAGTCCCAGGTCACCCAGATTCTCGAAACCTCTATTGCGGGCATCGAGGGCATCGATACGATGACCTCGAGCAGCAAGCCCGAAAAGAGCCAGATCACGGTCAGGTTCCGCCTCAGCACGGATCCGGACGTCGCCGCGAGCGATGTGCGCGATCGGGTCTCCCGCGTGCGAAGCAAGCTGCCGATGGAAATCGAGGAGCCGGTCATCGCCAAAGTCGAGGCCGATGCCCAGGCCGTCATCTACATCGCCTTCACCAGCAGCCGACATAAGCCGATCGAAATCTCCGACTACGCAGACCGCTACGTGCGCGACCGGCTTCAGAACATTCCCGGCGTGGCCGAGGTCCGCATCTTCGGCGAGCGCCGCTACTCCATGCGGGTCTGGCTGGACCGCGCCCGGCTCGCTGCATACGACCTGACGGTAGCCGACATCGAAGACGCATTGCGCCAGCAGAACGCGGAGGTGCCGTCGGGGCGTATCGAGAGCGTCGATCGCGAATTCACGGTCCTGTCCCGCACGGGACTCACGACCCCTGAGCAATTCGGCCGCATAGTCGTCAAGGATGCAGAGGGCTTTCCGGTCCGCCTTCGCGATGTTGCACGCGTGGAGCTCGGTCCTGAAGACGAGCGGCGGATTACCCGATTCAACGGCAACAACGCCGTGATACTCGGCATCGTGAAGCAGGCGACAGCCAATCCACTGGATGTATCGCATGCCTTGCGGCAGATGATGCCCGCGATGGTCGAGTCGCTGCCAGCCGGCATGAACGCGACCATCGCCTATGACAAATCGATTTTCATCGATCGATCGATCGAGGCCGTTTACGAGACCATTACCGAGGCGGTGCTCCTCGTCGTCGTATTCATCTTCATATTCTTGCGAACGTTGCGGGCGACAGTCATTCCACTCGTCACGATCCCGGTGTCGCTCATCGGTGCGTGCACGCTGATGCTGGTATTGGGGTTCTCCATCAATACCCTGACGCTGCTGGCGATCGTGCTCGCGATCGGGCTCGTCGTGGACGACGCCATCGTCGTGCTTGAGAATATCCACCGGCACATCGAGGAGGGCATGAAGCCGCTACAAGCGGCGATCGTCGGTATTCGCGAAATATCAAGCGCCGTGGTCGCCATGACGCTGACGCTGGCGGCCGTGTACGCTCCGGTTGCATTCGCCCCCGGCCGGACGGGAAAGCTGTTCACCGAGTTCGCCCTGACGCTGGCGGCATCAGTGCTCGTCTCCGGATTCGTTGCGCTGACTCTCAGCCCGATGATGTGCTCCCGGCTGTTGCGCGAACATGAGCAGCACGGGCGCCTCTACGGCATGATCGAATCGTTCTTCGTCGCGCTCAACAAGGGCTACCGGCGGCTGCTGGTGGCGACGCTTGGAATGCGGCCGGTGCTCATTTCGGTGGCGGCCATGATCGCTGTCGGCGGCGGGTTCCTGTTTGTGAACCTGAAATCGGAACTCGCTCCCATCGAAGACCGCGGTGTGCTGTTCACTGCCGGGCTCGCTCCCGAAGGATCCACCATCGATTTCACGAGCCGATATGTGCAGGATTTCGAGCGCATGCTGAAGAACGTGCCGGAGGTGCAGCACTCCTTCATCATTGTCGGCTCGCGTGCGGTGAACGAGCTGATCTCATTCTCGCAGCTCACGCCATGGGAGGAGCGCGAACGCACACAGATGGAGATCTTGCGCGACATGCAGCCGAAGCTTGCCCAGGTTACCGGCGTTCGTGCGTTCGGCAACAATCCGGGCTCCTTCGGCCAGAGCGCGCGGAACAAGCCGATCGAATTCGTGATCCAGACATCGGAGCCCTACAAAAAACTCGACGAATACGTCAACAAGCTGCTCACGGAAGCCGAGAAGTTTCCCGGTCTGATGAACCTCGACAGCGATCTGCGTCTGAACAAGCCACAGCTCGAAGTGATCGTCGATCGTGACCGGATCGCCGATACCGGCGCGGGTGTCCTTACGGTTGGACGCACCTTGGAGACGTTGCTCGGCGGACGGCGCGTCACGCGGTTCAATCAGAACGGAAAGCAATACGACGCAATACTGCAGGTCGCACCCGACCACCGACGCACCCCTGGCGATCTCAACGATATCTATGTGCGGGGGAACAACGGCGTCATGGTTCAACTTTCGAACCTGGTGAAGGTTCGCGAGTCCGTGGCGCCAAAAGAGCTCAATCGCTTCAATCAGCTTCGGTCAGCCACAATTACCGGCAACGTCGCTCCCGGCTATTCGCTCGGGGAAGGACTGGACTATCTCGAGCGAACTGCTGGTCAGGTTCTCCCCTCGTCGGTACGATACGACTTCTCAGGAGAGAGCCGGGAATTCAAGGACGCCGGCTCGAGCCTGATGTTCGTGTTCATCCTCGCCCTCGGCTTCATATTCCTTGTGCTCTCCGCGCAGTTCGAGAGCTTCCTGGATCCTCTGATAATCATGCTCACTGTGCCGCTGTCGATAACAGGGGCCCTCGCCGCGCTTTACCTGACGGATGGGACGCTGAATATCTACAGCCAGATCGGGCTCGTCACGCTGGTTGGACTGATCAGCAAGCACGGCATTCTGATCGTCGAATTCGCAAACAGCCTTTGCGCGAGCGGCATGTCACGACGCGACGCCGTGATCGAAGCGGCATCGCTCCGCCTGCGTCCGATCCTGATGACGACTGCAGCCATGGTCGGCGGCGCCATTCCGCTTGCGTTGGCTGCCGGCGCCGGTGCACAAAGCCGCCAGGAGATCGGCTGGGTCATCGTGGGCGGCATTTCATTCGGCACGCTTCTGACCCTGTTCGTCGTTCCGACGGCCTACACTCTGCTTGGACGCGAGCGCGCCGTACCCGTCCGCGAGACCGCTACGCCGATCAGCGAGCCTGCCGCAGCCGAGTAGCGCAAATCGGAACCTGAACGGTCGTTCATGTTAAGTCTCTGTAATAATGGTATTTTCCTCAACGGAAGTTATCTGGCGACGGCGTTTCTCCTGCATCGGTCGAATTGATCGGCCAGGAAAACAAGGAGACTCGCTATGAAATCGTTTGTCATCGGACTTTCTGCGGCGGCTTTGTGTGTCGGCTTCGCAGGATCGGCAATGGCAGCTCCGGGCAAGCATGGATTCAACCGCGTCACGCTGAAGGAACGCGTTGCGGTCGCAAAGAGCGCCGCGAAGCTGGCTCAGGTGAAGCGGGGCGCATGGGCCGATGGCAGGCTTACGCGGGTAGAGCGCATGAGGATACGGGTTGCCGAAGCGCGCCACCGCGCAATCGTTGCGCGAGCTCACCGATAAGAATGGCAGTCTGGTGTGGAAGGGGCGACCCCTTCCACACTCGCTTTTTCCAGCGAACGCCTATGCGCTAGTCTTCCGGACGCCTCACATGCTCCTTTCGCTGTTCCAGGATATGTCTCTCGAACCAATGCAGACCAACGAGAATAGTCCCTGCCAGGACTGTTGCAATCAATGCCAGAATATAGAACCCGGCGCCGCACGACACACCTATTGCGCCGGCAAGCCACATGCCTGCACCTGTCGTGAGCCCCTCCACCTTGCCTCCTGATTTGATGATCGTGCCCGCGGCGAGAAATGCGACACCGGCAGTGACGGCCTCGATGATCCTGATCGGGTCCATACGATCCGTCCCCATTGCCTTCACCGCGTGGTAGATCTCAAAAGTCAGAACGGTAAATACAGCGGCAGCCAGCGATGTGAGCATATTCGTCCGCAACCCCGCCGGACGGTCCTTCAGCTCACGCTCGAGTCCGATCAATCCGCCCAGGATTGCAGCCAGCACAAACCGTATGGCGATATCGCTTTCAGGCAGATGCGTACGAAGAGAATCGATCATATCGTTCCCGCTGAAACTTTATGGATGGGTGTGCTTGCGCGCCGTTTATTTCAAATGGCCCCGCTGATAGCGGGGCCTCCGGCAAGGTCGAAATTCGCTGAAGGCTTCGTCGCCAGCATGCTAGGGCCTTTCTGGGGTTCAACGAAAGCAGAAAGGCCCTAGATCTTTGTTTTGTCGTGCTTCTTATCGGAAAAACCGATTCCCACTTTTCCGGAAGCACTCTAGTTCGGCGCCTTCCACTGCGGCAGGGCCTCGAGCTGTGTCTTGGTCAACGATACAGTGGCCCGATAAGACTTGCCGTCCTTGCGGACATCGACGTCGGAGAACTTCAGGGCCACGTTCCGTTCGCCCATTCCAAGAAAACCGCCGACGCCGACAACTACGCGATCAATGCTGCCTGAGCTGTCGAGCAACAGATCATTGATGCTGCCGATCGACTCGTTCTGTGCATTGTAAATCTTTGTACCGATCAGGTTGCTTGCCCGAAGGTCTGCAAGTGCCGGATTCGGTGTCCGTGCAGAATTGGTTGCGGCCGCATCAGGGTCCGATTTGTTGTCCAGCGTGCGATCCATCGAAGAGCCCGGCTTGGCCGCATCCGGCACGGTCCGTTCCATCGTCGAGGGGGATTTATCCGGCGTAACTGGCGTTTCCGCCAAAGCCGGCACAGCAAGCAGCAACGCACCAAGTGCAGCGCTCGAAAAAAGGC
>JBFWYV010000075.1:0-17879 GCA_050186055.1 Hyphomicrobiaceae bacterium | reverse complement strand
TTCCGGCCGCTGGCCCAGGTGCTTTTCGGGGCGGAAGTTGGGGGCTGGTACAATGACTTTGATGCTGCAGGTATCCGACGCGACATGAATGAACAGAAACCGCTCGTCGGTCTCATCATGGGAAGCCAATCCGACTGGGCGACCATGCAGCGCGCCGCAGATGTCCTGACGCAGCTCCAAGTCCCCTACGAGGCGCAGATCGTATCGGCGCACCGGACTCCGGACCGGCTCTACCAATACGCGACCTCCGCCCGCGATCGGGGGCTGAAGGTGATTATCGCGGGCGCCGGTGGCGCCGCTCACCTGCCCGGAATGACGGCGGCGCTTACGCCCCTGCCGGTGCTGGGCGTTCCGGTCGAAAGCCGTGCGCTCAGCGGACAGGACAGTCTCTATTCGATCGTGCAGATGCCGGGCGGCGTTCCCGTCGCGACGCTGGCGATCGGGCCTGCCGGCGCGACCAACGCCGGGCTGCTGGCAGCTTCGATCCTGGCGCTGTCGGACAAGACACTGGCCAAGAGGCTGGACGCGTGGCGAGCTGCGCAAACGGCTGCGGTGCCGCAGACGCCGTCGCAACATACCGAGGCGGAGGGTGTAGACAGCCAACCGGAACGCGATGGTCGCTGACGTGGCGAAGACGAGAGCCGTGAACATACTGGTTCCCGGAAGCACCATCGGAATTCTCGGCGGGGGCCAGCTCGGCCGGATGCTGTCGCTTGCGGCGGCACGGCTTGGCTTCAAAAGTCACGTCTATTCGGATGAACCGGACAGCCCCGCTTTCGAGGTGAGTGCCCGCTCGACCCAGGGGAGCTATTCCGATCTGCCTCATCTGGAGGCGTTTGCGCGCGAGGTCGACGTCGTCACCTATGAATTCGAGAATGTCCCGGTGACGGTCGCACAGCAGCTTTCCGAGATGGTCGATGTCAGGCCGGGGGCACGGGCGCTTGAAGTGGCCCAGGACCGGTTTGTGGAAAAGGAATTCGTGGCGGGGCTCGGCATTGCGGTGGCGCCGTTTGCCGAGGTCAGTCATCGCCGGGATCTGGTCGCGGCGCTGGAACGGCTGGCCGGGCCGGGTGCAATCCTGAAGACGCGGCGGCTCGGATACGATGGGAAGGGGCAGGTTGCGCTGGGTGCCGATGCCGATCCTGCCGCGGCCCTCGCCACGCTCGGCCACAGGCCGGCCATTCTCGAGCAGCGGGTTCAGTTCGAGTTCGAAATTTCCGTGCTCGTGGTGCGGTCCGTCGACGGCGAATGCGCCTTCTATGACTGCCCGGCCAACTCGCATGAAGGCGGAATTCTCCGTCGCAGCGTGGTGCCGGCGCAGTTGCCGCGTGAGGTCGTCGGCGAAGCGCGTGACATCGCGGCCAAAATAGCGAGTGCGCTCGACTATGTGGGCGTGCTCGCGGTCGAGATGTTCTATGCCGGAAGCGGTTGCCGGCCCCGGCTGATGGTCAACGAGATTGCTCCCAGGGTTCACAACTCGGGGCATTGGACGATCGAGGCGTGCGGCTGTTCGCAGTTCGAGAACCACATCAGGGCCGTCGCGGGCTGGCCGCTCGGGGATACAAGGCGCCACTCGGATGCGGAGATGGTCAATCTGATCGGGGAGGAAGCGAACTGGTGGCAGGGGCTGGCCGGCGAGCCCGGCGTGTGTCTGCATCTGTACGGCAAGCGGGATGCCCGGGAGGGGCGCAAGATGGGCCATTGGACCCGCCTCAGCCCGCGCCGCGATGGCGCCGAATCCTGAGAGCCAAGTCCAGATACTTGTCCGCTGGTCGCGGTGCCGGCGTGGACTTTCATTGGACTTCCGGCCGGGGTTGGATTATTTAAGCCGCAGAATGTGACCCGGGACGCGTGGTTTGCACGTCCGCGGGCCGCGTGTGTTTGGTGATGTATGCAGGCTGGCGGGGCCGGTAGAGGCCAGTTCAATGCTGCCGCGAACTGCGGTGGCAACTTGACCGGTGACCCGTAGGAATCGAAACGCATCAGCGTCCCACAGGAGGATGAATCACTAGTGCAGGTACTCGTACGCGACAATAATGTCGACCAGGCTCTGCGCGCGCTCAAAAAGAAGATGCAGCGCGAGGGCATATTCCGCGAGATGAAGCTTCGCAATTATTACGAGAAGCCGTCCGAGCGGAAAGCGCGGGAGAAGGCAGAGGCGGTACGCAGGGCACGCAAGCTTGCTCGTAAGCGCGCTCAGCGGGAGGGACTTCTTCCTGGCAAGCCCAGTACTCAAAAGGGTCCGGGTGGTGCCGGTGGCCGAGGTGGTGCCGGCAGTCAAGGCGGCGCACGCCGCGGCGACGGTCAAGGTGCTCCGCGCGGCGATATGTGATTGGTCCGCGCGGCCGATGCCGAAAGGCGCTGATGCCCTGCAAGTCTTTCAAGCAGAGGCTGCCGGAGAAAGTTCCGGCGGCCTTTTTGCTTCTGCTTCTGCGCGTCGCTGCAAGGCGGGAGGTCACGGCCAAAGCCGCGCGGCGCCGCGAACGCCGCTGGCGTCGCCCCAGCGCGGCGGAACGATCCGGACCCGGGGCTCGGCAGCGAAAATCCAAAGTCTCAACAGATCCGGAACAGCATCGTAGAGCATCGCGATGTTCGACAATCCGCCACCGAGCACGATCACCTCGGGGTCGAAGATGTTGACGACCACCGAGAGACCGCGCGCGAGGCGGTCGGCGTGGCGGTGCAACGTGGCCTGGGCCTGAAGGTCTCCTCTGCGGCCAAGCTCCACGATCTCCCTGGCGGTCGGATCGCGGCCGGTGCAGCGCTTGTGATCCGCGGAAAGACCGGTGCCCGAGATCCAGAGCTCGAGGCAGCCGGTCCGGCCGCACCAGCACGGCGGTGCAGGCAATTCGTCCGCCCGTGGATACGGTAAAGGCGTGTGGCCCCATTCGCCACCGATGGCGTTCAAGCCGGCTATCGCCTCGCCTTTGAAGACCAGCCCGCCGCCGCAACCCGTGCCTATGATGACGCCGAAGACCGAACTGGCGCCGGCTGCGGCACCGTCGGCAGCCTCGGACAAGGCAAAGCAGTTGGCGTCGTTGGCCAGCCGCACGGGACGTTTCAGCACGTGCTCCAGGTCGTCCGCCAGCGGCTGGCCGTTCAGCCATGTCGAGTTGGCGCCCTGTACGCGGCCGGTCACCGGCGAGATCGAGCCCGGGATGCCGATGCCGACCGGCTGCATTCCTCCCGCCGCCCGATCGAGGTCTCCAACAAGGTCGCCGATCGCGGCCAGCGTCGCCCGGTAGTCGCCGCGCGGCGCGGGGCTCCTGGTTTCGGCCAGTGGCCGGCTGCGGCTGTCGAGAACGATGCCGGCGATCTTGGTGCCGCCCAGGTCGATGCCGATACGCGGCGCGGCTGATGCGCCGGCGGGGTGGGCCATCACTGCCTCCCTCCCTTACGCAACACGGCCTCCGTCCAATATCGCGCGGGCGGGCTGCACAACGGCGGGGTCGATGCCGGCAGCGGAGGTAAACACCAGCAGCAGCGATTCGTCACCGAGGAGGTGATCAAGCACGGCGACAAGAGCCTCGGGACTGCCGACCGCATTGCCGAGATCGCCTGGCGACATGCCGGTGTCGAGGAGAAAACGGCTCAATCGGTCCCGATCCTCGGTCAGAAACACGAGCGCCTGGAGCGCGATCGCCTCTGCCTCCTCGCGCCGAGGACTCCGTTTACCAGTCATCGTTTTCATAGGAGCCTCGATTGGCGATTCTCGCGATCGCTTATACACCTTAAACTGTTGGTTACCGATCATGGCGCATTGTGAATCATCCGTCGCCAGTCGAATCGGTGCACAATTGGCGGCGATCCGATGCCGAGCTATCCGCCTATGAACTTTCAGCCAAACAGCAAATCCTTGGAGGGCATGAGGTCTGGCGTCAGCCGGGCGGGCAAGACCGTTCTGATCGTGGAAGACAACGAGCTGAACATGAAGCTCTTTCACGACCTGCTGGATGCGCACGGCTATCGCAGCATCCAGACCCGCAGCGGAATGGAGGCGCTCGACCTTGCACGCGAACACCAGCCCGACCTGATCCTGATGGACATCCAACTGCCGGAGGTGTCGGGGCTGGAGGTTACCAAGTGGCTCAAAGAGGATGACAATCTCCGCTCGATTCCGGTCGTAGCGGTGACGGCTTTCGCCATGAAGGGCGACGAGGAGCGCATCCGGCAGGGCGGATGCGAGGCTTATATTTCCAAGCCGATCTCCGTGAAGAGCTTTGTTGATACTGTCCGCCGTTTCATTGGGGAGGCCTGAGCGGCCTGCGAAGACCGCGCTTGCCAGCTAAGCGAAGGTTCAGGATGACGGCGCGGGTTCTTGTCGTTGACGACATACTTGCAAACGTGAAACTGCTTGAGGCTCGCCTGCAGGCCGAGTATTTCGAGGTGCTCACAGCCTCCGGCGGACAAGCAGCGCTCGACATCTGCGCGCGAGAGCGCGTCGACGTCGTTCTTCTCGACGTCATGATGCCTGGAATGGACGGCTTCGAGGTTTGTCGCCGGATCAAGTCCTCTCCGGCAACGAACCAGATACCCGTGATCATGGTGACGGCGCTCGATCAGCCTTCGGACAAAGTGCAGGGTCTTGAATCGGGGGCCGACGACTTTCTGACCAAGCCGGTCGACGACATCGCACTGATAACCCGCGTGAAGAACCTCGCCCGGTTGAAGATGCTGGACGACGAGATGGCGATGCGGGCCTCGACCAGCCAGCAGATGGGGGTGATCCCAAGTCAGCTGGCCAAGGCCTTGCGCGGCGAAACCGGCCGAATCCTTCTGGTTGACGACCATCCGCGGTCAGCCTCCCGCATCCTGGAGGTACTGGCCAGGACGCACGATGCTTTCGTCGAGCGGGACATCCAGGCTGCGCTGATGAAGGTCGCGCAATACAAGTTCGACCTGCTGATCGTCAGTCTCAGTCTCGCTGATGCGGACGGGCTTCGGCTGTGCAGCCAGGTGCGTTCGCTGGACCGGACACGACACTTGCCGATCGTCATCCTGGTGGAGCCGGGCGACGATGCGCGGCTGCTGCGCGGACTCGACATGGGGGTGAACGACTATCTCGTCCGCCCGATCGACCGCAACGAGATGCTGGCCCGCGTCAAGACACAGATCCGCCGCAAGCGGCATGCTGATTTCCTGCGCACGAGACTTGAGCAGAGCGTCGAGCAGGCGGTTACCGATGCGCTGACGGGACTACACAATCGGCGCTATATGGAAAGCCACATCCGGACGCTGATGGACGAAGCGGTGAGCACCGGCCGGCCGCTCTCGCTGCTCGTCAGCGACATCGATCATTTCAAGCGCGTGAACGACAGTTGGGGGCATGACGCGGGCGATAACGTCATCCGCGAGTTCGCGACCCGCATGAGGCGCAATATCCGGGGGATCGATCTGGCGTGCCGGTTCGGCGGCGAAGAGTTCGTGATCGTCATGCCCGACACCGATCTCGACCGGGCTCGCCATGTGGCGGAGCGATTGAGGGCGTGTATCGAAGCGGAGCCGTTCAAAATCAACGATACGACCATGATCTCGGTGACGGCGAGCGTCGGGCTGGCGACGCTGGAGCAGCCGGACGAGACGCCGGAAGCGATTTTCAAGAGGGCAGACAACGCCCTCTATGCAGCCAAGCGCGAGGGGCGGAACCGGGTAGTGGCCGACGCAGCGTGAGGCTGACTGCCACTGTATAATTCATTGATTTTTCTCTAAATAATTTGCCGCGTTTAGAGCGCTTGTTATTGTCGCCCCGCCTCAGACATTCTGGCGACAAATTGTCGCCAAACCGTGATGCTCAAATGGGCTCGCTTGACAGTGGCGCATCCGCATAGTCCCAAAACTTGCCAAGCAAACAATGCTATGCGACAAAGTCGAGGCTTAAACTAATAAATTGCTGCTTTCGTGCGTGCTCGCCGCATCAACAAACGGTGATCGCTATGGGGCGGCATGGGATGTGCCTTCGTGGATCAGGTCCGCCGCATCTCCTGAAACACACGGGCACATGATCGACCCGGGCTCTGGTGATGGCCTCCCCAGAGCCCACTGTTGGGTCGGTCGGACACCAGGTGGCAGGCAACGCCCTCTTTGGCTGCCGTCTGGTCAGAAGGTCAGGGCTCGTGGTGCTCTCGGAACATACCCCGCTGCTGGGAGTTGCCACGGACCCTGACCGAGTCGCTGGATTCCCAAGAAGACCGAAGCGACACCCGCAATGAACGCGGGCGGCTCGATTTCGTTCCCTGATCACGATGGCGAGCAGCCGCCTACGCCGGGCGTCATGCCGCGACGCAGGCATGACCGATCGGACGGCGCGGATACGGGCGGGCAGCAGAAACTACTTAATCTTCGTTTCCTTGAACTCGACGTGCTTGCGCGCAATCGGGTCATATTTCTTGAATGAAAGCTTCTCGGTGGAGGTGCGCGGGTTCTTCTTGGTCACGTAGAAGTATCCCGTGCCCGCCGTGGAAAGCAGCTTGATCTTCTGTACGACCGGCTTGGCCATGATTTGTCTCCGGTGTCGGCCGTCGCGCTGGCGTCGGCCCGACAGTTTGCACGTTGTGCCTGAAAAAGGTTGGTCGGAACTTACTGTCACGCCCGGCGGTGTCAAGTGCTGCTCGAACGCGACCGCCAAACCCGGCCGGCGCTCAGAAGCCGAGCGTCTGCCCCTCCACCGTGAGGCGCCGCATCAGGCGGGGCTGATCGCGGGGAAAATCGCGGCGGGCGTGGATGGAGGCCCAGTTGTCCCAGACAACGAGGTCTCCCAATCGCCAGGAGTGCTCGTAGACGATCGAAGGGTCCTCCGAGATATCGAAGAGCTGCTCCAACGCGGCCTCGCTTTCGGCGCGCGAAAGTCCCTCGATACGTGCGCTCATCAGGCGCGACACATAGAGCGCCTTGCGGCCTGTGGCCGGATGCGTGACGAAGATCGGCTGCCGGTGGTGGCGGATCCGGGACAAATCGGCGGTGTCGGGATCGATACGCTCGCGCCGCTTGTAATCGTGGAGCTGCAGGACCTTGCGGCCTTCCAGCTTGTCGCGCAGGCCACGCGGGATCATGTCGTAGGCCTTATACATGTTGGAGAAGCAAGTCTCGCCCCCCCACGTCGTCAGCTTTACGGCATAGAGAAGCGTGGCCCGATGCGGCTCGGGATAGTAGCTGGTGTCGTGGTGAAACCACATTTCGCCGTCGCCGAATGCACCGATCGGCTTGCCGTTCTCGACGATATTGGTGACGAGCATGAACGGCGTGTCGTAGTCCCCGCCGGGCAGATTTCCTATGGCCGGCCGCCGTCGCTCCGCGACCTTGCCGAAGATCGAAGCCGCGGCGAGCTGGGTGTTCTCGTCCAGATTCTGGTCGCGGAAGACCACGACGACATTGTCCTCGAATGCCTTGCGAACCGCTGCCGCAGTGTCGGCATCGACCGGCTTGGAGAGGTCTACCCCGCTGATTTCAGCGCCGATTGCAGGATGAACCGGGGTGATTGAGAGCGCCATTGCTTTCCTCCGACGTCACGCGGCTGCTGGCCGGGTCAAATCCTAGGCGATGCCCGTTCGCCTGTCATCCGCCTGCAAGCTGCGAAATGCGGTCTTATCGCAAGTCTTCAGCCGGTCAGGCTTCGGTCAACAACGCGACACTCCTTTCACTTGTCCTTGGGGTTGCCAGACGGCATGATAGCCTGCAATACGCTGGTGTGGAACGTTGTTTCAGAACGTGTGAACTTAACAGGGAGACGGTGATGCCTGTGGAGGCGATACCATTAACCGCTCATATCGGGGCCGAAATCAGAGGCGTCGATCTCAGCAAGCCTGTCGATGCGGAGACGGCGAACGAACTGAATTCATTGTGGTTGAAGCACATCGTGCTGCTGTTCCGCGATCAGCACCTGTCGCAGGAAGCCCTGGTCAAGGCGACGGGAGTCTTCGGCAAGCTCGCCAATCTCGCGCGGCCCGCCGAGTTCCGGCCGGCCGGCTATGACAAGCTGCTCGACAACATCATGCTGATCTCCAACATCCGCGAGAACGGCGAACCGATCGGGGCGCTGCCGGACGGCGAAATGTGGTTCCACCACGACATGCTGCATGCCGAGGTTCCCCACAAGGGCACCTGCCTCTATTCGGTCGAAGTGCCCTCGCAGGGCGGCAATACGCTGTTTGCGAACTGCTATCGCGCGTACGAGACACTGCCCGAAAGCCTCAAGCAGAAGCTCGACGGCAAGCGCGCATCCCATTCCTATACGCTGGGAGAACAGCAGCGCGGAGACGGGAAAGGGGTCAAGCACGTCAGGCGCTCCACGCACCCCGTGTTCCGGACGCATGAGGAGACGGGGCGCAAAGCGGTGTTCATCAACCGGCTCATGACGGAAGCCATTGACGGCCTCGATGAGGCAGAGGGCAGTGCGCTGATCAAGGCCGTGTGCGATCACTCGGAGAACCCGGAATGGGTCTACGAGCACGTCTGGCAGCCGAACGATCTCCTGCTCTGGGACAACCGCTGCTCGATGCACGCGCGAACGGATTTCCCGGCCGGCGAGCGCCGGCTGATGCTGAGGACGACGATCGAAGGAACGGTCGCGCCGATGTAGGCGGCTGCGGTTGCGTGAGGAAGCGCATGCCCTGAGGGCAGCGGGGCCATCGCTCGTGCAAGTGCGGGCGGTGGCTCTTGTTCTATTTGGACTTCGCTGCGAGCTGGCGTTCGCGGTTGGCAATATAGAGGCCGGCGCCGGCGATCAGAACCATTCCGCACCAGGTTGCAAGGTCGGGAAACGTTCCGAAGGCGACATATCCGATCGCCACCGCGAAAACGAGCATCGTGTAGGTGTAAGGCGCGAGCACCGCTGCCGGGGCGAACATGAACGAGGTGATCATGAGCCCCTGGCCGCAGACGGCGAGGCCGACGAGCGCCGCCAGCTTCGGAAGCGTGAAGGCCGGTGGATTCTGCCAGAACAGAGGGATGAAGGGGGCGATGGCGACGGCCCCCATCAAGCCGTTGTGGGCAACATTCAGAATGGGCGGCTGGCTGCCCGCGAGGCGGCGGTTGGAGATGAGAAAGAGGCCCATCAATACTCCGGCCGTGACGCCGATGTAATAGCCGACGGCGCTGCCCGTGAAGCCCGGTTTCAGAATGATCAGGACACCTGCAAATCCGACGATGGCCGCAATCTTGCGGCGGATGCCGAGCGTCTCGCCCAGCAGCGCGGGCGAGAGCACCGTCACGACGATGGGAGCAAGAAGGAACATCGCGGTGCCGTCGGCAAGCGGGATGTAGATCAATGCCCAATACAGCATGATCACGGCGACGATGCTGAGCGCGCCGCGAATGAATTGTCCCAGCAGCGGGACCGGCCGCAGGACACGCCAGCCATAGCGCGGCGCGGCTGCAAGACCGACGATCAGGAACGTGCAGAAGAACTGGATCGTCAGCAACTGAAGCGGGCTGATGTAGGGCAGCAGCGATTTGGCGATGCCATCCTTCGTAGAGAGCAACGCCGTCGACGCGATCATCAGGGCGATGCCGAGTAGCGGCTTGTGATTCAGCATCGCGCTGGCTCTCTTCTGTCGTTGCCTGGGGACGTAGGACGGCGCAGCGAATTGCTTGAATCACTACGCGATCCGGGGATGATGCGCTGACAATTTTCGCGCGTCGTTCAGGCTTCGGTCTCCATCATCCATGTGGCTACGTCCAGCAGCTTTCGATCGGCGTGCCGGCCTGCAACCAATTGTACGCCGACCGGCATACCGTGCGGGCCTCTTGCAAGCGGCAGCGTCATGGTCGGAACGTGCAGCAGGGTCCATAGCGCCTGGAAAGCGGGGTCGCCTGCATAGTCGAGGCCGAGCGGCGCCTCGCCATTGACGGCGGGAGCGAGCAGGATGTCGAACCGCGCAATCACCTCATCCAATGCGCGCCGGCAATGATCCGCGTGCTGCACGGCTGCGACGTAGCCGGCATGGCCGGCAGCCAGTCCTTGTTCGACGGTGCGCGCCATCTGCGGTGAAAGCTGGTCGCGGTGGTGGTCCCACTCCCAGGCGAGCCCCATTGCGCGTTCATAGTTGTTGACGGTATCGCGTACGCCGGTCAGCTTCGTGAACTCGGCAGGAAGCTCGAAGGGGATCACGCTCGCACCGGCACGCTCGGCTCTGCGAGCGGCCTGATCGACGGCGGCCTTGGTTTCCGGCTGCGCCTTCTCGTCCCACAGAAATGTGCGGCAAAGCCCGATGCGGGGCGGCGTCGCGCGCTTGCCGACAGCCGCATGCGGGCGAGCGACGCAGGCATCGGCGACAAGTGCCATGTCTTCGACAGTGCGGCCGATGAATCCGATGGTGTCGACGCCCTCGGCGGCAAACTTGAGACCGGCGCGGTTGATCAGATTATAGGTCGGCTTGTAGCCGATGACGCCGCAGAAGGAGGCGGGCCGGAGCACGGATCCGCCGGTTTGCGTGCCGAATGCGACCGGCACGTGGAAGTCGGCCACGGCTGCTCCGGATCCGGAGGAAGAGCCGCCGGGCGTGCGCTGGGGATCGAGCGGGTTCATGGTTTCGCGCGGCGCGACGCCGGCCAGCTCGCAGGTTACGGTCTTGCCGAGGATCACCGCGCCGGCACGCCGCATCATGGCCACGCACGCGGCATCAGCTTTTGGCCGATGACCATCGTAGATGGATGACCCCATCTGCGTCGGCATATCCGCCGTATCGATCACGTCCTTGATCCCGACCGGCACGCCGTGCAAAGGACCGCGCGGGCCATTCTCCATGAACTCGCGGTCCAGTTCGCGGGCCTGCCGCAATGCATAGCCCGGATCGATAAACGCCCAGGCACGGACGGCCGGCTCGCGCTCTTCGATCTGTTTCAGGCAGGCTCCGACCAGGGCTTCCGAAGTGAATGCGCCAGCCGCGATGCCGCGCGCCGCCTCGGAAGCGGAAAGCGTATTGAGCGGTGGCGCCGCGCCGGCTTTCGATTTCCGCGTGGTCTTCGGTTTCGTTGCCAAGAAGCGCATCTCCTTGATCGTTTGATGTCAGAGCATCACTGCCCCGAACGATACATTCAAGGTGACGGTCAGCACTCGACGACCTGCCATTCGACCGTCTCGCCGCCCTTGTAGATCATGGCGATTTCATCCGGGCCGTCCACTTTCATGGCCGCTGGTGCGATCCAGGGTTTCTTCTCCAACGTGATGGTGCCTTCGTTGAGTGACAGGCCGTAGTGGTTGGGCCCGTTGACGGACGCAAACTGCTCGAGCTTATCGAGTGCGCTTTCCTCCTCGAATACCTTAGCGTAGCTCTCGATCGCGACCGGCGCATTGAAGTTGCCGGGGATGCCGACCTGCGCCAGCTTCTTCCACATTGGATGCGGTGCGGAATCGGTGCCGAGGAAGAAACCCGGATGGCCTGACGTGGCCGCTTTGCGAAGGGCCTGACGGTCAGTCTCCGTCTTGATCACCGGCATCACGTACATGTAGGGCCGGTTGCCGGCGCCGAGCCAGTCGGTGCGATTGAGCTCCATGTGATAGGGCGTGATCGATGCGCCGACCTGCGGGAACGCCGAGTGGATGTACTCGACGCCGATCTTCGAGGTCATGTGCTCGTGCACGATCTTCAGGCCCGGGAACTTTTTCGTCATCGGGATCAGGCGGCGCTCGATGAAGACGGCCTCGCGATCAAACACGTCGATATCGGGCAGCACTTCCTCGCAGTGAATGAGGAAGCGCATGCCGATCTTCTCCATGCGTGCGAGTACACGCTCGATCTTTTCGTAGTCCGTCACGCCGGCGGCTGAGTTGGTCGTTGCATTGGCCGGATACATCTTGACCGCTGCGAACACCCCTTCCGTGAAGCCGAGTTCGACATCGTCCGGGTCCGTTTCATCGGTCAGGTAGCAGGTGATGAGCGGTGTGAACTTGGCGCCTTCGGGCAACGCCGCCATGATGCGCTGGCGGTAGGCCATGCCGTCCATCATCGTGCGGACCGGCGGCAGCAGGTTCGGCATGCAGATGGCGCGGCCGAAAACACGCGCCGTATAGGGAAGAGCAGCCTGCATCATCTCGTTGTCACGCAGATGGCAGTGCCAGTCGTCGGGGCGGCGGATGGTTATGCGAGTGCTCATGCTGCGGCTCCCTGCCTGATCTTCGCTAGGATTTCGTGCGGCATCACCGGCACGGAATTGATGTGCACGCCAAACGGGCTGAGGGCGTCCTCAATGGCCGAAGCAACGGCCGCCGCCATCGGCAGCACGCCGGTTTCGCCCACACCTTTCACGCCCAGCTCGTTGAGCGGCGTCCTGGTCGGGCTCTCAACAAGCTCGATGCTTCGCGGCATCTCGGATGGACCGATCAGCAGATACTCGGCGAGGTTGGTCGAGACCGGCTGGGCGTCCGCATCGAATGCCATGCGCTCGTAAAGGGCATTGCCGAGGCCGTGGGCGAGGCCGCCCCAGATCTGGCCGGCGACGAGCCGAGGGTTGACCACCGTGCCGCAATCATGCGCCATCACGACCCGCTCGACGGTGACGATGCCGGTCTCGATATCGACCTCGACCTCCACAGCGGCAGAGCCGTTCGAGTACGCCATGTCATTGATGATGACGGTTTCGGTAGTTGACAGGCCCGGCTCATCGACGCCGGGAAGGTAATAGCCGGGCAATCCGGCCACGGCGCGGGCGATCTCGCCAAGCGACAACTTGCGGTCGTCCGAACCGCGCAGCTTGACGTGGCGCCCTTCGATCTCGAGCGCCTGCTCACCGACGGCCAGGAGGTGCGCGGCGACGCGGAGCGCCTTGTTGCGGATCTTGACGGCGGCGGCGTGTGCTGATGGGCCTGCGATCGCGGTGTGCCGGCTGTTGAAGGTGCCGAGCCCCAGATCGGTGGCGCTGGTGTCGCCGGTCACCACGGTAATATTGGACATGTCGGCGCCAAGCTGCTCGGCGACGATCTGGGCGAGCATCGTCTTGGTCCCCTGACCGATCGCCGATGCGCCGCAAGCGACATGAATGCGTCCGTTTTCGCCGACCTTGACCGTGACGGGCTCATAGGGGCCGCGCCCGGTGCCTTCGACGTAGTTGGCCAGACCGAGGCCGATGTAGCGGCCGTTGGCGCGCTCATGGGCCTGGCGCTCCGCGAACTGCATCCAGCCGATCGATCTCAGGGCTTTGTCGAGGCAGGCGGGGTAATCGCCGGCATCGAGCGTGATCGGCATGCCGCCGCGCGTTTTCATCGGTGTGGCATACGGGATCGATTCGCGCGGCACGATGTTGCGCCGGCGTATCTCGGCGCGGTCGATCCCCGCCGCCTCCGCCGCCCGGTCGATCAGCCGTTCCATCACGAACACGCCTTGCGGCTTGCCGGCGCCGCGGATCGGCGTCACCGGCACCTTGTTGGTGGCGACCACGATGGTGTCGAGATCGAGGGCGGGCACGACGTACGGCAGCGTAAGAGTCGAGGCCGCCCCGAGTGCAACGTTGACGCCGCGGACCATGTAGGCGCCGTTGTCGTGGATCAGCTTTCCGCGCAGGCCAAGGATGCGGGCCTCGCTGTCGATTGCGACCTCCATCTCCCAGATCTCGTCGCGCTCCTGTGTGGTGGAGATGAAGTGCTCGCGCCGGTCCTCGATCCACTTCACCGGGCGGCCGATGCGCACGGCGGCCA
This sequence comes from Hyphomicrobiaceae bacterium, assembly GCA_050186055.1. GTDB lineage: Bacteria > Pseudomonadota > Alphaproteobacteria > Rhizobiales > Hyphomicrobiaceae > CAMDPA01. The sequence continues at coordinate 4,252 of JBFWYV010000075.1, read as the reverse complement.
GCGCAACGACGAGTTCCTCCGAGTAGAACACCAGCTTGGGGCCGAAGCCGCCGCCGATATCCGGGGTGACCACACGGACCTTGTCGTCATCGCGCCCCAGCAATTCGCAGACGAGGCGTTTGGCGACGTGCGGCGTCTGTGTCGACGACCAGATCGTCAGCCGGTCCTCGATCGGATCGACGGCGGCAACGACGCCGCGGCATTCCATCGAGTGTGCGACGCCGCGGTGAATCGAGCAGGTTTCCTTGACCACATGAGCGGCCTTGGCGAACTGGCTCTCAATGTCGCCGAAGTCGGTCTTGAAGCGGGCGGCAATGTTGTGGGCCGCGGCAGAGTGATATCGAGGCGCATCGTCGGCCAATGCGTCCCGGCAGTCGCCTGCCGCCGGCAGGGGATCGTAGTCGACGAAGACGAGGGCGGCGGCATCCTCGGCGACGTAGCGGTCATCGGCGATGACCATGGCCACGGGTTCGCCCACATACAGCACTTCGCCATCGGCCAGGGCCGGCCGGTGCCGCGATTCCTGGAATGACGGCGATGGGAGTGCAGTGCGGATCAGGTGATCGGAAAGGTCGCCGCGAATGTCGTCGAGCACGAAGATGGCGACGACGCCCGGCATGTCCAGGGCAGCGCTCTTGTCGATGCCGGCGATCCGCGCGTGCGCGTGCGGGCTACGGACGAAGGCCGCGTGCAATGTGCCGGGGAGCGTGATGTCATCGACGAAGCGGGCCTCGCCCCGCAGCAGTGGCAAATCCTCCAAGCGCGGGACGCTCTGCCCGAACACCTTTCCTTCCGCAACCGTCAACGTTCTCTCCTGATCTGTCGCCGATGCCGCCGGCTGATCTGCTTAAAGCAGAATGTTGTGCCGCCGCCAATGGGACCGGCCCTGCCAGGGGCTTCTACAAGCCCGGGCTCTCCGCTAACCTCGCTCAAGATTCCATCGCCATCGCAGGAGCCCGTGCGCCATGCCGACAATTCGATCAGCCGACGCGGACATCTATTACGAGACGCATGGGGCGGGTACGCCCGTGATGCTGATTGCGGGTCTTGCGGGCGTTGGCGCGACCTGGGGGCCGCAGGTCGGCCTGTTTGCGAAGAAGCATACGGTCATTCTGCCTGACCATCGCGGGACGGGCCGGTCCAGCCATACCACCAGCGGGCTGACGATCTCCCAGCACGCCGCCGATTTTGCAGCCCTGGTTCGCCATCTGGGCATAGGTCCCGTGCATGCCGTCGGCTCGTCCACGGGCGGGGCGATCGCTCAGATGCTGGCGTTGGAGCAGCCCGACGTGGTCAAGACCATCTCCATCGTGTCGTCGTGGTCGCGTGGGGATGCATTCTTCCGCCGGCAGTTCAATGCGCGGGCGCAGATGCTGAATGCAGCGGGTGTGCGGGCAGCGACCGACATGGGCGCGCTGTTCCTGTTCGATCCGCGCTTCCAGATGTCCAATCCGAAAGCGGTGGAGGCGTGGGCGGATGCTGCCGCAGCCGGAGCTTCGGCGCCGGAGATCGGCAAGGCGCGCATCGACATGATCCTTGGCTACGATCGGCTCGACCAGCTTGGTGCGATCAAGTGCCCGACGCTGATTTTCGTGGGCGAATCCGATTTCTGCACGCCGCCGCATATGTCGGAGGCGATGGCCGCGAAAATCCCGGGGGCGGAGTTCGCCAAGATGCCCGGTGGGCACTTCTTCTTCATCGAGAGCCCTGATGCGTTCCACGACCGTGTCGAGGCGTTCATCGCCAGGCACGGCGGTTGACGCGTGGGCGCCAAGCGGAGCCGACGTGACCGGCGATAAAGCGAATTTCGACGGACTGGCCGCAGCCGCGCTCCAGCACCATCGTGCCGGCCGGCTCGCGGAGGCGGAAGCGGCATACCGGGCGGCGCTGCAACTTGTACCCGGTCACCCGGCGGTGGCGCACAACCTCGGTGCGGTCGCGGCAACGCGCGGCGATCCGGAGTCCGCGATCGGCTGGTTCGATGTGGCGCTGGCGGCAGAGCCCGGTTACGCGAGCGCCTTGTTCAACAAGGCAATTGCGCTGCAGACGCTTGGACGGATGCAGGCGGCAATCGCGTGTCTGAAGCGCACGTGCGCACTGGAGCCGGAGCACTATCAGGCGCATCTGCGGCTGGCGCTGCTGTGGCTGGCGGAAGGCGAGCGGGGGCGCGCGCTCGATCATTTTGCGCGAACCTATGAACTGCGGCGCGGCGAAGACCGGTCCGGCCTGGCCGGGCGCTCGCTGTCGCATGCAACGCGCGGCAAGCTTCTGCATGATGCGGATCAGTTTCGCTATCTCGCCTCGCGCCGGCGCGACGGACAGCGGTTCGAGGTGCTGGCACGGCTCTATGAGGACGTTGCGCGCGGCCTGCCCGATGGCGTGGCGGAACTTTCTCCAGCGCAACTCGACGTGCTGGGGGAGGATTACAATTCCGGGATACACTTGGCGGACGCGGCGGAGATCCGCGGTCCTGCGGTGAACCCCGCGCTTGACGTGAATGCGATAGAGCGGGCGTTCCGGGACGGCGGGGCCGGCGCTGCAGCCGTCGATGATCTGCTGACGCCCGATGCCCTCGCGTCGCTCAAGCGCTACCTCCTCGAAAGCACGATCTGGCACGACTTCAGCCATATTGGCGGGTTCGTGGCCTCGTATCTGGAGGACGGTCTGGCGTCGCCGCTGGTTCTTCAGATCGCCGACGAACTGCGCCGGGCCTTGCCTGATCTGCTGGGACCTCATCCCCTGTCCCAGGCCTGGGCTTTCAAGGGGCTGGAGGCGCGTTCCGAAGTCGACGCTCACGCCGATGATGCCGTGGTCAGCGTCAACTTGTGGCTGACCCCGGACACGGCCAACCTGGAGTCGGAAGGCGGCGGCCTGCAGGTGTGCACGGCGCCGCCGCCCGCCCACTGGCGGATGACCGGATACGATGCGGATATGGCGGAGATTGCGGCTTTCCTCGAACGGCATCGGGACGACACGATCCATGTGCCCTATCGGGAGAATCGCGCGGTGATATTTCACGCCCGCCTGTTCCATCGCTCGGACGCACCTCGATTCGCGGCGGGCTATGCGAATCATCGCGTCAATCTGACGCTGCTTTATGGCCGGGACGACGAATGAGGACGCCTGGACGGCTGCTGCCGGCCGGGTTACGCGCAAATTGACACAGTGCACAACCCGCTCATATGAATTGTGAGGCTTCGGTGCTACCCGATGCCGTCCCCAAACCAAGCGATCGAGATGCCCGTGACGATGGCGCTAGAGCAATCCGAGAAATATACAGATTCCGCACTCCGCGTCGGCGCCAACGATTCCTACCCCCAGCGGCTGGTGGGTGAGTTTCTCGGCACCGTGGTGACCAACGACTGGGTCAACGGCGAATACAAGCACATGGTGCTCAGGGTGCACGACCGTGCGCTTGCCGCCTATGCGGGCCAGTTCTTCCACCTGCTCTGCCCGTCGCCTGACGGAGCGGAGGTATGGATGCGCCGGCCGATGAGCATCTATCGCGTCGACAAAGGCGCCGGGCAGATCGAGTTCCTCTACAAGACGGAAGGCCGCGGCACGCGCGGCATGGCCATGCTGGCGGCCGGAGACGAGTTCAATGTCGCGGGGCCTCTCGGCGAGGGGTTCAAGCTCGATCCGGCATGGCGCAATATCGTGGTGCTGGGCCGTGGCGTCGGACTGGCCACGCTGGCGCCGCTGTCGCAACTCGCGAAAGAGCATGGCGTCGGCGTCACCGCGATCCTGAGCGCGCGCAATCCCGGCGTGGTCATGTCCAGGGACTTGTTCGAGGGGCTTGGGGCCAACGTCATCACCGTTCTCGATTCGGACGGGTCGAGCGACGTTGCCAACGTCGAGAACATCCTCAGCGGCCTGATTGCCGACGGCAAAGCCGACGCCTTCTTCACCTGCGGCTCGAACCGGCTGCTGAAGCTGATGCAGCGGCTGGGCAAGACGCACGGCGTTCCCGGCCAGGTGGCGATGGAACAGATCATGGTGTGCGGCTTCGGCGCCTGTTACGTCTGCATGCGGACGTTCGAGGTCGACGGAAAGCGGGTGCTCAAGCGGGTTTGCCGGGACGGGCCGGTCTTCAACATGCAGGAGGCTGTGGGATGGTAGACCTTTCGGTCAAGATCGGCGACATCACGCTGCAGAATCCGGTGACGCCCGCCTCCGGTGCGGGCTCGTGGGAATACAACGACGTCATCGTGCTGAACCGGCTCGGCGGACGGGTCGCCAAGACCTTCTGCCG
>JBFWYV010000074.1:0-17922 GCA_050186055.1 Hyphomicrobiaceae bacterium | reverse complement strand
AACGTCCAGAAAGCGAAGTCGGATTTGCGCATCATCCTTGAACCTTTTGTGAACCTTCGGCCCACCACGGCGACGGGTCGATCGACTGACCAGCCTTATTACGAAACTCTACGTATAACTCGGGTTTGTTATTTGGGGATCTAGCGGTGAAATTGGTAGACATTGCGCCGATCGCCTCGCCCTCAAGCACAAAACGACCAACCTCAACGTCGATGCGCGCCAGGTTGGCCAGCAAGACATGGTAGCCGTCGCCCGCATTGATAATCAAGACAAGACCATAGCTTCGGAACTCGCCGGAATATACGACCCAGCCGTCGCAAGGCGACACGACGGTGGCGCCAGTCCTGGTCTCCAGTACCACACCTCGCGAGGTGGAGCCAAAAGGCGTCTTGTCGCCGAATGACAGCCTCAGACGTCCATGGGCGGGCCAAGGCAGCCTGCCCTTCGCCTTGTGGAATGGCATCGCCGGCTTCAGGCGCTTTGGATCGTAGGTGAACGGGCCGCGCGGCAGGAGTGCGACCGAGGGCTTGCCTGGCCCGGGAGCATTGAGGGCCACCTTTTGCTCAGGCGGTTTCGAGCCGGGTGCGGCGCTGGCCCCCGTCCGTTCGCTGGCCGAGGCGACGGATTTACCCTCTCCGGTTGCGGCTGCGGCCTTTGTACCGTCTGCGGTCCCTGCAGGAGCGGAGCTGGCAAGCTTACTCTGCTCGTTCTCGTAGGCGCCGAGCGGGGTCCGTTCCGCCACCTCGCGGTCGAGTTTCTTGATCAACTCCGACAAGCTCGACACGTTGCGGGAAATCTCCGTGGCGACCTGCCGGACCTCCGCCAGCTCACGCTGCCGGTCGGCGAGGGACTGGCGCTTGGCCTCCTTCAGTGCTGCAAGTCTGGTTCGCGTATCGTTGAGCCGGGTCGTCTCATGGGCGAGGCGCTCGCGCTCGCGCGTCGCACTCGCCATCACACGCATCAGGTCGTTCAGTTTAGCCGACAGCTCGTCGGCCTGCGCCTTCAAACCCGGGTAGGCGCGGGCAAGCAGCATGGCGCTGCGAACCATCTTGAGGGCGTCCTCCCGCCGCGTGACGATAACGGGCGGCGGATTTCGTCCCATCCTCTGCATCACGCCGAACAGGCGGGACATCTCGCCGTGCCGCCGTGCCAGTGAGCCGCGGATGAGTTTTTCCTGGGCATCCAATTCGCCCAGCCGGGTCTCGATTTGCGTCATCCGGCGCTCGCTGTCCTGGGTCAGGCGGCCGGTCTCGATCAGCTCCGTGTTGATGCGGGCCTGCTCGTCGCGGAGCTTGTCGACGTCGGTGGACAACGTCTTGGCCTTTTGCTCCGTGGAGCTCAATCGATCTTTGTCGGCCTGCAGCTTCCGGGTGATGTCGCCGTGCCGGGCTTCCTGCCCGTGGGATGGCGCAGAGGCGATCGTCAGAATGGCAGCCGTGCCCAGCGTGAGGACCAGCCAAGGACAGGAACGGATTGCGGCAAGCGCAGTCTGCTTCATCACGCTTCCATCGCTGAGGCGCATTTCACTCCGAACATCGCCCTGCATGCCTTTCGCCAGCTACACCCGGCTCCGATTCGTGACAACAATTACGGCAATTCTGTTGGTGCCAGCCAACGATCGGTCCGGCGGGTGCGGAGCCGGCCAGGACTACCCTTTCAATCCACTGGCAGTCACCGCTTCGGCACCTTACACTATCAAGACGGTAGCATCGCCCGAGTGATGCGGCAGCACGGCCTGCTGCAAGCAATCGCGCAGTCGATTACATGATGCCCGGAATGTGGAGTTTTGCCGGGAGTTCGGAGCGGCACATTGGATCTATTCGCACCCGTCTACGATTTCCTGCATTCGCCGATTGGCGCAGGACTGCTGTTTATCCTGCTGCTGCTGGGGCTGTGGAACATGATGCGCCAGCCTGCGGGCAACACCAGCCAGAGGCTGATGCGCTGGCGTGTCGGGATACAGTTCACCGTCATTTGCCTGCTGTTCGGCCTCGCGCTGCTGAGATGGTACCGCTAGCGTCTGAGGCTGGTGGCAGGCAGTCATTGCTGCCGGCCTGAGAGCGTTTGGAGCGAGTGGGGACAATGGTTGTTCTGAACAAGATCTACACGCGCACGGGCGATGACGGCACGACGGCGCTGGGCACGGGCGCGCGGGTGCGCAAGACGGCGGCACGCATCGAAGCCTATGGCACGGTCGACGAGACCAACGCTGCGATTGGGCTGGCGCGCGGGTTGCTTGCAGCGTTGCCTTCGGGGCCGGAGCCGGAACTCATGATCGCCCGGCTGATGCGGGTGCAGAACGACTTGTTCGATCTGGGTGCCGACCTGTGCGTGCCAGAGAGCGTACAGACCGATGATGCCGGGGCGTCGGTTCCGGCCGGCCGGTCAGCGTTGCGCATTCGTGCGAGCCAGGTCGGGCGTCTCGAGAGCGAGATCGACGAGATGAACGCGGAACTCGCGCCGTTGCGATCGTTCGTGCTCCCTGGTGCGGGGCCTGCGGCAGCCCAGCTTCACGTTGCCCGCACCGTCTGTCGGCGTGCGGAACGCTGCATGTTGCGTCTCGCTGCGGAGCCCGGAGAGCGGGTGGGCGCAGAGGCGCTCAAGTATATCAATCGCCTCTCGGATTTCCTTTTTGTCGCGAGCCGCTACGTCAACGATCGGGGCCAGGCGGACGTGCTGTGGGTGCCGGGCGGGACGTCGTGACGCCAAACGAAGGCGGCCGCCTGCGATAACAGTCCGCTTGCTCGGTACCCGCGGTGAGCCGCGTGGATGGCCGCCGTTGTCCGGGCCGACGCTCCAGCGTCGTCCCGGCGCGGCCATGACGGACTATCGCGGGGTCGGCACGCGTATCAGCATTGAGGTGCGGCGAACTCCAGGACCGGATACCTCACGCGGTGCGCTACTATCTGCTCGGATATTTCCGCATTCATGATATTGATTGCCGGCTGAGCCACGTCATTTGGCTGCAAGCCCGCCGCGCATCAGAGGGTTCCCACGTGTTTGTCCCAATCTACGATGACAATCCATTGCGCAGGATCGGTCTGCCGGTCGTAACCTGGGGCCTTATCATCCTAAATTGCCTTCTTTTCTTCGCCCAGGCCGGCACGATGAACCAGGCTGCCATCGCGAGCTTCGCCATCGTTCCAAAAGAGCTTCTGGGGGCCGGCATCTTCGGTGGACCCGCCGGCGGGCCGCTCGACGCCATAGCCGTTCCCGAGCGCTATACGCTGCTGACATACATGTTTCTGCACGGCGATATCTTTCATCTTGCCGGCAACATGCTGTTCCTTTGGGTGTTTGGCGACAACATCGAGGACGCGCTGGGGCACGTGCGCTTTCTCGTATTCTATCTTCTTTGCGGCATCCTCGCCGGGCTTGCCCATGCGATCATGGCGCCCGACTCCGCGATTCCGCTGATCGGCGCGAGTGGTGCGGTGGCCGGAGTCATCGCTGCATATCTGCTGCTCTATCCGCGCGTTCTGGTATGGGTATTGGTGATGCGTTTCATTCCCATCCGGATCACTGCCGCATTTGCTCTCGGCCTGTGGATACTGACGCAGGTCGTGATGGCGCTGCTTCCCTACTTCGTGCCGGACATCGGTATCGGGCCGGTGGCATGGTGGGCGCATATCGGAGGCGTCATCGCGGGTCTCGTTCTCATCGTCCTCATGCGCCCTGCCGGCGTCATGCTTCTGGAGCGCCGGCCCTCCGGAAATGTCGTCCGGTAAGCGGGATTGAGCCTGGCTGCGTTAATCTTACTTTTGCGGCTGACGCTCTTATGATTTTACCTGTTGTCTTTGCTGCGTTGCGTGTTGCAATTGACACGCAGTGCAATGGTCAATAGTTTCTCTTTCGCAATTGCGAAGAAGCCTTCCTACCGCTGATAGAAGGAGGATGGGCGGGTCGAGGGAACTTCGTCAGCGCAACGCAACATCATTGGTCATGGTGCGCGCTTCATGCGACACCCGCACCTGAAGGTGAGCCCGGCGGCCGCGGAATGCGGACGGTGGGGTGTGGGTGCATGTGAGCCGTAGGCGGGCGGCCGCGAAGAGCTGTCGATGGTCGCGATTGGTCATAACCGGCGGATGGATTGTCGCAGGCGGCTTGTGCCGAAAGGCTAATCTGACAGGAATCAGGCGGTCGATTCTCCGGTGATGCTGGAAATCGGGGGGAGAACGATCGGGGGAGAATGGCAGCAACATGCAGACCGGCTCAAGGTCGACGGCGCTGCTCAAACTATGAAATTCCAACGCGCATTATAGAAAACAAGCTGAGGAAGCATCCGGCATGAAGATCCTCGTCCCAGTGAAACGGGTCGTCGACTACAACGTAAAAATCCGGGTCAAGAGCGACGGATCGGGCGTCGAGCTTGCCAACGTCAAGATGTCGATGAACCCGTTCGATGAAATCGCGGTCGAGGAGGCGATCCAGCTTAAGGAGAAGGGCAAGGCGGCTGAGATTATCGCCGTTTCCATTGGCCCCTCCAAGGCCCAGGAGACGATCCGGACCGCGCTGGCGATGGGCGCAGATCGCGGGATACTGGTCGAGACGCCGGACGGGACCGTGGTCGAACCGCTTGGCGTGGCCAAGGTCCTGGCCGCCCTCGCGAAGGCCGAGGACGCAGGACTCGTCATTCTCGGCAAGCAGGCGATCGATGACGACTGCAATCAGACCGGGCAGATGCTTGCCGCGCTTTCCGGCTGGCCGCAGGCAACCTTCGCGTCCAAGGTCGAGATCGACGGGGACGCGGCCGTGGTGACGCGCGAAGTGGATGGCGGGCTGGAGACGCTGAAGCTGAAGCTGCCGGCGGTCATCACCGTCGATCTCAGGCTCAACACGCCGCGCTACGCCACATTGCCCAACATCATGAAGGCCAAGAAGAAACCGCTCGATGTGAAGAAGCCATCCGATCTCGGAGTGGACATCGCGCCCAGGCTGTCCGTGCTGTCTACGGTCGAGCCTCCGGTCAGGCAGGCCGGGGTGAAGGTAAAGACAGTGGCGGAGCTGGTCGACAAGCTCAAGAACGAGGCGGGGGTGATCTGATGGCCGTACTGCTGCTCGCCGAGCATTCCAACGCCGAGCTCAACGGCGTCACCGCTAAGGCGCTGACGGCCGCGCTGGCCATCAGCAACGAGGTCGACATCCTCGTTTGCGGCGAAGGCGCCAAAGCAGCGGCGGAGGCCGCCGCCAGCCTTCAGGGCGTCCGCAAAGTGCTGCTTGCCGAGGCGCCGCAGCTCGCTCACCAGCTGGCCGAAGAGGTGGCGGGCGTCATTGTCCCGATGATGCAGGGTTATGACGCCCTGCTGGCGCCATCCACGTCGCGGGGAAAGAACATCCTTCCCCGGGTTGCGGCCCTGCTCGACGTCATGCAGATCTCCGACATCACCAAAGTGGTGTCGGCCGACACCTTCGAGCGGCCGATCTATGCGGGCAACGCCCTGCAGACCGTACGGTCGGCGGATCCCAAGAAGATCATCACGGTGCGGACGGCATCGTTCGCGGCGACTCCTCCCCGCCCGGACGGAGCGGCCCCGGTCGAGACGATTTCGGTGCCGTCACCCGCCGGCATATCGCAATTCGAGCGGGCCGAGATCGCCAAGCTGGAGCGTCCCGAACTGACGGCGGCGCGGGTTGTCGTTTCCGGCGGGCGCGGCATGCAATCGGGCGAGAATTTCACCAAGCTGATCGAGCCGGTTGCGGATCGGCTGGGTGCGGCGGTCGGGGCGAGCCGCGCTGCCGTCGATGCCGGTTTCGTGCCGAATGACTTCCAAGTCGGCCAGACCGGCAAGGTCGTAGCGCCGGAGCTCTATGTAGCTGTCGGCATTTCCGGCGCCATCCAGCATCTTGCGGGCATGAAAGACTCGAAGGTCATCGTCGCCATCAACAAGGACGGGGAGGCGCCGATCTTCCAGGTCGCGGACTACGGGCTCGTCGGCGATTTGTTCGAGATACTGCCTGAATTGGAGGCCGAGCTCGCAAAAGCCGGCAAATAGCGCCCGTCCGTGGCTGCTCCGGATCAGGCGCCACGTCCACTCGAGACTGATGTCCAGGATACTCACCATGAATGCGCAGACGAAGGAAAGAACCGCCCAGCAGGAGCCGATCAAGGAGATATCCTCCGTCGGCATCATCGGCGCCGGTCAAATGGGGAACGGCATCGCCCACGTCGTTTCGCTTGCAGGCTACAAGGTCGCGATGAACGATCTCTCGAAAGAGAGGGTCGAGGATGCGATCAGACGCATCGAGCACAATATGAGCCGCCAGATTTCGCGCGGCGGGGTCAAGGAGAGCGATGCGAAAGCCGCGTTGAAGCGAATCTCGTTCGCGCCTGCATTTGCCGATCTCGGCAAATGCGATCTGGTGATCGAGGCGGCGACCGAGGATGAGAGCGTCAAGCGCAAGATCTTCTCAGACCTGTGCCAGCATCTCAAGCCGGATGCGATGCTCGCATCAAACACCTCGTCCATCTCAATCACGCGGCTGGCGTCGACGACCGACCGGCCGGAGCATTTCATCGGCATGCATTTCATGAATCCGGTGCCGGTGATGCAGCTCGTTGAGGTCATCCGGGGTATCGCCACGGATGACGTCACGTTCGGCGTCGCGCGCAAATTCGTGGAGAGTCTCGGCAAGACCATCGCGGTTTCCGAGGACTTTCCCGCGTTCATCGTCAATCGGATCCTGCTGCCGATGATCAACGAGGCGGTCTACACGCTGTATGAGGGTGTGGGCACGGTCGAGGCGATCGACAAGGCGATGCGGCTCGGCGCCAATCATCCGATGGGGCCGCTCGAGCTGGCGGATTTCATCGGGCTCGATACGTGTCTATCCGTCATGCAGGTACTGTACGAAGGGCTGGCGGACAGCAAGTACCGGCCATGTCCGCTGCTGGTGAAGTACGTCGAGGCCGGCTGGCTCGGCCGCAAGACGCAGCGGGGCTTCTACGATTATCGCGGCGAGAAGCCGGTCCCGACGCGGTAGGTGTTTGTTTGCGCTTGCGACTCCCTTTCACTGAGCCGGCCGTGTTCTCAGTGGCGTTTGCGACTCCCCTGCGGGGAGCCGGCCGCAAGCGCGGGAAGCACTTCTAAGCTGCCTGGGCGTTGTGCATGGCCTCGCGGCGATAGCTCAATGCCTCGGCCACGTGATGACGGCCGACGGCTTCGGCGCCGTCCAGGTCCGCAAGCGTCCGTGCGACCCGCAGGGTTCGGTGAAATCCGCGCGCAGACAAAGCCAGCGTTTCCGCCGCGCGCCGCAAGAGAGCGGCGCCTGCCTCGTCAGGCTTTCCGACGTCCTCCAGGATCTGGCCCGAGGCATGTGCATTGATCCGCGGCGCTCCCGGACCGAACGCCTGATAGCGTGATTTCTGCATTTGCCGCGCGGCGGCCACTCTCGCTGCAACCTCGGCACTGCCCTCGGCCGGGGGCGGCAGCATCAGATCGGCGGCGGTCACCGCGGGGACCTGGATCTGCAGGTCGATGCGGTCAAGCAAGGGCCCGGAGATCCTGGCCTGATAATCCGCCCGGCACCTGGGGCCGCGCTTGCAGGTCTGTCCCGGACCACCGCCACAGCGGCACGGGTTCATGGCGGCCACAAGCTGAAAGCGGGCGGGATATGAGATGCGGTGGTTGGCGCGGGCGATCACGACCTCGCCGGTTTCGAGCGGCTGGCGCAGGCTGTCCAGGACCTGGGGCATGAATTCCGGCAACTCGTCCAGAAACAAGACTCCCAGGTGCGCCAGGCTGATTTCGCCCGGCTTGGGCCGCGAGCCGCCGCCGACCAGCGCGGCCATGCTCGCCGAATGATGCGGCGAGCGGAACGGCCGTTCTATTCTCAGCTTGCCGCCGAGCAGCTCTCCGGCAAGCGAATGCACCATCGAGACTTCCAGCATCTCCGGCGTATCGAGCGGCGGCAGGACGGTGGGGAGGCGCGCGGCCAGCATCGATTTGCCCGATCCAGCAGGGCCGACCATCAAGATGTTGTTGACATAAGCCCGAACCGGACTAATGCTAGTCGGCATGACAAACACGGCATTTAGCTACCTGAGATTTTCCACGCCGGAGCAGGAGCGCGGAGACAGCTTCCGGCGCCAGCGTGACCTTGCAGTGAACTACTGCGCTGAGCACGGGCTGGAGCTTGACGGCCGCTCATTTCAGGACATGGGCATTAGTGGCTTCCGTGGTGCCAATGTCCGGTCTGGCGCGCTGGGCGCGTTCCTGAAAGCAGTGGATGACGGCTTGGTACCACCTGGCAGCCACCTGCTCGTTGAGAGCCTAGACCGTGTTTCGCGTCAAAATCCTTGGGATGCGCTTCCCGTATTCCAGATGGTAGTGAACGCCGGGGTGGTCATAATCACGCTCCAAGACCGCCAGCGTTACTCGCGCAAAGAACTGATGGATAACCCGCTCCTCATTATGCAGAGCGTGCTGCACATGCAGCGAGCCCACGAGGAAAGCGCCATCAAGTCAGCTAGGCTCAAGGCGGCTTGGGAAGCTAAACGTTCGCGCGTGGCTGCAACGCCATTGACAGCAAAGGCGCCGGCGTGGCTGAGGCTGCTTCCGGGCACGCCACGCAAATTCGAAGTGGTTGAACCGCGAGCGGCCGTGGTGCGCCGTATCTTTGACATGACGCTTGCCGGCAAGGGGCAGCACACGATTGTCAGACTGCTCAACAAGGAAGGTGTGCCCACCTTTGGGCGCGGCAGCCTTTGGCAGCGCTCCTATGTGTGCAAGATACTGAGCAACAGCGCGGTTGTGGGGGAGTATCGGCCGCACGTCGTTGAGTACGCCAGCGGCAAACGGGTGCGCCGACCGCTCGATGCGGTGGAGGGCTACTATCCTGCGATTGTCAGCCGCGAAACATTCAATCGCGTACAGGCGATGCGGGATGGCAGGACAACGCCACGCACCCGAGCCGAATTGCGGAACCTGCTGGGTGGGCTGGCAAGGTGCCCTCATTGCGGAGGTAGCCTCACGCGTGTGAGCAAGGGCCCTTGGGGTGGCCCCTCGCGGTTGGCCTGCACCACGGCCCGGCGGAGCAATCAGTGCAGCCTCCCTTCGGTTGTCCTGGGCGAAGTGGAGCAGGTGCTGCTGGCGGGAGTTGCCGCGTTGCGGCTTGAGGATTTGGCGGTTGAATCACACGAGCATGCGCGCGACGAGTTGGCTGCCACTGATGCGCAGATTGCCGACATGGACACCCGCATCGAACGAGTGCTGAACGCCATCGAGGGTGGCGAACATGATGATGCGCCCGTTCTGGTGGAGGTTGGTGCCGACGCTGCCCGCATGCGCGTTGAGCGTCAAAGCGGCGGGGCCGTCCATAGCAAACACCTCCAGGCCCGCCTTCGTATGCTGGAGGACCAGCGCGCCGGGCTGGAGAATGAACGACAACAACTAGCGGCCAAATTAGCCGCTGCAGATATTTCCACCCTACGCGCGCGGCTCAGAGAGCTGCAGGAGGCCGCTGCAGCAAGCCCCATAAGCTATGAGCGTGTCAATGTGGCGTTGCGGGCGCTATGCTCCCGGATCGTGGTTGATCGCGCTCACGGCGAAGTCCAACTTCATTGGCGGTCCGGTGGCGGTCACATGGTTTTGCCGTGGGCCAATCCCGAAGCCGAACAATGGTGGATTTCTCCGCAGCTTTCGGCCTAGTTCTCCTCCGCGCTCGGCGCGCTGAACTGATCGTCAATCCAAGCCTGCACATGGTCCGCTCGCCATACCAGCTTGGTTCTGGTCAGCTTCACGCCACGGGGGAACCGCCCCTTGCGCTGCCAGTGCCACAACGTGGTTTGGCTGATGCCCAGCGCCTTGCAGACTTCCCGCGGGCCAATGAGGCGGGGCAGGTTGGCAGTGTCCTGAGTGTCTTTGGTCTCGCGTGTCATTCTGCGGCCTCCTGCTGTTGCATTCTGGTGAGCTTCTCTTGGATTGCTGAGAGGGCTTCGGCGTTTGGATCAATCCCGAGGAACCGCCGCTTGAGTTTCAAGGCTGTGGCGCCAACGGCTCCGCCCGAGGCGAATGGATCGCAGACTAGGTCGCCCGGATTGGAGGAGGCTGAAATTAACAACTCCAGCATGTGCTGTGTTGAGTAGTGCACTGCCGGGATGCTGCTCCGGGAGTAGGGTGCCGCGCGGAGGCCCTTGACGTAGTGCAGGGCACGGGCGCACTGCGTACCGTAGCGCCCCAGCCCGCTGTGTGGCGTATCGTCAAGCCATGTGATTTCGTCCCTGTACCCATCAATGCCAAACACAGCATCCATGATGTAGGACATCATTCGGGACCGCCGTACATCACAAATCACATAGATTGATCCACTGTCCGCTAGCAGGTGATGGGCGGCCAGCAGCCATTCCGCGGTGAACGCCGCATAAGCCAATTCATCGCTTCGGCCGTGGATGCCCTCCAGCGCTTGCATGGTGTTCGCGAGGGGGCCACCGCTTTCCACAAAAGCGGCGAACCGCGCTGCAGAAAAAGGGTTCCAGCGAAAACTGTCATCGAAGGTTTGGGAGCTGTAGCCACCGCGATTCGCCACGCTGGGTGGGGCAGTGATTATGGTGTTGGCGGTGCGGCCGGGAAGCTCGCGCATCGAATATGCTGCGTCCCGGCAATACAGAGAATATGGCGTCACTTTCATGGTCGCGGTCTCGCGGTTGGCATAGCCCCGCCCACAGCGGCAAAAGGAAGGCACCGGAGCAGGGCTGGCGATGTGTCGGTTGTGCTGGTTTCTCGGGGCGCTATTCGTCGCCGTCTGTCGACTCTGCCGCCGTTGCTGGTGCGGACGGCGCGCCCTCTTTGGGCTGGCCCACAAACAGTCGCCTGAGCGCATCTTTCTGCGTCTTGCGCCTGGCTTCCTGGTGGCCGCGGACTTCCGATGCTTCGGCCTGTTTCTTGGCAATCTCTCCGCGGGCCGCGTCCTGGCGCTTCATTTCCCACTCAGCCAGCTTTGAGGCGGAGAACATGGGATTGCGCCCCTTGATGCTGGGCACCGGGAAGCCCGACACGGCATCCACAATCGTGAACACGCCGTCGCCGTCCCCGGACCTTTTAACGGACAACCTCGCACCGTCGAGATAGTCCGGGTCCAGCCCTTTCTCGTACTCGTCAACATACGCTTTGGCGATGTCACCGAACGTCCTTGGTTCGTAGCCTCTGCCGCGGAGGTACGCCCCAAACTCTTTGATAGCCCGGTCGTTCGTCCGCACCAGGTAGCCGTTGACGTTCTCATACGCCTTGAGCACACGCTTGCTGGCTTCCGTAACGGCATCCTCCATCGGCATTCCAGCCCGCGCGAGGAGCATTGCAGTGCGCCGCAAGTCCGGCAGAGCGTCGCCCCAGTTGGTCACGTCGGGGGCGTTGCTCCACATGCTGTTGACGCTGCCTAGTTCCTCCTGCAGCCTTTTCAACTGCGGGCGCTCCACCTCCGGATCAACCGCCGACTTTGTCGCGAGGGCGGCCGTCTGCAGCGCCTGCCTCTCGTCCTGCTGCAGGTACGTGCGGGCCACCCGATAGACGTTATAGAAATCCTTGGCGTCCTTACCGTTCAGGTGGCTGTCCAGCACACCGACGTTCCCTGCCTCCAGGTCCTCGTACAGCCGCAGTGCCTCCGTGAGGATCGTGGGTGGATCGTTGCTCGCGAGGGCTGCGGGGTTGGCTGCAGCATACCCAGCGTTGAGCGTGGTCTGCCATGCCGGGTTTTTCAGTCCAGGGTTCTTGGCAAACCAGCCGATGTCCCGGCGCATCTTCCGTTCTTCAGGCGTGGTCGGGCTGGGGCCGTCAAACTCCGCCCCGGTGTCCATGCCCATTTCAATCTCACGCCGGGTGTAGGCGTCGGACATTTTGAGATATTCGCCCACGGCCCGCGTCTCCAGCTCAGCGCGGGTGTACTTGCCGGTGGAGCCGTCCTTTTTCAGGTACTCCATTCCACCAGCACCAAGAGCATGCAGCCTGCCGGCGTCGCCCGCCTCACGCAGCGCCTGCGACACGCGCATTTCGCTGGCCTGGGCTTTTGCTTCCAGCGCCATCTTGTGCAGCTCTTTGCGCCGCTTTTCCTCCAGGACGATGCGGGCCTTGTTGCTCTGGACTTTGAGCGCCTCCACTTCCTTCGCATCGAACACATGAGGGTTTTCCTTCACGTACTCGTCAAAGTCCGGCGGAAGTTGCCCTTTGGCTGCGGCTGTGCGGAATGTGACGCGGTCCTCTTGCGACAACTTCGCCTGCAGCTCCTCAGCCTTCGCCTTGGCCGCATCCATGATCTTGCGGGCGTCGCTGGCGTGGGCTGCAGTCATGCCGATGGCACCAACACCACCGCGGTCACTGAGGAGCAGCTCACGGACCAGCTCAGGGCCTAGCGAGGGGCGGCCTGGAATGCCGGTGGTGGCGATGTGCTGGGCGAGCTTGAGAGTCGCGATGTTCTTTTCTTGCGGTGTCAGGAGGTGGAGGGCGCCTGTTTTCTTTTCGACTTCACGAAGCGCTTTGTGGAGCTTGCCTGGATCGTGCTCACCAGAGAGAATGAGGTTCTCCAGCACGCCATACTGGTCCTTCCATGCGGCGTCTAGGTTAGCCTCTTTGATCCGGCCCGAGCGATAGCCGTTCTGCATTTGATAAAGCTGAGTCCGGTACGCCCCCATGGTGCGGGTGTAGCCTTCCAGCGTCGCCGGGTCCTGGCTGATTGTCTTGCGGTGCTCCGCATACGCTTCGGCAAACCACTTCTGAATATCGCCCTTGTCGCGGTCGAAAGCGTTGTTGACGGCTGGGTTGCCGCTGGTGCTTTCGCCGTAGTAGCGCCGGAGGATGTCTTTCTCAAAGTGGTCTTTCGCGAGGTTCTCGCCGTTCTTGACGCCAAGCAGGGCCAGGTTGACGCCGGGCGGCACTGTGCCCTTTTCGATGTGGCGGTTGAGTTCCTCAACATGTGTACGGAGGGCGAAGTCTGCAGCGGCAGCGTCCTGGCCTTTCTGCTGGGCTTCCGCATAGGCGACACCAAAGCGCTGCAGCGAGGGGGCGAAGTTGCCGAGGGCGTTGGCCAGCTCCGTGAGGCCGTTGGTGCGCGGAGCATCGGGGATTTGAGCGGGGGCCTGGGGGCGGGCGAACTGGTCTACTGGGCGGGCTTGCGGTTGGATGCCTGGGGATTGGACGGGTGGTGGAGTTTTTGTGGCCATGAGGGTGGCGGTTCCTTTCTGTAAGATGGACAGCACCAAGCACCGCGCGGCAAGGGCCGAACGGGTTGGACTGAACGGTTCTGGTGGGGGCGGTTATCGAGGCAACGTGAGCCTAGCCTGCCAGACCTTGCCCGGTTTGCAGAGCAGGAGGCCCACACGGTCTATGACGTAGCCGCGCTCTTGGGCGAGTTCGGTGAGGGCCTGAATGACGCGTCGAATGCGCGCCTTTTCGACATGCTCTTGCCGGACGTAAATCAGGCGCTCGTTCTTCCGATGACTGGCCCGGCGTTGCTTCATGTTGAACGCAATGATGTGCGACTCGGCTTCGCGATCTGCGGCGGCCGCCTGTCCTTTGTGGCCCGTGTGTCGGGCATTCCAAATGCGGAGGTGGCAGGCTTGTCCTGCTTCGCCAAGTGGATCGAATGTCCATGTGATGAAGGCAACGGCGATGGCATGGAAGTCGCTTTGGTGTGAATGCTTCAACTGGTTGAGGCGGGACAGTAGTGGGCGGATGGCCACCTCGCCGTAAAGCTGCAGCTTGCTGGAGTCGGTGGGGTCTTGTTCGGTAGTCAGAGTTATTTCCACGGTGTCTCCTGTTCTGTTACGGGCCCCATATCCCTCTCAGTAGGGGGGGCGGGTGTTCTCTCTGTGTGTTGGTTGGTTGTTGGTCATGGTGTGTGGTCAGCTCGATACTCACGGGTAACTGACCACCAAGAACGATCTCAGAGGCTTCTTTCATCAGGGCCGCTCCCTCCTGAGTCTTGCTCACCGGACAAAGCACAGCGTCGTGCAACGGCAGCAGCGGCACGCCTGCAGCTATCGCCCCCCTCAGGACACGGAGGATAATTTCGCTCTCCAGGAACATGAGGTGATGTCCAAGGCCGCGTCCGAAGTGTCGGGCCAAGGTGGGGTGGGCGGCCTCGATGGCAGCAAGTACAGCACCAACAGGCATTGGTGGTCGTGGTCGCCCTGAGCGAACGTCGCCTTTCTTCCGCTTTGGCCAACGTGTCCGCGGGCCGGTGTCGAACAAGCGGGCAGCCACGAGGGCTTTGACGGCCCCTCTGTGGTGAGCACCTAAGCCGGCTATTGCATAAATGTCGCCCGCCGGCTGAGGCTCGCCCGCAAGGGCAAAGCACATCCTGGGAAACATGCTGGTGAAGTCCACGACAGCAATCGGCTCTCCGGCAATGCGGAGGTTGGGCCTCAGTGCCTTCGGCAGTCGCAACCAGAAGCCGCCAGCCAGCCTTCCGCCTGAATCGAATCGCCCTCGGGAGAATACGCGGTGCAGTCGTCGCTCCCCGGTATCAATGTGCGGAGCATCCACCAGGACGATGTCCAGGCCACGCAGCCACGCATTGATCACGACTAGGTCACGGCGCCAGCCTTCCGTGATCGGTGTATCCGCGTAGTCTATCAGCTTGCCCCGCGTCCAGTGGTCCAGGTGCGGACCACGAAGCACGATCAGCTCCCGCTTGGCGCACTCTCCGAAATCAGTGAACGCCAGATGCGGCAGCTCCTCCAGCAGTGCCGGGCCCGGTGTGATGGTGGTGGGCCTCCGCTCGCGGCGCTCGCCAAACTCCTCCGTGAACACGAGCGGGAACTTTGAAGCGTCACCAATGCGCTGCTCGATGAAGCCTGCAGCGGCTAGCCCGTCCAGGATGGCGGGGAGCTGTTTGCTCATGGCTGGCGCACGGTAGCGGCTGGGGCCACACGCAAGGTGGCGCTTGGAGCGGCTTACAGTGATGCCGGCGTCACCGATGAGCCAGGCGTGGGCTACGTCGCAAATGACCGCTTCGACCGTGGCGAGGAACGCAGCAAGGTCCGCCGGCCGCCGTTTCCGCTTGCGCCGCTCAGCCGCCTGGAGCGTGGCCGAAGCCTCATTGATAAGGGATTTGCTTTTGGGCGACGCCGCGACCCTGAACGGGCAGAAGCCTCGCGGTGTTGTCATGCCGGTCACCTCCGCTCTGTTAGTCAGTTGAGGGGCAATTGCAAAAAACCGATGGGCGCGGCACGGACGTGCACGCTTAGTCGCGGCGGGCTTGAAACACGAAGGGCGACCCGAAGGCCGCCCCAAGTGTCCGTGTGCTGTGTTCTGCCCGGCAGCTATGCTGCAGTTTTTCGGCTGCCCGAATACGGAGACGCAGCGATTCTAGTTTTGCTGCTGAAAGCCGTCCACCACCCATGTCACAGCAAAGACGCCAACACAATAAATCCAGCCCAATAAGCCAAGCAGCAGAACCGCAGCACCGCACCATTCAACGGTGTCTGCGGTCCTATAACTAACAAGGCGGCGCAAGTCTGCCAGGGGGAACGTTCGTTCGGGCAGTTCAAAAAACGACACACAACCTATCCAGACTGCAACCACGGACACAATGCCGGCCCGTCGCAGGCCGGGAGGCATCCCTCGCAGCCACCCAACAGGCGGAGAAAACAGCAACAGCAGGACTGCGCTGTTCAAAGCCACAAAAAACAGGAACTCAATCGGCCAATCCTGGGGTGTTGCTCTAGTTAGGTGTTGCTCGAAACCGGGGGCAAGAGAAACTGCGGCCAAGACCAGCGCAACGAATACAATGCAGCCAGCAAGCAGCCCCAGCCCCGCAATAAAATAGCTTCTGGCAATCGGGTCGGGAACAATCGCCGCAACGAAACGGCCCGCGATATTTTTCTGCTGTTCCATGCAAGCACGGCCTAGTTGCCACAAAAGGCA
Organism: Hyphomicrobiaceae bacterium; assembly: GCA_050186055.1. GTDB lineage: Bacteria > Pseudomonadota > Alphaproteobacteria > Rhizobiales > Hyphomicrobiaceae > CAMDPA01. The sequence goes on along the minus strand of JBFWYV010000074.1, from coordinate 2,068 downwards.
CTGGCAACGCCTGCCAATTAGTTTTCCACCATCTGGGCATTCAGCCAGCCCTTGCGGTCCTGGCGGCAGAAAGCCATTGCAATCCGCTCCGAATTGTGTCAGTTTTTCTTGAGATCAACTGACAATTTTCCCAGGAACAGCAGCAATGGCGGGCAAATCAGCAAAACGTGCGACCAGCAAGGCGGAGCCCACAAAGGCGTTCGCGTACCTGCGAACGTCCACCGCTACGAACGTTGGTGAGGGCAAAGACAGCGACCAACGGCAGCGCGAGGAGATAATCCGCTTTGCCGCTGCCAGCGGCTTCGAAGTCGTCGAGTGGTTCTATGACGTGGGTAGCGGCGAGTTGGACATAGCCCACCGGCCTGAGTTCCGGCGGCTGTTGGACCTGATTGCCGGCAACGGTGTCCGCGCGGTGATCGTTGAGGATGCCTCGCGGTTCGCCCGTAAGCTCATGGTGCAGGAAGTTGGCATCACCCTGCTGTCCGGCCTCGGCGTGAAAGTCTATGCCGCTCGCTCGGGCGATGAACTCACAGACACCGACGATGAAATGCGCACCGCCATGCGTCAAATCGGGGGCGTGTTCGCCCAACTCGAAAAGACGCGGCTCGTCCGCAAGCTGCAGGTTGCACGCGACCGCAAGCGAGCGACAGGCGCTCGTGTGGAGGGCCGCAGGCCCGTCACCGAAACTCACCCGGAAGCATGCGCGATGGCACGCAAGCTGCGGCGCGCCAACCCTGCCACGGGCAAGCGGATGTCTCTCCGCGATATCGCTGAGGAGCTGTTTGCTGCGGGGCACGTCAATAGCAAGGGCAAGCCGTTCGCTGCCGAGGTTGTGAAGGCAATGCTGGCGACTGGGGCGGGCAAGCGCAGCGGTATTGGATTCGGCAGCAGCGGCCACTGATCCAGCAAGAGCGTGGACCGTGCCCTGAGGCCCCTCCTGCGTACAGGCTTGCCCGGCACTCAGCCACGGGCAGAGTCAGGATATCCCCAGTCTTGTGGTCGGATTGACAACACGCAAGTTGGCGTGCGGCGCGGTCGATTGCAGCAATGATATAATGATGGCTCGAATCGGTGGTTCTCACGTCGAGGTGCATCATGGGCCTATTGAAGGATATGCTGCAGGAAATTCCGCTGTCAGCGGTGATGAGAGAGCGCGTTGCGCTAGCCGAGCAAAAGTATGAGTTTCTGGAGGAGCAGGTTGCTTCAATGAAGCGACGCATTGCGGACCTTGAGCGCGAGAACGCCGAATTGCGCGCCAATACATCCACAAAAACGGCAAACACGCTTTCCGCCGAGACTGCCCGCGTCCTGTGGAGTTGCCCCTGTGTTTCCGGACACGCTGGCGTCATGGTTGGGCTCGTCTGAACTCGCGCGGCGAGTGCATTCTGAGCCCGGAATGAGGATGGATCTCGTTGTAGTCCTCGATGATCCGCAGCTTCTGCTCGGTGCTCCAGCGCCGGCGTCGTGCCGACCCCGTGATCACCTCGATCCGCTGATAGTCCTTCTCCGACATAAGCCTGTGCCTAGGCATAGACCTAGGCCTCCCTGCTTACGCCAGGTGTCCGGTTACAACGGGGGCCAGTTCATCCTGCAGTGTTTATTCCAGCACGACAAAACGCATGAGTGTGGTGTTAGCGTGATTGCGTCCTGTGTGCGTATGGAAACAGGCGTTGTTCAATACCACCTCGATTGCCTGGTCGCCGAAGGCATGGTGCAGCAGACAGGTTTTAGCTCCACGACATGGGAACCCTGTTGGGGACTGACGCCTGCCGGTAGGAGGTATGCCGTCGAGACACTAGGAATGGGAGTTCGGTCCGCAAGTGGATGACGGGCACACAGTGCCCTGCACACGGCCGCATTCTGGCCGCTGCCAGGCAGCCAAGACCCGCAAATCCGCCCGCTCCATACTCAAGGTGTATCCACAGGTTTGACGGCCAACGCGGGGCCACGGGGGGTCGCGCGCCTTCGTTCTGATCCACCACCCGCTGAGATATGCGACCCTGAGTTAGTGGGGCCTTCCGTGGGCTGGAGGTGCCAGCTCAAGCGCACCCGTGTGGGCTGGTGAAGG
>JBFWYV010000073.1:0-18107 GCA_050186055.1 Hyphomicrobiaceae bacterium | reverse complement strand
TCGATCCCGACGACATCATCACGCATCACGGCGCGGATTGTGCCCGCTGGTTCATGCTATCGGACAGCCCGCCGGAACGCGATGTGATCTGGACCGAGGCCGGGGTCGCCGGCGCCGGTCGCTTCATCCAGCGTGTCTGGCGGCTGGTGGAGGATGCAGCAGACCGCGCGGCAGCGCGAGAGGCGCCCATGCCGGCACAGTTCGGTCCTGCCGCAATGCAGCTCAGGCGGGCCGGCCATAAGGCGGTGTCCAGGGTGGCGGGACATGTCGAAGGTTTGCGGTTCAACGTGGCGGTGGCGCAGATCTACGAATTCGCATCGGCGCTGCAGGCGGCATTGTCCGCGGATGCCGCCAGCGAAGGCATGGATTGGGCGCTGCGGGAGGCCGCGAAAATGCTCGTTACGATGATCGGCCCGATGATGCCGCATCTCGGTGAGGCGTGCTGGGCGCGGCTTGGATACAACACTCTGCTGGCCGAACAGCCGTGGCCGGTGGCCGATCCGGCGCTACTCGTTGACGATACGATTACCATTGCCGTACAGGTAAACGGTAAGCGAAGGGATGAGCTGACGATCGACCGTGCCGCCGACGCTGCCGAGATCGAGGCTGCAGCGCTGAAGCTGGAGCCGGTGATCCGGGCGATGGACGGCAAGCCTGCCCGAAAGGTGATCGTCGTGCCGCAAAGGATTGTGAATGTCGTCGTCTGAGGCTGGAGCTTCCGGAACCGGAGCCAAGGCCGGCGCGGCCCGCGCTGCCAGGCGAGACGTTCTTCGTGCGCTTGCCGTGACCGCGCTCGCTGCCGGTGTCGCGGCATGCGAGAACGGCGCGGGCTTCAAGCCGCTGTACGGCTCTCTCGGTCCCGGCAGCGTCGGCACCAAGATGCAGAGCGTCGAGGTTGCTCCCATTCCGGGGCGGACGGGGCAGAAGCTTCGCAACGAGCTGATCTTCAGTACGACGCGCGGCGGCCGGGCGCACGCGCCGGCGTACAGGCTGGAGGTTGCTATACGTGAATCGAGTTCGTCCTCGCTGGTGCTGAGCGACGGCGGTTCGGCGGCGCAGATCGTGCTGGTCGATGCGCGCTTCCAGTTGATCCGGCTCAAGGACAAGAAGGTGCTGCTCACCGGGTCAAGCCAGGGGCGGGCCAATTTCGAGCGCTACTATAACGTGTTCTCGAACGTCCGCGCGGCCGACGAAGCGTATGAGCGCGCGGCCAAGGTCATCGCCACGGACGTCAGCACGCGCGTTTCTGCCGCCCTCGCTGCAGAAGCATAATCGGCGATCGCTTGCGGTGGCTGGTGCTTTGGCCGGCAATAACGGTTGCGACGATGGTTGCCACGCCCCACCCGGACCTCGTAGATCTGATCTATGGTCGCCATCAAGCCGCAGCAGGCCCAGGCTTTTCTGAAGGCGCTGGATAAGCGCGTGGTCGCGGTGCTGGTCTACGGTCCAGACGCCGGACTGGTGGCAGAGCGTGCGCGTGAGGCGGCCGAGCGGATGGCACAGCGCGACAATCCGCCAGGCGAGATCCTGCGTATCGAGGATCCGGACCTCGAGTCGGATCCCGATCGAATTCACATCGAGTTGCAGACGATGGCGATGTTCGGAAGCGCCAGGATTGTCCGGACAACGGCAAGCCGGCGGGTTACCGCGCCGTTGCTGAAATCGCTGCTGGAGCCGGGGGCGATTGCCGGCGGTCTTGTCGTCGAGGCAGGCAATCTGCGGCCGGACGAGGTCATGAGAAAGCTGTTCGAGGGTCCGGCGCATGCCGCGGCCATCCCTTGCTTTGCCGACGAATCGCGTGATGTGGACGGCGTCGTCTCAGAGGCTTTGTCGGGCTTCGGCCTGACCATTGGGTCGGAGGCGCGGCAGATGCTTGTCGCGCGGCTTGGCGCCGACCGCGCGCTGACCCGGGCGGAACTCGAGAAGCTTGCGCTCTATGTTCACGGCCGAACGGCCATCACGGCGGAGGATGTCGAGGCCGTTGTGGGCGACGCCTCGGGACTGGCTATCGATTCGATCGTGTTTGCAGCGAGTGCCGGCGATCGGGTGCGGGCGGTCAAGGACCTCGATCGGGCGTTGGCGTCCGGGGAGAGTCCGCAAGCGATCATTGCGGCGGTCCAGCGCCATTTTCAACGGCTGCATCGCTTGCGGAGCGCGCTCGATGCGGGCCAAAGCTTCGACAGTGCGGCGCGCAGCCTGCGGCCGCCCCTCATGTTCAAATCGCGACCCATCATTGAGGCGCACACACGATCGTGGGATGCGCCGAAACTCAATCGGGCGGTCGCACTGATTGCGACCGCGGCGAAGCGCGCCCGATTGGCCGGCGATCTGGAAGCTGCCGTTGCCGAGCGCCTCCTGCTGGAGCTTGCCGGACTCGTCAGCCGAGGCCGGTGAGGCGGCATCTGCCAAGCTGCGGTTTCTCAGGACGCCTTTGACGGTCTCGGCTCCGGCTGCCTGCGGAACTCCGGCGACGAGGCCACGCCCCAGATATCGCGCGACACGGAGGAGTCCCATACCTTCGGCCGTTGGGGGCGGTCGCGATGCCAGGGGCGCGGCTCGAAATAGCCCAGCTCCTCGTCCACCATACGATCGAGATCGCAGAACAGTTCGATGATCTGGTCGTCCGGATTGCGATGATAGACGGCGACGTTGTGGCCCGGGCCATGGCGGACCGGACCCCAGAGAATGTCGACCTTGTGGCGGCCGAGGAGATCGCACGCATTGTGCAGATGCGCCGAGTCCTTCAATTCAAAGGCCATGTGCTGCATGACCTGGCTGGGTGCACGCAGGAAATTGATGGTGTGGTGATCGACGCCGCAGCGCATGAAGACGAAATAGTCGCCGATCCAGTCGGAGACACGGAAGCCCAGCGCCTTGGCGTAAAAGTCGGCGATGCTTTGCGGATCCGGGTGATAGAACGCGACGTGACCCAGCTTGAACGGCGCTACGCCGGCCGTGGGCTCCGGCGTGTCAATGAACTCCCATTCTGAGAACAGCTCGACGACGGTTCCTTTCGGATCCTTGAACGTCAGCAGCCGCGAGACGCCCGGCAGCGCGTCGCTGCAGGTGTCGCTGGCGATGCCGAGCGATTTCAGATGGCGCTGGATGTCGGCAATGCTGACGGACCGACTGACCTCGAACGCAAGGCGGTCGCAGCTCTGCAGGTCCGCCTTCTCAAGCACGATCGAGAGCTGCCCGACGCGGGACGTCAGGTAGGCGCGGCGTGCATCGCGGGCAGCGACCTGCAGTCCGATCACGTTCTGATAGTAAGCAACCTGCCGATCAATGTCCGGCGTGCGGAAAGTCGCGTGTCCGATACGCTTGGCAGCGGTCATAGGATTTCCTCCCTGGGTGGCTCAGCGGCTCGGAGGCCCCTTGAGCTCAATTCGATTGCCTTCCGGATCTTCCAGATAGATCGACGGCCCGCGCCCGTCTGCACCGTAGCGGTCGTGGACCTCGCTATAGGCGATACCATGGCTATCGAGATGACGCCGTATCGCAGTTGCGTCAAACGGATCGATCCGCAGGCAGAAATGCTCCATGTTCGGATCACGGACGGCTTGGCTGGCCGCTTCGCTATCGCTTGCCATGGCAGGCACGATATCGATTTGTGCGCGACCGGCGCGGAGCTGGGTGAGTTGAATGTGCTTCTGGCGCAGATCGAGGGGACAGCCCAGCACCTCGGTATAGAACTGCTCCAGGGCAGCGGGGTCTTGCGCGCGCAGGACGACGTGATCGATATCGAGGACGGCGAAGGGTAGATTCATGGTCTGTCTCCTCGCGGGTGTTAGACCTGCGCCCCCAATAGCTGCCGACATTCCCAGCACGCTGCCTTGTCTGCAGCGCAACGTCAAATGTCGTTTGTGCTGCGCTGCATTCGAAAAAGGTGTGCCGGCTTCCGTCGCGCGGCGAAACGACGGCGACCGGCATCGTCGCTTTGGCGCAGGTAGGCCGCTATTTGCTGCCGACGGCGTCAGTCACGCATTTCGTTTCAAAGCTTTTTTTAGCGGCGCCCGCCAGCTTCTTGTCGGTCGCCGCCTTTGAGCAGCTCGTTCTCGCGGTTGTCTCGCATTTCTTCATGAAGCTGTTTTTTGCGGCGCCTGCGAGTTTTTTCTCGGTGGCCTGGGCGGCACACGATGCGTTCTGTGCCTGGGCGATCGAAACTCCCGTCAGCGAGAGTATCGCGGCCATTGCGACGATCCTGAACATGGCTCCTCCAGTTTTTCAGATCTTCGTTGTCTGGGTGCGGTCAGCCGCGGCGGTAGGGATAGCAGCGCGACGGATCCAGTTTGTGGCCATAATGCCGGCCGAGTGTGGAAATCGCTTCTCCATAATCAGAGTAAGGATCGCTGTTGGAGTGGCCGACAACGATCGGCCGCACCTCCTTCTCGCTCAGCCCTTTGGGCGGGAGCATCGCCGTGACGAGTGCTTTGCCTTCATTGTCACGCAGGGTGACGAAGATCGGCATCGCCTTGTGGACATGCTCCTTCAGTCCGATCTTCTGTTCGATCAGCCGCATGGACTTCGGCGGCACGTAGCTGCGCTCCGCCTCCTCGTAGGATTGACGAAAAAAGCGATCGACGGCGTGGTTCATGGCCTGGGCTTCGAGGGCTGCCTCTGCCGGCGTCTCGATCCGGAACCACGTAAAAGGAGGTGCATCGCACACGTACTGCATGTCCCTCTCCTCTGGGTGTTCGAGCGTCTGGTTTAGAGGCGAGAATACAGGGGCAGCTTGATGAAATCGAGACCGTTGTGGCAAGGGCGTGGCGGTCTCCGGGTGTGCGGGGCGGTTAGCTGCTTGTCTCGTCCCTGGCAGGCACGCGCGAGCGCAGGCCTGCGGCAACCGCCTTTCCGCGGTCGAACTCGGCACGGCGGCGCGCGATCTCATCCGCCGGCAGCCGCTCGATATTGCAGTAGTCCAGCCTCCAGTCGGGGTTTTCGCTCCACCGGAGCGGAGATTGAACAGTTGTGCGGGCTGACGGTGCATGCTCGAGGATGTCAAGCGCGAGCGCAAGCGTTGCCTTCTGCGATGCCGTGTCGTGCGGCCGTCCGGCAGAGTTACCCAACGGAACGTCGCTGAACAGAAGGCGGGGCACGCCGACGTATTCGACGATGTCCTTGGCGGCGCCCATGATGACGGTGGCCAATCCGGCGGCTTCGAGGTGGCGGGCGGCCAGGCTTACGCTTTGGTGGCAGACGGGGCAGTTGGGCACCAGGATTGCGGCATCGAGTTTGTCCTCACGGCAGCGCGCGAGCAGAGCGGGGCAATCGACGCCCAGTGTGTGACGGTGGCTCCGGTTGGTCGGCAGGCCAAAGAAGCGCGGCGCGACTTCGCCTATCCGCCTGGTTGCTGCCGCCTGTCTCAGTGCCGGGAGCGGGAAATATGCGCGCTGGTCTTCGGCTGTCGTGTGGGCGCGGTCGATGGCGACATGGGAAATGCGGAGGTCGGGATCGCGAGAAGCGTCGCCGTCGTAGACCTCGTAGAATTTGGCCGCGGCGTTATAGGGCGCGCGCGGTCCCTGGTCGCCCTTGTCCGGTTGATAAGGCGCGGCGGTGGTGATGAGACCGACGCGGCTGTGCGCGAGCGGTTTCGACAACGGCTGGAACGGCACATCGGCATAGTGCGCCCATTCATACGGAGCGCCGTAGCCAAGCGCCGCGTAATACGCTCGAATGCGCGCGAGGTAGGGGATCGGTGCGTCATGCGCCGGCGCAAAGCCGAATTCAGAGTTGCGGTCGTGCGTCATCGCAATGATCCGATGCCGGATCTGTTGATCCCGGTTTCCCCGTTGTGCCAGACGGCGCCCGCCTTTGGCGCCTAGCGTCACATTCTGCCGTTATTCCAGACCGGTCGGCACCGGCACGTTCTCCGGCTTCAGCTTGATTCCGGATTGCATGGCTATGGTCTCGAGCAGGGCCGCGAAGTCCTTCTCGAGGTAGGTCTCGCCTTCCGGCCTCAAAAACGCGGTGCCGTAGTGCGCCTGGATCGCCTGGCGGGCCGCGGCCGTGACCGGCATCGGAACATCGAGATCATGACCGGCGGCGAGCCCCAGGTCGAGGTCCTTGAGCAGCAGCTTATGGGTGAACGTCGTGGTCCAGTCGAGATTGACGAGCGCATTCGACTTGTAGCGGGTGAACATCGATCCCATGACCGAGTTGTTCATGAAGTCGAGAAAAGCATGACGGGGAACGCCCAGCTTTTCGGCCATGATCGTTATTTCGCACAGGTTCTGAATGACGACACCGAGCATTACGTTGTGGGCGATCTTGCAGATGCGCGAGAGCTCGCCTTCGCCGACGTAGGAGACGCCTCTCGGCGCGAAGGCTTCGATATAGGGCTTGGCGACGTCGAACGCCGCCTTGGGGCCGGACGCGACCGCGGACAGCTTGCCGGCCTTGACCACCTTGCCGTTGCCGCTGACGGGACAGGCAATGAGATCGCATCCTGTGGCGCTGAGCTTTTCACGCAGGCCGGCCGACTCCTCGACCGAGATCGACGAACAGTCGACTACGATCTTCGGCGACTTGCCCTTTCCAGCGGTTGCGGCCCCGCCCGGGCCGAACAGTACGTGTTCGACATCGGCGCCCGTTGCGACCATCACGAAGAGGATGTCGACATCGTTCAGGTCGGCAGGCCGATCGACGATCTTTGCGCCCTTACCGGCGAGGGAATCCGCCTTGGCCTTGGTGCGGTTCCAGACGGACAGCGACTTGAACTGCTTGAGAACCTTGTCGGCCATCGGCTCGCCCATGCGTCCCATGCCAATCCAACCAACGGTGTGCGTGCTCGTCATTCTGTTGTTCCTGCCTGAAAAGATGTTCGGCCTGTGGTTGCGTATCCCGTGACTGCGCTGGGTGCCGCCTGGTCATGGTGGGAGGGTGCTTCGATCAGTAGCGGTTGGCGATGGGCAGCTCCTCTGCCGGGAAGTGGGTAATGACCTGACAGCCGGTGTCGGTTACGATCACTTCCTCCTCGATACGAGCGCCGGAGAAACCGTCTTTAGCCGGACAGTATGTCTCCAGAGCGAACACCATGCCCGGTTTCAGCTCCATCGGATGTTCAAGCGAGACCAGGCGGGAGATGATCGGTCGTTCGTGAAGAGCAAGGCCCAGCCCATGACCGAACTGCAGCCCGAACGCCGCCATCTCGTCCGGGAATCCGAACTCTTCCGCCTTCGGCCAAACCGAAGCTATCCGGTCGGTCGATTGGCCGGGCTTGACGAGGGCGATCGCCAGGTCGAGCCATTCGCGGCAAAGCTTGTAGGCATCGCGCTGTGCATCGGTCGCCCTTCCGACGTTGAAGGTGCGATAGTAGCAGGTGCGATAGCCCATGTAGGACTGCAGAATGTCGAAGAACGCCTGGTCTCCGGGACGGATCATCCGATCCGTGAAATTGTGCGGATGCGGATTGCAGCGCTCGCCTGAAATGGCATTGATCGCTTCGACGTCGTCGGAGCCCATCTCGTAGAGCATCTTGTTGGCCCTGGCGACAATGTCGTTCTCGCGCACGCCAGGCTTCAATTCCTCGTAGATCATCTGATAGACGCCATCGACCATGGCAGCGGCCTGGTTGAGCAGCACCAGCTCGTCGATGTTCTTGATCTCGCGGGCGTCGAGCATGACCTGCTGCCCGTCGGCGAGCTTGAGACCTTCCGCTTGCAGGGCGGCCCACATGCCCGGTTCGACGAGGTCGATGCCGAGCGGCATGCCGGCGACACCCGCATCCTTCAGAAGGGCGGCGATCTCCCTGGCGTGGCGCTGCATCAGGCCATGGGCGGGCGGCACCGTCCCGCGCATGCCGAGCATCCCGGCGCGAAAATTCTCAGACGGCAGCCAGTCGCAATAGAGTCTGTGGTGTACGGCGGCCGACCCGAAATCCCATTCGATCGGATCGTTGTCGCCGGCCAGAAGGGCGAACCGGCACAGCTTATCGCGCTCCCACTCTCCGATCTTGGTGCCGGTGACGTATCGGATGTTGTTGACGTCAAACAGCAGCAGCGCGCCGAGGCTGGAATTCTTCAGCGCCTGTTTGGCGCGGGCAAGGCGATAGCGGTGCAGACGGCGGAAATCGACCCTGGTCTCGAAGTCGACGTTGGTGTGGCCCGGGGCAGGAATGGGGCGTTTCCAGTTCCAGTTGGTTTCCAGCGCCGTCACTGCAGCGTCTTCGTCGCGGACGCTCGGCTCCTTGCGTGTGGTCATGTCGGGCACTCCTCTCCCATGCGCGATGTCCGGTGGGCAGATCCTGCGGGTTTGCTGGCGGTTGCCTGCTCGTTTTCCCCGTCCTTAATCAATCGGCCGGCGTACTGTTGAAGCTTCCATGAGCCCGACACACCGGCATCAGCTTCATCCGAGTCCGGTTCCCGGCGCCGGCAGCCGCGCGTCGATGCAAACGATTGCATTCGGCATTGTCACCTGTGCCGCGCGCGACTTGGGCTGTCAAGAGCAGTCAGGCTCCGAGGCGTCCACTCTATCGGCTCGAACTGATGGCGATGCGAGCCTCCACGACGGCCGCGTCGAAAGTCTTTTCGAGCTCCGTATTCAATCCGCGACAGCCTGCCACAACGGCTTCCGCCCAGGCGACGTATTCCTCGCGACGCGCTGCGTCCCATCCGGCGGGAGGGCTTATCGCCAGGGCGCGGAGGTTGCTGGTCTTGTCGGCGATTTTGAGCAGGCGCGCCTGGCGGCTCTTTTGGGGAGCGTTCTCGATCTGCAGCCGCTTGCGTTCCGCCTTCTTGAGCGACTTGTCGTCGGTGATCTCGGCAACGATGGCGGCGACATCGCGACCGAACAACGCTTCGAGTTCCTCGCGCTCGGCCTCGGTATCCTCCAGTGTGTCATGAAGCCAGGCTGCAGCGACGAGGACGGGATCATTGCCATCGGTTGCCTCGGCGACCAGCATTGCGACTTCGGCCAGATGGTTGAGATACGGCTCCTGGGCGATGCCCTTGCGCCGCTGAGACGTATGCATGCGTGCGGCATAATTGGCGGCGCGTGCGATCAGCACGGCGCCTTGGTCGGTACTTGATTTCCTGATCATGGTAATAGCCGGGTAGAAATCGGGTTATCGTGGTTCGGATTGCCGTAGCGCGTCACGGCAAATTATTATCCGCGGCGGCCCATAATTGACAGGGAGCTTCGAAATGGCGGTGCGTCGACGGACGACGCTGAAGGATGTCGCCGAGGCCGTGGGGGTGCACGTTTCCACGGTCAGCCGTGCGCTCAATCCGGATACCCGGCATTTCATCCGTCCCGAGGTTGCAAAGCGGATACTGGATGTCTCGAGCGCCCTCAACTATCGGCCGAATGCCGCCGCTCTCAGCCTGCGCACGAACCGGACGCGCATCATCGGCGTATTGATACCCGATATCTCGAACCCGGTTTTTCCGCCGATCATTCGCGGCATCGAGGATGCGCTGTCGGAGGTCGGATACGTCGCCATCCTGGTCAACGCGGCGGCTCACGGTCTGCGGCAGACCCAACTGCTTGCCGCGCTCAGCGCCCGTGGCGTCGATGGCCTGATCGTGGCTTCGCTTCAGCGCGATGATGCGGCCGTCCGCCGCACCGCGGACGAAGGCGTTCCGATCGTCACCGTCAATCGGCGCAGCGACGACACAACGATTGCATCGGTGACCAATGATGACAGCGGCGGCATGGGGCTGATCCTCGATCATCTGTATTCGCTTGGCCACCGGCGGGTGGCCTGTATTGCCGGCCCCCAGGATTTGTCCACCGGTCATGACCGGTACGCCGCTTTCGAGCAGCATCGGCGGCGGGCCGGGTTCGATACCGAAGAGCGGCTGGTGATCTTTGCAGAGGCCTTCAGCGAACATGACGGCGAGCGCGCGGCCGAGGTGCTGCTGGACCGCCGGGTGGCGTTCACGGCGCTCGTTGCCTGCAACGATCTGCTGGCTGTGGGAGCCCTGGGTGCACTGAAGGCGCGGGGGATTACGTGCCCGGCTGAACTCTCTGTGACGGGGTTCAACGATATGCCGATGGTCGACCGGCTGGAGCCGGCGTTGACGACTGTGCGGGTGCAGCAATACGAGGCCGGCAAATGCGCAGCACAGATGGTGCTCGCCAAAATCGGCGGTTGCACCGACCAATGCGCTCCCCATATCGTGCTGCCCGTCGAGCTTGTCGTGCGGGGATCCACCGGACGTCCCGGCCGCTAGCAGTTTGCGGGAATCCGGCCGTTCGCGCTTGCCCGGTCAGACCTTTGCGCTAGATTGCAAGACGTTGCTGGACGGCGTTGGCCCGACAGCAGGGCCGTGGGGCGGGTTTGGAGCCGGCCGGCCCATGGAAAGACAATCCTGTACGCAACCAAACGGCTGCGGCCGGCATTGCGCGATCCGGCAAAAATTCGCGCGTTGGGAGGACGGAGAATGCATTTCACTCGGATCGGAGCATCTGTTGCCGCGCTCGCCGCAATGGTTGCAGGCGTCGCCTCACCGGCGGCCGCGCAGGATAAGATCGCGCAATTCTACAAGGGCCGGACGGTCACCATTCTCGTCGGCGCCGGAGCCGGCGGGTCGTTCATGCTCTATGCGCAGCTTCTGGCCGATCACATGAAGCGCCATATCCCCGGCGAACCCAATATGGTTGCGAAGTCGCTCGGTGGCCAGGGTGGCGGACTGGAGACGGCCATCATCATGCAGAATACGGCGAGCAAGGATGGGCTGACGATGGGGCTCACCCAGAATACCGTCGTGCTGGCCCAGGTCATCAATCCTCAGTATGCGAAGTATGATGCCCGGACATGGAACTGGGTCGGCAACATGACCTATCTGCCCAACGCGTTGGCCGTGTGGCATACGGCGAAGGCGCAAACACTCGAGGAAGCCAAGAAGGTCCAGATCGTAGCGGGTTCGACCGGGCCGAACTCGCCGACATATATTGTGCCCAACTTCCTGAACAAGTTCGCGGGAACGAAGTTCAAGATCGTCAGCGGCTACAAAGGTACGCGCGATCTTGACGTCGCGATGATGCGCGGCGAGATCGACGCGCGCGGCGGCTCGTGGTTCAGCGTGGAGATCAATCTTCCGACCGAGCTCAAGGAGAAGAAGATCAAGCCGCTTGTCGTCGCCTCGACCAAACGTCTTCCCCGGATCAAGGATACACCGACAATCATTGAGCTTGTCAGCGATCCGCGTCAGAAGCAGGCTGCGATGTTCCTCTCAGCCGACGCCGAGTTCAGCCGTGCGTTTTTCCTGCCTCCAGGCGTGCCGGCCGATCGGATCGCGGCTCTTCGCAAGGCCTTCGCCGACACGATGAAAGACGAAAAGATGCTGGCTGATGCCAAGAAGCGGAGAATGCCGATCGAACCGACCACGCCGGCGGAACTCGAGGAAGCAACCAAGCGGGTGCTGGCGACGCCAAAGGATGTTGCCGACCTCGCAAAGTAAAAAACGGCGCACAATGGCCGCGATGCCGTAAGGGCGGCGGCGAACAGGGACACTGCCATGCAGGAAAAAGTCACGTTCAAATCCGACGGCCTGAACATCTCGGGCGAACTCACCATTCCGGACGGGGTGCCGAAGGGAAAGCGCGTGCCGGTTTTCATGGTCTTGCATGGCTTCGGTTCCAACAAGACATCGACCAATGTCCGGCTTCCGAGCAAGATGCTCAACGACTGGGGATACGCGACATTCGGGTTCGACATGCGCGGGTGCGGTGAAAGCGAAGGCGTCAGGGCCAACCTGATCTGCATGGAGCAGGTGGCCGATACCCGGAACGCGGTGACGTATCTTCAAAGCCGGCCCGAAATCGACGACAAGAAAATCGGCGTGCTGGGCTCCAGCTTCGGCGCGGCGGTTGCGGTTTATTCCGGCGGCGTCGACGAGAGAATCGGCGCCGTTGTCTCGTCCGGCGGCTGGGGACACGGAGAACGGAAATTCCGCGGCCAGCATCCGACGCCGGAAGCGTGGGCGAAATTCACGAAGATGCTTGCCGATGGAAAGGCTTATCGCGAGAAGAACGGAAAGTCGATGATGGTCGGACGCTACGACATCGTTCCGATCCCGGATCACTTGCGTCACAATCTTGCCGCGCACAGCCATGAGCAGTTCACTGCCGAAACGGCACAGAGCATGTTCGACTTCCGCGCCGATGACGTGGTTGCGAAACTGGCACCGAGGCCATTGCTGCTGCTGCACAGCTCAGTCGATTCAGTGACGCCGACGGAACAGTCAATCCGCATGTTCGAACTGGCAAGCCAGCCGAAAGACCTGCATCTGTTTGCTGAAACGGACCATTTCATGTTTGCGGAGAGCAACGGGAGGGTCCGCACGATCGTGAAGGAATGGCTGGACCGGTATTTCCCTGCCACGCTCGCCTGATCGGCCTGCTGAGACGGGAAGGCCCGCGATCTGCTCCATTGGAGGCAGGTGGCGGGCCTTTCTTATGCCGGAAGACGTCATTATGGACGATGTCATTATGGAAGACGTACGGGAGATCCGGATGACGTCTCGCTCAGATACGGAACTTCTCGATGTTGGAGACGCCGTTGAGCCATTTCGGCCGGCGGCCACGACCAGTCCAGGTATTGGCGGGATTTGACGGGTCCCGATACTTGACCGAAATACCTTTCTTCGATTTTCCTCTTCCTTTCGGCCGGCCGACTTTGCGACCGCTTCCGATCACGTCGGAAAGGGAAAGACCCCTTTCTTTGGCCAGCGCCGCCATTTTCTGCCGTAATTCTGCCCGGTCGCGTGCCTCGCGAGCAACGATCGCGGAGCCGATTTTATCGCTGAGCTCGCGAAGCTGCTTGATGGTCATCTTTTCGAGGGCGGGTGTTCTCATTTCGTTTGCCTTTTCTTTTCGTGAGCCACGGAGTCTTTATTCGGGCCAATTCTCGTGAGTAGCGGTGCGAGATTTCGAGTCAAGGAAATACGCTGTGGCGGTTAACGAAAGAATACCCCTCCTTTTGACTGAATTACAATATCATCTGCCGTTTGGCAAATCTGGTGCTTTTGTTTCGCATCCGGAAAAGCCAGCTCGGCGTTGAATTTACTGGGGGGCGAAATGTGCGCCGGAGACCTGGAGAAAAAGAGATCGAACGTTCCAATAAACGGCGTTAAACGCCGGGCGACTCATTTGGGGATGTACGGCTGGAGGCACATTCGGGACCATTTTTGATGCGTATGCAGATCAGCCGATAGAGACCGCAGTCCCGCGTTGCGTATATCAAGGCAATCGGCAAGGGCTGCTTCGCGAATGTGCTCAGGCTTCAGAGCGTTTACGAGCCGCGTAGTGGTACTCGGTATTGGGGCGCATTTCCGTGGCTGATGCAATGCGATTGGTCATATTGTAGAAGCCGGCGACTGCAGCGACATCCCAGATTTCGCGATCGGTGAATCCGTTGTCGCGCAGGGATTGGCGATCAGGCTCGCCGAGCCGGTCGGGGCATTCAGTCATTTTAACGGCGAAATCGAGCATAGCGCGTTGGCGCGGGGTCAAGGCCGCGGAGCGATAGTTGTGCGCGATCTGCTCGCCGAATTCCGGATCGGCGGATCGCTGACGAACCGCGGCGCCGTGCGCTGCGAGACAGTAGTGGCAATGATTGACCGCACTGACTGCGACGGCAATCATTTCGCGTTCGAGTTTGCTCAATCCGCTGTCGGCCAACATGAGATTGTCGGCCATGTCGATGAACGCTTGCAGTTTGGCCATATCAAAAGCATAGGCGGCCAGTACGTTGGGTATGAAACCGAGCTTCTCCTGGCATTTTGCGAAGTAAGCTTCCACCTGCGGTGTCAGCGGCGCGCGGGCCCCAAGATCGAGCGCCGTCGGCATGCCGGTGTTTTGCGGCCCGCTGCGTTCGGCCGGGTGGCGTGATCGGGTCGATGTGCTGCGGCGCGTGGTCATCGTTTTTCTCGCTGCTGCCTTATCTTCGAAATAAAAGCGCTGTCTTGCGGCATTGTCAAAACGGATGGTGGAAGCCACATCTTTAGATAGAGATGCGAGGCAGTCCACGAGACAGGCTAGGCGAGGATCGGCGTGATTGAGAGTATTGCAGACCTGCTGCGGACCGAAATGCGCGATGCGGGCGACCCGGAGGTGTTTTCGCGGTTGCTGATAAGCAGCGCATTGGAAAAGGAACTCGCCGGTCTCGACAGCCGAAGACTTGCCGACTTCGTTCGCGAGGCGTTCACAGGTCTTGCGATGAAGCCCAAGGGCGCTCACGTCGTCAGGGCGCGCAGAACCGACGTTCTGGCCGGAACCGGCGGCCCGGTCCGTGCCGGGGTGATCGAGATACTCGACGACGACATGCCGTATCTTGTCGAGAGCGTGATAGCCGAACTCAATCGTCGAGGGCTGGCTCCGCTGCTAGTCTTCCATCCCATATTCAAGACGTCGCGGGATGGGACCGGTGCGTTGCGGGAGGTATCAGGTCCCGGTGATCACGACTGGGCGAGCGGAGATCAGGAGAGCTTCATCTCGGTCGTCGTGGGCGATGACGATGATGGCGCCCTTGATGCTGCCGTCGCCGGTCTCGATGCCGTTTTGATCGACGTTCGTCATGCCGCGACCGATGCCGATGCGATGCACGTCCGCCTCCAGCAGGCTATTGCTGCCGGCAGGCATGCGACGTCGCGGACGGAGTCCGTTCAGGTCTTACCGGGGCGAGCAGCGTTCGAGGAAGGCGCCGACTTCCTGCGCTGGCTTGAAGAAGGCAACTTCACCATCCTTGGCATGCGGGACTACGACTTCGTCGTCGTCGGCGGCGCCGTCGAACTTCGGCCGTCGTCCGCCGGCGGGATGGGGATCCTGCGGACGCCGGAGACGGCGGTCTTGAAAAGCGGTTCCGGCGCGTTCGTTCTGACACCGGAGATCCTTGCGTTCTATCGTGAACCCGAGCCGGTGTTCGTGACGAAGTCGAATGCGATTTCGCGCGTGCGCAGGCAAATCCATCTCGATTGCGTCGGCGTCAAACGATACAGTGCGTCGGGGGAACTTGCCGGTGAATTGAGGATCGTGGGCCTGTTCGCGCAGGGCGCCTATCTGCAGTCCGTAGAGGCGATACCCATCGTTCGCCGCAAAGTAGCGCGTGTGATTGCCGAGTTCGGATTTCCGCCGGACAGTCACAACGGCCGATCGCTGATCAGCATACTGCAGGAATTTCCCCGCGACGAGTTGTTTCAATTCGATGTCGAGAAACTGTCGGAATGGGCGCTGGCTATCGTCGATCTTCAACTCAGGCCTCGTACCCGCATTCTCACGCGGCTGGAACAGTTCGATCGTTTCTACACGATTTTCGTGTTCGTGCCGCGCGATCTCTATTCCACGACAAACCGCGAGCGGATCGGGCATTATCTGAGCGGTGCCCTCGGCGGACGCGTATCGGCGTATTTTCCCTACTACACCGCAGGTCCTCTGGTGCGCACGCGCTTCATCATCGGGCTGGGGGAAGGCGCAAGACGCGCCGTCGACGAGGCCAGATTCGAGCGCGATGTACTTGCGCTGTTGCGGACGTGGGAAGACCGATTGCAGGAGGCGATCGGGGACACATTCGGGACCGACCGAAAAGCCTCCATCGGTGCTGCGTATCATGCAGCATTCTCGGCGGCATACGCCGATACTTTCGATGCCATGCGTGCGGTGGAGGACATACTTCGCATCGAACGCCTAGGGCCTGAACGGCCGGTCGGCATCGATTTCTACCGCGAAGGGGTCGCAGCGGAGAGCATGGTTCGTGCTGCCGTCTACCGCTTCGACAAGCCGATTCCATTGTCGGAGCGGGTACCTGTCCTCGAGAATTTCGGGTTCCGCGTGATCGACGAGCGGAGCTATCGCGTGCGTCCCCAAATGCCGTCCGGTGCACGCGACGTCGTTCTGCATGACATGATGCTGGAAACCGCCGACGGCTCGGCGATCGATATCGCGCAGCACGAAACCCGGCTCGAAGAGGCATTTCTGGCGGTGAGCACCGGTCTGGCGGAAAACGATCTGTTCAATACGATGGTGATCAAGGCCGGGCTCGATTGGCGGCAAGCTGCCCTGATGCGGGCGCTTGGTGCGTATTTGCGGCAGGCGCGTTCTCCGTTCGGCATGAGCTACATGGGCAGCACGCTGGCGCGGCATGCTGCGATCGCCCGTCTTTTGTTTGACCTTATCAGGGTCCGCTTCGACCCATCGCGCGCGTCCGACCCGGATGCCGGCGAAGCGACCGAAGCCATCCGGCAGGAGATCGAGACGGCGCTCAGCACGGTCGAAAGCCTGGATGAGGATCGTATCCTGCGCCGGTTTCTGAATCTCGCGATGGCGATGGTACGGACGACGTTCTTTCGCGGCAGGAATGAGGGCGCGCGTGCGGAGCTCATCGCTTTCAAGCTGGATTCGCACGCTGTCGACGCCCTGCCCGATCCCAAGCCGTATCGAGAAATTTTTGTCTACTCTGTCCGGGTGGAGGGCATTCACCTGCGGTTTGCCAAGATCGCGCGCGGCGGCATTCGCTGGTCCGACCGGCCGCAGGACTACCGCACCGAGGTTCTCGGACTCGCCAAAGCCCAGCAGGTCAAGAATACGGTGATCGTGGCTTCCGGCGCCAAGGGAGGGTTTGTCGCCAAGGCGGCGCCGCGGGAAGGAAGCCGCGATGCGGTCCAGCAAGCGGGTATCTCGGCGTATCGGACTTTCATTGCAGCGCTGCTGTCGCTTACGGACAATCTGCATGGAAACGAAGTGGTGCCGCCACGGGGCGTCGTACGGTACGAGGGCGACGATCCATATCTGGTGGTGGCTGCCGACAAGGGCACGGCGACATTTTCCGACTATGCCAATGCGATCGCCGTAGAAAAAGGCTTCTGGCTGGGCGATGCGTTCGCGTCCGGCGGTTCGTCCGGATACGATCACAAGCGGATGGGAATTACGGCGCGAGGCGCGTGGGAGTGCGTGCGCCGGCATTTCCGGGAGCTTGAGCTCGATGTCGATGCTGTGCCGTTCCGGGTCATCGGCGTCGGCGACATGTCGGGGGATGTGTTCGGCAACGGAATGCTACGTTCGCGCGAGATTCTGCTGGTAGCCGCTTTCGACCATCGCGATATTTTCATCGACCCGACACCGGATGCCGCCGTGTCGTTCGCGGAACGGGAGCGGATGTTTTCACTTCCGAGGTCGTCCTGGGCCGATTACGACAAATCGAAGATCTCGGCCGGAGGCGGCGTGTTCTCGCGCGCGAGCAAGTCGATCCAGGTCACGAAGCAAATGCGCGGGCTGCTTGGCATCGTAGCGGACACGATGACGCCGAACGAGTTGATCCGGTCGATATTGCGGGCGCGCGTGGATCTATTGTGGTTTGGCGGTATCGGGACATTTGTCCGGGCAAGCAGCGAGACGGACGAGCAGGTCAACGACCGGGCCAACGACGGCATCCGAATTGCCGCGTCCGAACTGGGCAGCAGAGTCATCGGCGAAGGCGCCAATCTTGGAATTACGCAGCGCGGGCGGATTGAGGCCGCGCTCGGCGGCATTCGACTGAATGCGGACTTCATCGACAATTCGGCCGGCGTGAACACGTCAGACCAGGAGGTCAACATCAAGATCGCGCTTGAGCCCGCGGTCAGGGATGGGCGTCTGGACCAGGCCGCGCGAAATGCGCTGCTGGCGGACATGACCGAAGACGTTGCAGCCGCGGTGCTCAACAACAACGTTCAGCAAAGCCTTGCGCTCAGCCTTGCCGAGCGGCGCGGTGCGCGGGACCTGGCATGGCAGTCGCGCCTCGTGAAGCACCTGGAGGATCGGGGCCTGATCGAGCGCAAGCTCGAAGCGCTGCCATCGGAGGCCGAGTTTGCGGAGCGGTCGGAAAAAGGGCTCGGTCTGACGCGGCCCGAACTCGCGGTGATTCTGAGCTGGACCAAGATTGCGCTGGATGCCGATCTGCTCGCGAGCGATGTGCCCGATGAGCCGGGCTGCCAGCATCTGCTGCTCGAGTATTTTCCGGTTGCGGTCCGGGAGGCCTACGCCGACGAAATCGCGGGCCATCGGCTGAGGCGTGAAATCATCGCGACGCGGATCACCAACTCGATGATCAATCGGGGTGGTCCAGCGTTCGCTGTCCGGCTCTCGGAGGAGACGGGGCGGCCGATCTCGGACATCGCGCATGCGTTCATGGC
>JBFWYV010000072.1:0-18236 GCA_050186055.1 Hyphomicrobiaceae bacterium | reverse complement strand
CTGTGCCAGATCTATTACGAGGGGAAGGACGCCGGGGTCGTCGGCCATCCCGATCCCAAGATCGTCGGCGGCGGCCCGGAGTTCTTCTACGGAACCTGAGGGCGTTTGCGATCTACGGCTTGATCCCGTCGTCGACCGCCAGCTCGCTTATGTGCTCGTCGAGATCGGCTTCCGCGAGTTTGGCGAGGCGGCTGAGGGCGTCAACGGTTGCGGTCCGTTCGGCGGCAGGGCGACGATTGAAGGCCCTCTCGAACGCGGCGCCGAGAGGCGGAGGGGCGGCCGCGAGCATCGCCTGTCCGCTCGCCGTCAGGCGCGTGTGCACGATGCGGCGGTCGACCTGCGACCGGTAGCGCTGGATCAGGCCCTTCGCCTCCAGCTTATCCAGGATGCCGACGACGGTCGCCGGGCTGAGGTCGGCCTCGGCCGATATGGCGCGGCTGGTCACCTCGCCGAGATCCCGCACGCAGGTCAGCACAACGAGCTGAGGCAGAGTCAGGCCGATATCGCGGTCGATACGCCGCGAATGCAAGTCCACTGCGCGCGCAATCCTGCGAATCGCCTTGAGAACCGCCCTGAGCTCATTCGGCTGCGGCATTGTGTTGAACCAAGGTTGAAGTCAAATCATTATGCATCTAATAATTCCAACTCAAACGAATAACAAGAACGTGGAGTGGTCATGTGTGGCATCTGCGGCGAATTGAGATTTGACGCGGGGCAGGCTTCCGCTGGCGCGGTCGAGCGCATGGCCGACCGCATGGCGCCGCGCGGGCCGGACGGCGCAGGCATCGTCGCGCGGGGCTCGGTGGCGTTGGGTCACAGGCGGCTGAAGATCATCGATCTCAGCGAGAATGCCGCACAGCCGTTCGTCGATACCCATCTGGGGCTGACGATCGCATTCAACGGCTGTATCTATAACTACCCGTCCTTACGCGCCGAGCTGACCGACGCCGGTTATTCGTTCGCGTCCACGGGAGACACGGAAGTCATCATCAAGGCCTGGCACGCCTGGGGGCCGGAAGCGGTCAACCGATTCCACGGCATGTTCGCGTTCGCCATTCACGAGCGCGCGAGCGGGCGTGTTGCCCTGGTGCGTGACAGGTTCGGCATCAAGCCGCTGTACTATAGCGAGACCGCAGGCAGGCTGCGGTTCGCCTCCACGCTGCCTGCGCTGCTTGCAGGCGGTGACGTCGATACGTCGATCGACCGGGTGGCGCTGCACCACTACATGACATGGCATGCCGTCGTGCCGGCGCCGCGCACGATACTTGCCGGCGTGCGCAAGCTGCCGGCAGCGACGATCCGCATGATCGAGCCCGACGGGAGGTCCTGCGACACGACGTACTGGCAGCCGAACTTCGAGCGATCGGCCGAGGATTCCGAACGGCGGTTCGAGGACTGGCGGGACCGGGTGCTCGAGGCGCTTCGGGTCGCGGTGCGACGGCGTATGGTGGCCGACGTGCCGGTGGGCGTGCTGCTGTCGGGCGGTGTCGACAGCTCCGTGATCGTCGGGTTGCTGGCAGAGGAAGGCCAGCGAGGGCTTGCGACCTATTCCATCGGCTTTGAGGAGGCGCATGGCGAGAAGGGCGACGAGTTCCAATACTCGGACCTCATCGCAAGGCATTACGGCACCAATCACCACAAGATATTCATTCCGTCATCGGAGATGATGGAGAACCTGCCACGCGCCATCACCGCGATGTCCGAGCCCATGGTGTCGTACGACAACATCGGCTTCTTTCTGCTGTCGCGCGAGGTGTCGAAGACAATCAAGGTCGTGCAGTCAGGGCAGGGGGCCGACGAAGTGTTCGGCGGATATCACTGGTATCCGCCCTTGAGGGATGCCGAGAACGCCGTATCAAGCTACGCGGAGGTGTTCTTCGATCGTACGCACGAGCGGCTGGCTTCCCATCTCAATCCCGAGCATGTGGCCGATGCGGACGAGAGCCGTGCGTTCGTGGAGCAGCACTTCGCCCGTGCCGGCGCAAACGACGCCGTCGACAAGGCGCTCCGTCTCGATACCAACGTGATGCTCGTCGATGACCCGGTGAAACGGGTCGACAACATGACGATGGCGTGGGGCCTGGAGGCGCGCGTGCCGTTTCTGGATCATGAGCTGGTCGAACTTGCGGGCCGTATCCCGGCCGAGCACAAGCTCGCTCATGGCGGCAAGGGCGTGCTGAAGGAAGCGGCCCGCCTCGTCATTCCTGCTGCCGTTATCGACCGCCCCAAGGGCTATTTCCCGGTTCCCGCCCTCAAATACATCGAAGGACCATATCTGGAGATGGCGCGGGAGGCGCTGACGAACGAGCGCGCGCGCGCGCGGTCGCTGTTCAGGAAGGATTATCTGGACGCGCTGTTTCGTGCGCCCAAGGACCACATCACCCGGTTACGCGGGTCCGAGCTCTGGCAAGTCGCCTTGCTGGAGTTGTGGCTTCAGGCACAAGGAGCGTAGCGTTGACGGAAACCAAACGACAGACGAGCGAGCGCCTGCACCAATTGCAGAGGCGGAATTCAAGCTCAAAGTCCGATCATGGCGAGCTCGGGGGTGAGGCATCACATGCGGGAGAAGCCAGCATCGATTGCGGCTGGGGGCGATTGGTGTTCGCCCAGACCTTCGATTCCGACGAGCGCCTTGCCGAGTTGCTGCGGGCTGAAGGGCCCGACCGGCGCGACATCGCCTTCTATGTGCGCGATCCGCATGTGACGCTGGCCGCGGCGCCGCAGGAGCTGTTTCTCGATCCGTCGCATACCTACCGGCTGGAACTGCCGAAGTATCGCTCCGTACACAAACGCCGGCGCGGCTTTCTGGTGCGGCGCCTGACGACGCGTGAGGACGCCGAAGCCGTCAACGTGATCTACGCCAAACGCGGGATGGTTCCGGTGCCGCCGGACTTCTTCTGGTCCAAGCGGACGGCCCGTTCCCTGATCGTGATGGTGGCGGAGGACGCGGAGACCGGCGAGATCGTCGGCACCGCGATGGGCGTCGATCACGCCTACGCCTTCGAGGATCCGGAGAAGGGGTCCTCGTTGTGGTGCCTGGCCGTGTCGCCGCAGGCGCGGCACGGCGGCATCGGCGAGGAACTGGTGCGGCGTCTTGCCGATCACTTCAAGGCACGCGGCGCCGGCTTCATGGACTTGTCCGTTCTGCATGACAACGAGCAGGCGATCGCGCTCTATGACAAGCTGGGATTCGAACGGGTTCCGGTGTTCGCGGTGAAGCGACGCAACCCGATCAACGAGCCGCTGTTCACGGGGCCGGCGGAAGACGAGCAACTGAACGTCTACGCCAAGATCATCGTCAACGAAGCGCGTCGGCGCGGCATCTCGGTCGAGGTCACGGATGCGGAAGGCGGCCTGTTCCGTCTGACCTACGGCGGGCGGTCCGTTCACTGCCGGGAATCGCTGAGCGAATTCACGTCGGCGGTGGCGATGTCGATCTGCGACGACAAGCGCGTGACGCGGCGGATCGTTCAATCGGCCGGCGTTCGCGTTCCGGCGCAACTCACGGTCAGCGACCGCGAGCAGCGCGAGGCATTTCTTAAAAAGCACGGCTCGGTGGTCGTGAAGCCTGCCCGCGGCGAGCAAGGCCGCGGCATTGCCGTCGGGGTGTCGAACAGCGAGGATGTCGAAGCTGCGGTGGAGCGTGCCCGCATCGTGTGCGAGGACGTTCTGCTCGAGGAGTATTTCAAAGGCGAGGATCTGCGGCTCGTCGTCATCGACTACAAGGTGGTCGCGGCGGCGGTGCGGCGTCCGGCGTGCGTGACAGGCGACGGCCGTTCGTCGATCCGCGAGATGGTCGAGGTGCAGAGCCGTCGTCGCGCGGCGGCCACCAACGGCGAAAGCCGCATTCCGCTCGATGCCGAGACGGAGCGATGCGTGCGCGAGGCCGGCTATGACCTCGACGCCATCCTGCCGGAAGGAACCGAGCTTCAGGTGCGCAAGACCGCGAACCTGCATACCGGCGGCACGATCCACGATGTGACGGCAACGACCCACCGCTCGCTTCTCGATGCCGCGATCGCAGCCGCGCGCGCCATAGAGATCCCGGTGACGGGAATCGACTTCATGGTGAAGAGCCCATCGCTGCCGGATTATGTGTTCATCGAAGCCAACGAGCGTCCGGGGCTCGCCAACCATGAACCGCAACCGACGGCGGAACGATTCGTCGATCTGCTGTTCCCGTTATCCATCCCGCAGGCGGTCCGTACACTGCAACGGAGGCAAGCTACGTGACTGACATGACCCAGCGGCTGGTGATCGACACGGATTACCTGCAGCGCCAGTTGCTCGCTCTTCTGAATATTCCAAGCCCCACGGGCTATACCGATACGATCGTCCGACATGTGTGCGAGGAGCTGGAACGGCTCGGCATGGACTACGAGGTGACCCGGCGCGGGGCGATCCGGGCGCGATTGACGGGGAGGCAGACCGCCGGCGGGCGCGCAATCGTCTCGCACCTCGATACGCTGGGCGCTCAGGTCAAGGGCCTGAAGGAGAACGGTCGGCTGGAGCTGGTATCGATCGGGACCTGGTCGGCGCGATTTGCGGAGGGTGCGCGGGTCACCGTTTTCTCTGAGAAAGGCAGCTATCGGGGCACAATTCTGCCGCTCAAGGCATCCGGACACACGTTCGGCGAGGGTGTCGATTCGTTGCCGATCGGTTGGGATTATATAGAGTTGCGCGTCGATGCCTCCGCCAAGACGCTGACCGATCTGCATCAGCTCGGCATCGAGATCGGCGACTATGTCGCGATCGATCCGCAGCCTGAATTCATGGACAACGGGTTCATCGTCTCCCGCCACCTCGACAACAAGGCAGGCGTGGCGGTCATGCTGGCAGCGATGAAAGCATTGATGAACGCGCCGCCGCCACCGGTTACGGTGTCGTGGCTGTTCACGATCGCCGAGGAGGTGGGCCACGGCGCCGCCTCCATTCTGCTGCCGGACATCGCGTCGATGGTCGCGGTCGACAACGGGACGTCCGCGCCGGGGCAGGCGTCATCGGAGTTCGGCGTCACCATCGCGATGGCGGATCAGACCGGGCCGTTCGACTATCATCTGACGCGCAAGCTCGTGGAGTTGTGCAGGACGAACGACATCCGGTATCAGAAGGATATATTCCGCTTCTATCGATCGGATAGCGCATCCGCGCTCGAAGCGGGCGCCGATGTGCGTACCGCTCTGGTCACGTTCGGCGTCGATGCGAGCCATGGCTACGAGCGCATTCATATGCATGCGCTCAGATCGCTGGCGGAACTGCTGACATGCTACGTGCGCAGCGATGTCGATATCGTGCGAGACAGGAAGCCTGTCTCGGATATCAAGGGCTTCACGACACAGCCGACAGCCCCGGCCACGCAGGAGCTCAATCCGGACGAGGATCCGCCGCCGGAGCCGGGCAAGGTCCCTGTTGCCGAGAGCTGAGACCGGTCTGACATTCGATGCTTGGTCCGGCTTTTCCCCTTTTCTCTATTCCGTATACATGTTTCTAACGCGCGGATCGGAGCCGCTGCATCCCGCATCATCACGCTTGCACTGACGATTGCATTCAGACGATGATGCGAATGGATCGCAACGTCCAACCAGCGCGGGGAGGATATGAAGGTTTCCTTGGCATGGCAGCGGCTTCTACTCGGCTTCGTTTTGCTGTCTCTGCCGGCCGTGCCGGCGCACGCGGCGGATATTGCCGCGCGCATTGACCTGACACGACATCCGATCGGTTATCTGGCGCTTGTGATTTTCTTCATCGCCTACGGACTGGTGATAGTCGAGAAGGCGGTTCAAATGCACAAGTCGAAGCCCGTCATGCTGGCGGCGGGCTTGATATGGGCGTTGCTCGGGATTGCCTACGCGATGCATGGCGAGAGTGCGGCGCTCGAAGCGGCAGCCAAGCACGTGATCATGGATTATGGCGAACTGATGCTGTTCCTGATCGTGGCCATCACATACGTGAATACGATGCAGGAACGGCGTGTCTTCGACGCGCTCAGGACCCGGCTGGCCCGCATGCAGCTCTCTTATCGGCAGCTATTCTGGCTGGTCGGAGGACTCGCGTTTCTATTCGGTCCGATCATCGACAACCTGACCACGGCGCTGGTCATGGGAGCGGTCGTCGTCGCGGTCGGAGCCGGTAATTACCAGTTCATCGTCATGGGCTGCATCGTCATCGTGGTGGCTGCGAATGCGGGCGGCGTGTTCTCTCCGTTCGGCGACATCACCTCACTGATGGTTTGGCAGAAGGGCAAGTTGCCATTCCTGCAGTTCTTCCATCTTTTCCTCCCCTCGCTGGTCAATTTTCTGGTGCCTGCGGTGTTCATGCATTTCAGCGTTCCTAAGGGGTCGCCGGACGCGGCCGTCGAGGTCAGGAAGCTGAAGCCGGGCGGGGCCACGGTGGTCTGGCTGTTCGTTGCGACGCTCGCTACCGCCGTTTTGTTCAAGAGCATGTTCCATCTGCCTCCCGCGCTCGGCATGATGCTGGGTCTGGGGTACCTGCAGATGTATAGCTACACTCTGCAGCTCATCGCGCGCCGGCTGGACAACAGCGACATGGCGCTCGACTCCTTTCGGGAGATGCGGCGCGTGGAATGGGACACTCTCCTGTTCTTTTTCGGTATTATTTTCGCGGTCGCCGGACTTGGCGTTGTTGGTTATCTCGCGCAGTTGTCGAACTTTCTCTACGTCGACATCGGGCCCACTTTCGCCAACATCGCAATCGGCATCCTGGGTGCAGCGTTCGATAACATCCCATTGATGTTTGCTGTCCTCACGATGAATCCGGACATGTCGGCTGGGCAGTGGATGCTCGTTACGCTGAGCACGGGGGTCGGCGGCAGTCTGGTGTCCATCGGCTCGGCGGCGGGGGTGGTGCTGATGGGACTGGTGCGCAATCACTATACGTTCTTGAACCACCTGCGGTGGGCATGGGCCATCGCCCTTGGCTATGTCGCAAGCATATTTACCCATCTTTGGGTCAATGCCGCGCTCATGTAGCCGTCGTGCGGATGCCTACGGCGAGGTGTGCGGGCCGAGCCGGCGGGTGCCATGGGACGGACCCTCAACTGATCTGGCTGGGGCGCCAGGATTCGAACCTGGGAATGGCGGTACCAAAAACCGCTGCCTTACCACTTGGCTACGCCCCATCAGTCGTCCTGAGCGGCAAACTCGCTCGCGTGCTCAGGCGGGCGGGACAATAGTCATCCCAATCGATGCCTGCAAGAGCGGGCGCTTGTGCGCCGCCGCGTGCAAATCGAGACAGGCCATGCGTGGCAAATTCTACCCATTTGCCGCAACAATGACACAGCTCTACCCAGATTCGGTCAACCGGCAGCCTTGAAGCCGTTGGCAATACGCGGCATTGTCATGGTGCGAGGATTGCCCGATGCCCGATGGGGCGGGCAATGCGCGCATGGGGTCTGAATGCGGGTGAGGGCCGGGTTGCGCCGGAGCCGATCGATCCGACGGAATTGGGTCGGCATCGCCTGCTCGTGGCCGTTGCTGCCATGGTGTAAGAGACGGGATGGCGGGCACAACTTCCAACGCCGAGTGGTACATTGCCAGGGACGGCGCGCAACACGGGCCGCTCTCGGATACCGAGATGCGCAAGTTCGTGGAGCTTGGCTATCTGCGGCTCGATGACCTCGTGTGGTCGGCTGGCTTCGATGACTGGAAGCCCGCGCCACAGGCTTTTCCGGAACTGAGCGCACGGCAGGCTGCCGCCGAGAAGGCAGCCCAGACGCAGCCGTCTGCTGCTCGTGCCCAACCCGAGCCAACGCCGGCGAACCGGGCAGGAGGGCCAGTGGCGGTCCAACAGCTCGAGCGACCGAAAGCTGCCGGCGCACAGCCGTTGCCCTCTCAACCACGGCAAGGTGCGCCGAGGCAGGCCCAGCAGCCGGGGCAGCAACGTGGTGCGGCTCCGGGCCAGCTTGCGCCTGCGGCACAGCACGCCGGCGGCCATCCGCCGGGGGGTATTGCGCCGTCGCCTGCGGATTGGGGCAACCGGCGCGACGGCGATGGGGCATTCGGAGCCGGCGACCACGCGTTCGACGACGATGAAGACTATGGGGAGGCCGGGGGCAAAAGGGGGCT
Organism: Hyphomicrobiaceae bacterium; assembly: GCA_050186055.1. GTDB lineage: Bacteria > Pseudomonadota > Alphaproteobacteria > Rhizobiales > Hyphomicrobiaceae > CAMDPA01. The sequence continues at coordinate 10,152 of JBFWYV010000072.1, read as the reverse complement.
CGGCAAGTTCGCAGCCGTGGTCGCCATGGTTCTCATCGTCGGCGGCAGCGGATGGGTTGCGTGGCAGTACCGGTCGGCGCTGACCGGCGTGACGGGGATCGGGAGTGCGGTCGTTGCGAAGGTGATGCCGACGCCGAGAGCGGAACTCTTCCAAGCTTCGCCCTATGTCGCGAAAGGGACCTCGACGGAGGATATTGACGATTCACTGCAGCATTCAGCGGTCTGGAGGGTGCTGAAGCGCGACTTCGGCGAATGGTACGGCGAGCGGCTCCTGGACATCGAGCGCAAACGGTCCTCGAAAGAGGATGAGAAAGTCATCTCCAAGTTCATGGCCGACGTCATCGTCGTGCTGCGGCGCAAACACGGGCAGTCTGCCCTGCAGTCGTCGCCGGAGCATTTGCGGCAGATGGCCAGTGCGTTCCTGGGCAATCTCAAGCAGCTCGCGTCGCGCGACGCTCCGACGTGCTTTGGCTACATCTCATTTGGTGAGGCCAATGCCTTCATGCTGGAGCTGACCAAGACGCCGGCCTTCGCCGAGCCGATGCAAAAGCAGTTGACGGCGGTCTTCGAGGCGATCGCGGATGGCCGGAAGCAGCCGAAGATCTATCAGACGGCCCGCCGCACCGATTACGACACGCTGACGGCGGAACTGATCAAGCGTGGCTGGACTCAGGAGGATCTCGCGGTGTTCTCCAATCCGGGCCGGCTGTCGAAATCGGCGCCGGAGAAGGTCTGCCGCATGGTGCAGGACTGGTTCGCCGCGCAGCTCGCGATCAAGGATACAGAGCTGCAGGGGCGGTTGCTGGCCGAATCGCTGAAGCCGCTTGTGTTCGGATAAAGCGTCGGCCAACAGCCCGATCAAACGGGATGGAGCCGCCAGTTGGGGCGCGCGATGCCTGGCTCAGGCTCGAACGCGTGGAACTGCAGCTCGGCAAGCCGCGCATAGAGGCCGCCCCGTGCGACCAGCTCGCGATGTGTCCCGTGCTCGACAATGCGCCCCTGGTCCATGACCAGAATGCGATCGGCCTTCTGAATGGTCGCCAGACGATGGGCGATGACCAGCGTCGTGCGGCCTTCCATAACCGCTTCAAGCGCCTGCTGGATCTGGCCTTCGCTCTCGGCATCCAGTGCGCTCGTCGCCTCGTCGAGCAACAGCACCGGCGCATCGCGCAAAATCGCGCGCGCGATGGCAATCCGCTGGCGCTGGCCGCCTGACAGCGTGATGCCGCGCTCACCCAGCCTGGTGTCGTAGCCCTGGGGGAGGGCGCTGATGAAGCCATGCGCGTGAGCCGCCTGCGCGGCCCGGTGCACGGCCTCGTCGGTGGCTCCCGGCGCGCCGTAGCGGATGTTCTCCATGACCGTATCGGCGAAAAGCGCGATGTCCTGCGGGACCAGGGCGATCCGCGAGCGCAACGCGTGAAGGTCGGCGTCTCTCACGTCGACGGAGTCGAGGGTGATGCTGCCGTCGGCTGGATCATAGAAGCGCAGGATGAGGCTGAAAACCGTCGTCTTTCCGGCGCCGGACGGTCCGACCAGCGCCACGGTTTCGCCCGGCGCGATGCCAAAGGTCAGATTGGACACCGCCGGCTGCGTCGGCCGGTTCTGATAGGCAAAGGTCACGTCATCGAAGCGCAATGCGCCGCGCGCAGGAGTCGGCAGGGGTCTGGGAACGATGGGTGACTGGATCTCAGACCTGACGGCGAGCAGTTCCGAGAGCCGCTCCGCCGCCCCGGCGGTCTGCTGTACTTCTCCCCACACCTCGGACAACTCCGCCAGCGCGCCGCCGGCGAACAAAGCGTAGAGAACAAACTGACCGAGGCGCCCTCCGGTCATCTCGCCGGTGACGACGGCGGTGGCGCCGTACCAGAGCACGCCGACGACGCTGGTCACCACAAGGAAGATCGTGAGGGCCGTTAAGCCGGCGCGTGCGCGCAGACGGCTCCGTGCCGCTGCAAACGCGGATTCGACAGAAAAGGCATAGCGAGACGAGGCGGTCCCTTCGTGCGTGTAGGCTTGCATGGTGCGCACGGCGCCAAGGTTTTCGGCAGCGTAGGCGGATGCATCCGCAAGCGTATCCTGAGCATGGCGCGACAGGCGGCGGACCATGCGTCCGTAGGCCATGATCGGAAAAACGATGAGGGGGATGGCAATCAGAACGAGCGTGGAGAGCCGGGAGCTGGTGACGAACATCATGGCGAGGGCGCCGAGCAGCATAATGAGATTGCGGACGGCCTGGCTCAGGACGGTGCCCGCCGCGGCTTTCATTTGCGTGGTGTCGGCGGTGAGCCGGCTCATCACCTCGGCCGAGTGAGTGCGCTCGAAGAATGCCGGCCCAAGCGTTGCCAGATGAGAAAAGACGCCGGTGCGCAGGTCGGCTACGACGCGTTCGCCGAGCCAGTTCACCAGATAAAAGCGTGCGCTCGAGGCCACCGAGAGGACGGCTCCGATTGCGATGAGCATCAGAAAATAGCGGTCGATGAAGCCGCCGTCGCCGGAGCTGAAGCCGCTGTCGATCATGCGGCGGACCGCCATCGGGACCGACAGCATTGCCAGCGCGGATACAACCAGCGCGACTGCGGCCAGCGCCAGGACGCCCTTGTATTTGAGCACGTAGGGGATCATAGCCGCCAGCGGACGCACCGAGCGGCGGCCGTCCGGGGCTGCTGAGTCCGCATCGGTTCCCGGGACGGCTGCGACGGGGGCGGCGGTGCCGGCTCCTGGGAAATGGCCTCGATCCGACGCGTTGCTGTTCACCGCTGGTTGTCTCCTGCGTTTACGCCGGGACAATGCCCGCTGACAGCAAGCGTGGCAACCCGGCGGGCGGCCGCGCGGCGGCGGGACGCGGCTGTTCGGAGCCCGCGTCGTGGTGCGGCGCTAAGATGCTTGTGCCGGCCGTGCGCTTCCACTACAAGCTGCTCCCAAGCTTACCCATATCGCTTGGCGCATAGACCGGTCATCCGCGGATGCAGCCGAGCTTGACCGATTGAGAGAGACGCAATGAAGAAGGATGCCGACTTCCATCCCGACTATCACCAGATCAAAGTGGTGATGACCGACGGTACTGAGTTTGTCACGTACTCGACGTATGGCAACGAAGGCGACACGCTGACGCTGGACATCGATCCGACGACCCATCCGGCGTGGACCGGCGGCGATCAGCGACTGACTGATCGCGGCGGTCGTCTGTCGCGCTTCAACAAGCGTTTCGAAGGTCTCTTCAAGAAGTAAGCCTGGTCATCAGGCTGCGGAGCTTTTGCTGGCGGCATGCGCTATGCCGCCTGAGAGTTGCGGCTTGCGCGCAGCTTGTCGCCGACTCGGCGTGCACGAAACTGACGCACGATTATCACACTGTGGCCGTCGTGTTGTCGGGCGATCCATTTAGCGGTGGTCGTGTGACCAAAGCATTTGGTAACTCTGCGTTGCCGGTGAGCGTAGGTCACGAACCAGGGCTTGCCGCTTCGCTTCACAGGCACGTGCAGCGGCGGTGCCGTTGGTCAGTCCGACCAAATCGTATGTTTGCGGAAGTTCGCATCGGCGCGCTCCGTTCAATGGGATAAACCTGTGTTCCGGGGGCCAACTCATGCGGCGGACCAAGAGGTCTTCTGTCAATCGTCAGGAGGCGCTGCACATCTCGGGGCTGCAAGCACCCGTCGAGGTGCGCCGGCACCCCGCAGCGCGGCGAATGACGCTCCGTGTCAGCAGGACGCGGCGAGCCGTCATCGTTACCTTGCCGATGCGCTGCAATCTCGATGAGGCCGGCAATTTTCTCAACACGCATCTGGACTGGGTGAAGCAGCACCTGGGCGCTGTTCCGAATCCCGTGCCATTCGAAGACGGCGCGATCATTCCGTTCAGAGGACTGCCTCATCAACTGCATTTCACCGGAAAAACCGGTGCGAGGTTCCTGGTTAAGGTCGAGCCTGTCGATCATCGGATGAGTCCGGACGTGTTGCCGCGTCTGGTCGTTTCCGGCGCTGCTGTACATGCGCCGAAGCGGCTCACCGACTGGCTGATCGAACGTGCGCGCGATGCAATCGACGAGGCCGTTCAGGCTCATGCCGGGCGATTGAAGGTCCGGCCGAAGCGCATCGTGCTGCGCGACCAGTCGAGCCGGTGGGGGTCCTGCTCGACGACGCGCGTGCTGTCGTTCTCCTGGCGATTGATATTGGCGCCGCCACAGGTGTTGGATTACGTCGCCGCGCACGAGGTTGCGCATCTGGCCGAGATGAACCACGGGCCGCGGTTCTGGGCGCTCGTCAAGAAAACCATGCCGCGGATGGACGAGGCGCGGAACTGGCTTCGGGCTTCAGGCATGGATCTGCACCGTTACGGCCAGGACGAATCCTGAACCGGGACGTCGGCTGCGCTGCAGCCCGATGTGTTTCAGGACACCGTTTTGCTTTTTGCTGTCTCTCCCGCTGAAATGCGCTCGAAGCTTGCCGCAGTCAGCAAGCCGATCATCAACATGATGGCTGCGCCGATCAGGACCGAACTGCGGGCGCCTATCGTGTTGATTCCGACGGCGTAGATCGCGGGGCCGATGGCCATGCCGAGCGTATAAAAGGTCGAATGCAGTGATACCGAGGAGGCGCGGAGATCGGGAGCGACGTCGGTTGCCTGCGCCTGGAGCGAGGCGTGGACCATGAAAAAGCCGAAGCCGGCGACGGCGAAATACGCCATTTGAAGCGGCCACGGTCCTCCGAACGCGAAGCCAACCATCGCGGCAGCACAGATGATGCCGCCGAGGCGCAGCAGTCGCAGCATGTTGCCGACCAAGGCCAGCAGCCGCCGGACGGTGAACGTGTAAAGAATCCCGCCGAGCGCAAACCCCGCAATCACGAAACCGGCTTCGCGAAGACTACCCTCGCCTTGCTGCTCCAGCAGGATTGCGATGAACGGGAAAATCCCGGCAGCGGACATGCCGTCGAGTAGAACGCCGGAATAGCAGGTTCTCGTGCGCGGATTGCGGACCAACTGCGAAAATGTCGAAGCGAGCCGCGCGAGATTGAAGGGATAGCGCGTCACGCCCGGCCGCGGGTGGAGGTTCCGTTGCAGCATGATGGCGGCGATGATGGCAACGACGGCAGCGGCTCCGACTGCGGAACGCCAGCCGAAATACGATGCAATGAAACCAGTCGCCGCGACGCCGAACAACTGCGCCGATTGAGATGCCATGATCAGGTTCGAGAGCGCGACCTGCCGCCCCTCAAGCGGTACTCGGTCTCCGACGACGGCCAGTGCAACGGTGAAATCACCGCCGCCGAACATTCCCCCGAGAATGCGCGAGATATAGAGCACCTCGATGGTGGGGGCGAAAGCCATCAAAACCAGCATCAAGGCGAGTGCAGCACTGCAAAGCTTGATGATGCGCACCTTGCCGTACGCATCGGCGATCGCGCCGAGAAACGGCTGGGTGATCGCATATGACGCCATGAACGCCGTGGAGAGCAGGGCTACAGCCTCCGGCGCAGTGGACAGATCGCGGGCGACTTGCGGGACAACCGGATCCAGCATGCGCAGCGAAAGCGAGCCGATGAAGCAGGAAATCGACAAAAGGAGGAGGAAATGCATCGAAGGATCACTTCAAGTGGTGCCAGGGCGCGCAATAGACTGCGGTTCCCGGCGATCCGCAAGGTGATCATATGCATACGGGCCGTGCAACCGGCGCTGCACAGACCGAATGGCAATCCGTTGATGACGGCTATCGAAACCGCTTAGGCCACGACGCGGAGCCCGAATTGGCGTCAAAGAGCATCAGCCAACCGCCAGAGCATGGTCGAGCGTGCGCCGCTGCGGCAATACGCCAAAACCGGGGTGGGTGCGTCCTTCAATGCCGCTGCCAGGTTTTCCGCGTCGCGCTCGGTGATCTGTCCGCTGGTCACAGGCAGATAGACCCAGTGCAGGCCATGTGCGGCGGCTGCTTCGGCGACCGGTGCGTGGGGCGGCTGGCCAACTTGCTCGTCGTCAGGGCGATTGCAGATCAGGGTGCGAAAGCCGGCTGCAGCAATATCGCGCACCTGGTCGGCGGTGATCTGGCCGCAGACAGCAAAGTCTTCCGTCAGTTTCTTGATTTCCATCGTGACCCGCTCCTGACGCGGTCGGCATTCCTGAATTGGAAGCGTAATCGGGGTTAGAGTTCGTTGATCGGCACTTTGAGGTACTGCTTGCCTGTTTCATCCGCCTTTGGCAACCGGCCGGCGCGCATGTTGACCTGAATCGAAGGAATGATGAGGCGCGGCATATCCAGCGTCGCGTCCCGGTCCGACCGCATTTTGACGAAATCGTCCTCGGATACACCGTCGTGGACATGGATGTTGTTGGCGCGCTCGTCCGCGACCGTGCTCTCCCAGCGAATATCGCGTCCGCCCGGTCCGTAGTCGTGGCAGATGAAGAGCCGCATTTCCGGCGGCAGGCTCAGGATCTTTTTAATCGACCGGTAAAGCTGGCGCGCGTCGCCGCCGGGGAAGTCGGCCCTGGCGGTGCCGCCGTCCGGCATGAACAGCGTGTCGCCGACGAATGCCGCGTTGCCGATCACGTGCGTCATACAGGCGGGGGTGTGGCCGGGCGTGTGCACGGCGAAGGCCGTCATCGTGCCGATCGAATACGTGTCGCCATCCTCGAAGAGCCGGTCGAACTGGCTTCCGTCGCACCGAAATTCCGTGCCTTCATTGAAGATCTTGCCGAATTCGTTCTGGACCGTCGTGATCTCGCGGCCGATGCCGAGACTGCCGCCGAGACGCTCCTGGATGTAGGGCGCGGCGGACAAGTGGTCGGCGTGGACGTGCGTTTCGATCAGCCATTCGACCGTCAGCCCGTGCTCGCTGACGTAGGCGATGATGCGGTCGGCGGAGTCCGTCGAGAGACGACCGGCGGCGTAGTCGAAGTCCATGACGGAATCGACGACCGCGCAGGCGTTCGAAGCCGGGTCCTTGACGACATAGCTCACGGTATTCGTGGCCTTGTCGAAGAACGCCGTAACCTCCGGCTTCATGGAAAGGTCGATCGGATAGTTGGTGTCTCCGGGCATCTTCAGATCCTCTTCATTTCAGACCCAGCGGCCTCGGGCTGAGATCATGATGCGGCGCTGGCGGCGATCGGACCTACGCGCAAGCATTGATAAGCATACGCCGGTCATTGATTGCGGGAAGATCGATGACGTCGCACGCTAAATCTCGCGGAATCAACAACATGCTCATGGTTCGGTTTCTGTTCGGCTCGACGGCCGCGTGGGCGTTTGCCGTCCTCCTGGCGCAGGTGCTCAGACTCGATATGGTGTGGGCCGGGCAATAGCCAAAGAGGGGGGATTAAGCCCAACTGACGCCACACGGACTGAGGTCCAGTCACGGTGAGGCTCGGTATGGCCGTACCGACCGAAGCGTTGTCGAGGCTTCGAACTTTCAATATCAGGGCTATCATGAGGCGCGATAACTGCTGCCGCTGCGAATCCGGGCGAGGCGCCCGAGCCTTTCGTCGATAAACCGTCCCACAAGGTCGGGAAGCTGCCGGTCTAGGAGGATCAAATGGACAGGTTCACGCGGCGCGATCTCGGCAAGCTTGCAGTTGCTGCAAGCGGGGCCGCTGCCGCATTTTCGCTTGCGCCGTTCGCAAGCGCCCAGGTCAAAGGGCGTGTCGTCATCATCGGCGGCGGACCAGGCGGGGCAACTGTTGCGCACTACATCAAGAAGAATGCGCCCCAGATCGACGTCACGCTGGTTGAACCGAGCAAGGTCTACACCACGTGCTTTTTCGCGAATCTCTATCTCGGCGGGTTTCGCACCTTCGAGTCGCTGAACCATTCCTACAGTGGTCTGAGGGCCTTGGGCGTGAATGTCGTGCATGCGCATGCGACGGACGTCGATACCGCCAGGAAGACCGTCCGGCTGTCGGGTGGCGAATCGCTGCGGTACGACAAGCTGGTGCTGTCACCCGGGATCGACCTCAAGTGGGAGAGCGTGCCGGGCTATTCTGCGGAAGCTGCGAAATCGATGCCGCATGCCTATCTTCCCGGCGCGCAAACCCAGCTTCTGAAACGGCAACTGGACAACATGGAGAACGGCGGCGTCGTAGCCATGGTCATGCCGTCCGGGATCTATCGCTGTCCGCCGGGGCCTTATGAGCGCATGTGCATGATAGCGCATTTCCTGAAGACGAATAAGCCGAAGTCGAAACTGATCGTGCTCGATCCCAAGCGCACGTTGGTCTCAAAAGGCGCGCTGTTCAAGGAGGCGTTCGACAAGTACTACAGCGGCATCATCGAGCATCACCTGACCGACGACTTCGACGATTTCGCGGTCGAGCGGATCGACGTGAAAACGCAGGAAATCAAGGCCAAGAGCGGAATGACCGTCAAGGCGGCGGTGGCCAATGTGATTCCCTCGCAGAGGGCCGGCCGGATTGTATTTCGTGCAGGCGTGACGGACGGCGACTGGTGTCCCATCAACCCGGGCGATTTCTCCTCGACGAAGGTGAAGGACGTCTACGTGCTGGGCGATGCGTCCAAGGCCGGCCAAATGCCGAAGTCCGGCTTCTCGGCGAACAACCAGGCGAAATCAGTGGCGAGCGCGATCGAGACCGAACTTGCCGGCAAGAGGAGGTTCCCGCCCCGCTATCGCAATACGTGCTGGTCGATGCTTGCGCCGGACGACAGCGTGAAGGTCGGCGCGAACTACAAGGCGGACGACCTCTCGGCGTTCGAGGGGTTCATTTCGAAGGTCGGCGAGGACGCGGCTCTGCGCAAGCGGACGTTCGAGGAGAGCCTGGCCTGGTATGACGGCATCACCGCAGACACATTTGCCGAAGGCGCCAAGCCGGCGCGGCAGAAGGGCTGAAGGCGAAGTCCCGTCGCGCGCCGCGTATGGATTACCGGAAAGAACTGCGAAGAATGAAACTGCGGACGGTGATCAGCGCCGTTTTGCCGATCTGTCTGGCGGAGAGCGTCGGCGTCAGGGCAGTATCGGCCAGCGACCTCCTGGCCTATGGCGAGCATCTTGCCCAGGAATGCGTAACGTGTCATCGCAGGGACGGCGCGGGCAGGAACAGCGGCATTCCACCGATCGCCGGGTTGGGGCAGGACGACTTCATCGAGGCGATGAAACTCTATAAGTCAGGTGTCAGACCCAATCAGGTGATGGTGTCGGTGGCGCGATCTCTTGACGAGACCCAGATCAAGGCACTGGCCGCTTATTTTGCCCAGCAAGGGCCGGTGAAGAAGTGACGACCGACGGGGGCGGATGCGCCGAGAGAGATAGATCTGCCTGCGTGGGCTGAGAAATTCGTGCGGATGTGAGCAGGACGGAGATGAGCTATATGGCCGACAAGACACTCGATACCAAGGGCGCCAACTGCCCGATTCCGATCCTCAAAGCCAAGAAGGCGATCGGCGAGGTTCCGGTCGGCGGGACACTTGAAGTGCTGGCGACGGATCCTGGTGCCGTGGCGGATTTTCAGGCGTTCGCGCGTCAGACCGGACATGAGCTGGTCGAGCATAGCGAGAACTCGGGCGTGTTCAGGTTTTTGCTGAAGCGGGCAAGCTGAGCCCGGCGGGCGCTTTCATTTCAGCGGTTGTCGGCACCGGAGCCGCCCGGACACGATGCGCCGAGGCGGTAGGTCAGCTCTGACCTCTCCTGAATGAACCGAGGAAATGAAGCGCGACGTGGCGCTGATGGGGAGCGGTGCGGTGCTCGATGACGTAGACGCCCTGCCATGTGCCCAGACGCATCGTTCGGTCCAATACTGGAACGGCGATGCTGACGGATGTGAGCATCGATTTGACATGCGCGGGCATGTCGTCCGGCCCTTCGGTGGTATGGCGCCAGCCGGCATCTTCCGGCGCCAGGCGTCCGAGGGCGGCCATCAGGTCGTCGCGGACGTCGGGATCGGCATTCTCCTGGATCGTCAGTGAAGCCGAGGTATGGCGGACGAACAGGGTGAGGATGCCTTCGGTCGCGCCGATCTGCTTCAGCCAATGCTCAACCGGAGCGGTGATGTCGGTCAGCCCGGGGCCGTTCGTGGTGACTTGAATCTCACCCGACGACTGGCCGATGGGTGCCGCAGGTGCGCTTTCGCTCATGGATGCACCACGGGTCGAGGCAGGAGCATATCGGCAATCGTTCGGCTCATAGCTGCTTGCTGCCGTTCGGAGGCGTCTTGTTC
>JBFWYV010000071.1:0-18279 GCA_050186055.1 Hyphomicrobiaceae bacterium | reverse complement strand
GCCGATCGCATAGCCCGGGAAATCCAGCCCAACCAGCGCCTGAGCCGATGCTCGTCTCAGATCGCGTTCGGTGCCGCCCTGGACGATCCCGAACAGGACCTGGGCGTCGCTTGCCGTGCCGGCATCCTGCTGGCGGCGCAGCTCGGCCTTGCAGCGCGCAGCCCATCTCACACTCAGCTCCATGGCCTCGGCGGCGCGCTGCCGGCCGGCCGGCAACTCGATGCATTCATCGAGCTGCATGATGATGTCGGAGCCGAGAAGACACTGAATCTCGATGGTACGCTCCGGCGTCAGCAGGTGACGGGCGCCATCGAGATGGGATTGGAACTCAACTCCTCGCTCGCTCATCTTACGCAGACCGGACAGCGACATGACCTGGAAGCCGCCGGAATCGGTCAGGATCGGCTTCTTCCAGCGCATGAACGCGTGAAGGCCGCCGAGGCGCGCCACACGTTCAGGTCCGGGCCTCAGCATCAAGTGGTAGGTGTTGGCGAGAATGATGTCGGCGCCTGCCTGTTCCACTTGCTCGGGGTAAAGCGCTTTTACGGTCGCCACCGTGCCCACCGGCATGAATGCGGGTGTACGGATGATGCCGCGCGGCGTCGCGATCTCGCCGCGGCGGGCATGACCGTCCTGGCAAATCAGGCGATAGGCGAATGGTGATGTCATGGCGTTTCGTTGCCTAGGACAGGCTCATGGCTTGCGCAATAGAAGGCAGGCGTCGCCGTACGAGTAGAAGCGATAGCTCTCGGCGATGGCATGAGCGTATGCCGCTTTCATCGTATCGAGGCCGGAGAACGCCGAAACGAGCATGAACAGCGTCGACCGCGGGAGATGGAAGTTGGTCAGCAGAACATCGACGGCCTTGAACCGATAGCCCGGCGTGATGAAGATGCTCGTCTCGCCGGTGAATGGACGGATGATGTCGCCGTCCGCCGCCGCGCTCTCGAGCACGCGCAAGGATGTCGTGCCGACGGCGACGATGCGCCCGCCGTTTGCGCGTGCATCATTGAGCGCTACGGCGGTTTCTGCGGAAAGCTCGCACCATTCGGCGTGCATTTTATGCTCTGTCGTGTCGTCGGCCTTGACCGGCAGGAACGTTCCCGCTCCCACATGCAGGGTCACGGTGTGACAGGCGACGCCGCGCTCATGCAGTCTCTGCATCACCTCGGGCGTGAAATGTAGGCCTGCGGTCGGGGCTGCGACGGCGCCTTCCTTCTCGGCGTAGATGGTCTGATAGGAAGCGCGGTCGGTTTCATCCGGTTCTCGCTTCAAGGCGATATACGGGGGGAGCGGGACGGTTCCGCGCTCGGCGATGGCGTCATCCAGGAAACTGCCGGACAAGCTGAATGCGAGTTCGACTTCCCCGGCTTCGCCCTTTTCGGTGACTGTGGCTTCCAGCTCGCCGGCGAAGCAGACGCGGCCGGGTTCGGAGAATTGTACGATGTCGCCGGTCTTCAGTCGCTTGGCTGGCCTGGCGAAAGCCCGCCATTGCGATGGGCCGATGCGCTTGATCAGATTGAAGTCGATGGCGGCGCGGGCGTCCTCGCGAAGCCGGACGCCACGCAGGGCGGCGGGGATCACGCGGGTATCGTTGACGACGAGGGCATCGCCGGGGCGCAGAATCATCACGAGATCGCGCACCGTACAGTCCCGCAGATCGTCGCCGACCACCAGCATGCGCGCGCTGTCACGCGGGTCGGCAGGCCGCAGCGCGATCAGATGCTCGGGGAGGTCGAAGTCGAACAGGTCGGTGCGCACGTTGGAGATCCTGGCGCTGCCCGTAGGGCGCGCATTCCTGGCGGGCGGTTGATAGCACGAAACCGCGTGCCGCCCACAACGTGCGTCCTTCCGGCACTCCCGGCTGCCCGACCTACGGCTGGATCGGGCGGGACAGGCGTTCTGCCGCGGTGACGATCGAATCGGCATCGATGCCGTAGGCGCGGAACAGATCGGGGATGTTGGCGGACTGGCCGAAGCGGGTAACGCCGAGAGGCCGGATAGGGTGTCCGGCGACGGCGCCAAGCCACGACATGGCGGCAGGGTGGCCGTCGAGCACGGTGACCAGGCCGGCCCTGGCTGGAATCCGCGCGAGCAATCCGGCAATGTGGCTGTCGGGGCCATGTTCCAGCCAATCCGCATGCAGCCGGTCTGCGGAAGTGATCGCCAGCAGGCCGACGCCGGGATGCGTCGTCTGGAGCCGGCGATGAGCCTCGATGGCTTCGGGTGCGACGGCGCCGGCATAGGCGACCGCGAGCGAAGCGTCGGGGGTCGGTTCAGCCAGCCAATAGCCTCCTGCCGTTACGTTTGCCGAGAGATCAGACGACATCCGGCGCTGCGGCTGCTCGATCTGCCGGGTCGACAGTCTCAGATAGACCGCGCCGCCGTTGCGCCGTTGCATATGCTGGAAGCCCCACTCGATGAGCGTTGCCAGCTCGTCGGCGAACGCCGGCTCGAAGCTCGCGAGACCTGGGACGGTCATGCCGACGAGCGGCGTGTTGATGGACTGGTGAGCGCCGCCTTCGGGGGCCAGGGCGATGCCGGATGGCGTGCCGGCCAGCATGAACCGTGCATCCTGATAACAGGCGTAGATGAGAGCATCGAGCCCGCGATTGACGAACGGATCATAGACGGTGCCGACCGGCAGCAGGCGCTCGCCGAACAATGGCTCGGAGAGGCCGAGGGCTGCAAGCATCAGGAACAGGTTGTTTTCTGCGATGCCAAGCTCGATGTGCTGGCCGGATGGGCCTTGGGTCCACTTGAGCGGAGATGCGACGTGCTCTTCGCGAAAGACGTCGGTGTGCTCGGTGCGATGGAATACGCCGAGGCGGTTGATGAAGCCTGCGAGGTTGGTCGAGACCGCAACGTCAGGCGACGTTGTGACGATCCGATGCCGGAGGGCGTCGTTGGCCTTGGCAATCTCGGCCAGCAAGGAACCGAACGCGGCCTGCGTCGAGGTCTTCTGAGATGCCGGCGCCGGGATGGCGCCCTTGATGATCGCCGGGCGTCGCGCCTGCGTCAGCGGCTTCTCGCGCCAGGGCACATCGGCCAGGAAGCGCTCGAGCTCTTCGTCCGGAATGTCCAGCCCAGAGAACCTGTCCCATTCCTCTCCGTCGGAGATGCCCCAGTCCGTCTTGAGGCCCGCGATCTGCGCAGGGGTCATCAAGCCGGCGTGGTTGTCGCGGTGACCGGCGAGCGGCAGGCCGTAGCCCTTGATGGTGTAGGCAATGAAGCAGCACGGGGCATCGCTGGCGCCGGCGGCCTCGAATGCCTGCGTGAGAGTCGTCATGTCGTGGCCGCCCAGGTTTGTCATCAGGCGGTGCAGACCGGCGTCGTCGTGGCTATCGAGGAGTTCGGCAAGCCCGGTTGTGCCGGCAAGATCTCTGTTCAGCCGTGCGCGCCAGGCTGATCCGCCCTTGAACGTGAGCGCCGAATAGAGCTGGTTGGGGCATTCGTCGATCCAGCGGCGCAATGCTTCGCCTGCGGGGCCTGAGAAGGCGCGCGTCAGCTCCTTGCCGTACTTCAGGTTCTCGACTCGCCAGCCGACCGTCTCGAAGAACTGGGTGATCTTCTGGAACAGGTTGTCGTTGACCGTGCCGTCGAGGCTGTGACGGTTGTAGTCGATCACCCACCACAGATTGCGCACGTCGTGCTTCCAACCTTCGAGCAAGGCTTCGAACACGTTGCCCTCGTCGAGTTCCGCATCGCCCATGATGGCGACCATCCGTCCCGTCGGCATCAGAGTTTGGCGGGCGGCGAGATAGTCCTGCACGATCGAGGCGAACAGCGTCGTCGCCACGCCGAGACCAACCGAGCCGGTGGAGAAATCGACGCCGTCGGCGTCTTTCGTGCGTGAGGGATAGGCCTGGGCGCCGCCGTACGCGCGGAACCTTTCGAGACGGTCGAGCGATTGCCTGCCGAGCAGATATTGGATGGCGTGGAATACCGGCGCGGCGTGCGGCTTGACGGCGATCCGGTCCTCCGGCCTCAGCGCCTTGAAGAACAGCGCCGTCATCAGCGAGGCGGCGGATGCGCAGGACGACTGGTGGCCGCCGACCTTGAGCCCATCGCGGTTCTCGCGGATGTGGTTGGCATGGTGGATCATCCACGACGACAGCCACAGCACCTTGCACTCGAGCGCCGACAGGATCTGGATCTCGCTTGCCTGCTGCACCTGGGCCGGCGGCGGGCTGTCGACCTTGAGCTGAATGGTCATTTTCGGGTGCCTCCGAGGTTCGGGGAGAAGCGCAAGGTATCCTGATTGCCTCTAGCGAATCCTTGCTTTTTCGCCTTTTTGAATAGGCTTGAATGGTGGATTATGTTATCGATTGTCCGAAAAAAGGTGATAATTGCCAAACAACACCCTCGACCGAATTGACCATGAGATCCTTAAGGCTCTGCAGGCGGACGCGCGGATCGCCAACGTCGATCTGGCGGACAAGGTCGGCCTTTCGGCATCCCCTTGCGCGCGACGGGTGGCCCGGCTGGAGACTGCGGGGATCATCACGCGCTATGCCACGGTGATCGATCAGAAGGCGGTGGGGCTGCCGGTCAGCGTATTCGTCTCGGTGACGCTGGAGCGGCAGGTGGAAGGGGCGCTGGAGACGTTCGAGGCTGCCGTGCTGCGGCGGCCGGAGGTCATGGAGTGCTATCTGATGACGGGCGAGGCCGACTATCTGTTGCGCGTGGTGGTCGCCGATCTCGATGCTTACGAGCGCTTCCTGATTGATCATCTGACCCGTGTGCCGGGCATCGCCAATATCAAGTCGAGCTTCGCGCTGAAGCAGGTCGCCTACCGGACCGAGCTGCCGCTGGGCTGAATCTGCGCATGCGGAGATGCCCACTGCCGGGGCGTGTCGCTGAGGTTGATGTCCCAACCTTATAGTTGGTAGCGAGGGTCGGGATAACTCGTCCACTATCCGCTGTTGCTGGAAGGAGCGGCTCGATTGGCATCACCGGCACCGACTGACGTTTCCGCACCAAGGCTGGCTGACCGGTTCGTTGCCGGGCAGTTCGTGATGACTGCCGAGATCACGCCGCCGGTCTCGGCCGATCCTGCCAGGCTTCTGGATAAGGCGCTGCCATTTCGCGGTCTTGCCGACGCCGTCAATCTGACTGACAGCGCCAGCGCACGCGTGCACATGTGTGCGCTGGCCGCGAGCTCGATCCTCGCCGCAAACGGCATCGATCCGATCATGCAGATCACCTGCCGCGACCGGAACCGGATCGCGATCCAGGCCGATATCCTCGGCGCTGCCGCGCTTGGTGTCGGCAACTTCCTGATCATGACCGGCGATGACCCAAAGGTCGGCGACCAGCCCGAAGCCAAAGGCGTATTCGATCTCAATTCCGGTCAGCTCATCGACATGATCCGCCGCATGCGGGATGAGAGGGAGTTGCCGACGGGACGTGTGATCGAAGGGGGATTGCCGGGGGTGATGATCGGCGCTGCCGACATGCCGATTGATCCTCCAGCCGGCTGGGAGCCGAAAGGGCTGAAAGCGAAGGCTAATGCCGGGGCGACGTTCGCTCAGACACAGTTCTGCATGGATACCGACATTCTGCGGCGGTATGCGGGGCGGCTTGCCGAGCACGGGCTCGGTGACCGCATCAAGCTGATCGTCGGCGTCGTGCCATTGCGCAGTGCGCGTTCGGCCCGATGGATCCGCGACAATCTCTACGGATCCATCATCCCGGATGCGATGATCTCGCGTCTGGAGGCCGTGAGCGAGGACCAGGCGCGGGCGGAGGGCATCCGCATTTGCGTCGAGACCATCCAGGAGATGCGGAGCATCCCAGGAATTGCCGGCGCCCACATCATGGCCCCGCGCAATGAGACGGCGGCGGTCGAGGTTCTCAAGGCTTTGAGGGGGTAACCGGGGACGGCGATGAGCTATTCACGTCCCAAGCGTCGCGTCCGGCGTGGAGGAAGCGGCGGCGGCGAATTGGAGGCTTCGCTCTCAGAGAGAGGCGTGACGGTCTCGCTTTCGAGCAGCCGCCGCAGTTGACGCCGCAGGGAGACCTTGACCGGCTCGGCGGCGGCCAGGATTTCCTTCGCCCGCCAGAATTCCAGCGCACCGAACCGATCGAGGTCGACATCGACGTAGATGTCGGGCTGCACGTGCAGCATCTTCTGGCGCGTGATCGACTTCTGCATGATCTGGACGGACTGCATCAGCACTTCCACGGCGGTCAGCCGGCCATTGAATTCGGCCTCCCGCGATGCGCCGCTGACATCGATCGCAACCGTGATGTCGGCGTCTTCGGCGGCAACCTCGTAGGGAAGCGGGTTGACCAGGCCGCCGTCGACGAGCAGCCGTCCCTGGTGCTTCACGGGCGAGAAAATCAACGGGATCGCGATGCTGGCGGCGACGGCCGGCTTCAGCGGACCTTCATCCAGCACTATCGTTTCATGCATCGGCAGATCGGTCGCGATCACCTTCACGGGTATCGCCAGATCGGAGAATGACAGGTTCGACAACTCCGGGATCAGGAGATCGATGAGCGTCTCGGGGTTGAGAAGAGACGACCGCAGCGGCAGCAGCCGCAACACCTTCTGTACGGGATCGGAGCGGGCGGCAAACAACTGGCGGGCAAGATCGAGGCGGCGTCCGAGGGTTTCTTCGGCCATGGCGCGGATGCGAAAGCCAGGCATGCCGCTGGCGTAAACCGATCCAAACAACGCGCCGATCGAGGTCCCGGCGATGAGGTGCGGGCGGATGCCCAACTCGTCGAAGACTTCGAGCACCAGGATATGAGCCAGGCCGCGTGCGCCGCCGCCGCCCAGGGCCAGGCCGATCTTCGGAACTTTCGCCACTAGCCCGGATCTGCCGGTGTCCCGATCATTCATGGTCGCGGATGTCCTCGGCTCCGTCTGTTCTCTCCGTGCACTCCGTGTCCGTCTCACCTGCCGGTTCACCTACTGGCCGGCACATCGGAAACCTGACTATCGCCCTTCCACACGACGCGATCGTCCACAGCATAGAGCCGGCACGGCATGTGCGCGCGTTTCCGGCAATTCGCCAGAGCTTCGTCGGCTGCCTTGGGTCCGCGCCGCCACGACCACGCCCCGCTCGGCGCGAGCGCGAAGGCGCGCGGCACGTCCGCCTTCAAGAACTGGCTGTAGCCACGGATGCGTGACGCCTCGGTTATATGGGGAACTTTCTCGATGTCATCCAACTGCGCATATCCGGAGGCCGGCAGGGGGCTGTGCGCAGACGGAACTTCGAACCCGAGGCGTGCGATGAAGCGGTCGACGACGGGACGCCACAACGGGAAGCCGCGGCTGGCCAGCTTGTGCCCGTCGCTGTCGACCGGGGGGAGCAGAGCCAGTTCGGCGCTGCCGCCTGCGGCCTTGAATGCCTGGTACCAGCGCTGCGGCCAGTCCTCGCCCCAGTATCTGTCATTCTTCGAATACAGCCAAAGCGTCGGCACGCGCGATCTGGCGCCCAGTCCGGCGATGATGCCGGCTACCGGATGCGGCTGGCAGGGGTCGTGCACATGGCGTTCGGGACGACCGCCGACACCGCCGACGAAATTAATGGCGCCAATGACGCCGGGTACCGACTTTGCGGCGGCCGCCAGCGCACCGATGCCGCCGTACGAGATGCCGGTCATGAGAATGCGGGTGCCGTCGACATGAGCCAGCCTGGCGGCGAACTCGGCTGCGGCCGCGCCCTGCACGGCCATCGCCTCGATGACCGGCTTGAAATCAGCTCTCGAGCAGGGACCGCCCCATTCCGGATCGATGGCCTGGCCGAGCGCGCCGTAGCCGACCCGGGTGGGGACGACGACGGCGAATCCGCGACGGGCCCAGAAGCGAACCAATGGCAGCATGCGCACGCGCGGCGGCGTCTGCCGGTTGGAGGCACTGCGTCCGTGATTGAGGATGACGGCGGGGAACGGGCCGGCCCCTTCAGGCTTGAAATGCGTGATAACCATGTTGGCGGTGACGGTTCGGCCGTCGACCAGTCCGAGCGTCACGGGGACTTCGACAACCGTTTCGCTGAGCGCCGTTACGAGTTGTGGCGGGCGCTTTTGAGGCTGCGCCGGTTTATCCTGAGAGATGCCGGTGGCGGGAGTCGCTGCGCCATGAGGCTGACCTGATGCCAGGGCAGGGACGGAAATTGCCCAGCCGAGAGCCAGCGACGTGACCATCGTTGCGCAGGTGATCCGGGAGATGGTCGTCATCGGCTCATCCTCAGGGCTCTCGGTGCCAACTTGCAACCCTGAAATTAGGCCGGCTGGCGCTCGGTGCCCTGTTGCGCGCGTGACACTCCCAGCGAGGCTACCGCCAAGTCCTTAAGGCGATCTGAAATCGCGGCCAATCGCGCGCCAGCCGATATCGCTGCGACAGAAGCCGCTGGGCCAGTCGATCATCGCTATTGCCTCATAGGCGCGCCGCTGGGCTTCCTCGATGGTCGATCCGAGCGCCGTGACGTTCAGCACCCGTCCGCCGTTCGCCACCAGACGGTTTCCGTCCATTCGCGTGCCGGCGTGGAAGATCTCGACGCCCTCGACCTCGCGCGCCCGGTCGAGGCCCTTGATCTCGCTCCCTCGTTCGGGAACGCCGGGATAGCCTTTCGCAGCCATTACCACCGTCAGCGCCACCTCGTCGCGCCAGCGCAGATCGAATGAGGAGAGGACGCCGTCGCAGGTTGCGAGCAGGGCCGGAAGCAGATCCGACTTCAGCCGCATCATCAGCACCTGAGCCTCGGGGTCGCCGAAGCGCACATTGTACTCGATCAGCTTCGGGCCGTTCTCCGTCAGCATCAGCCCGGCATAGAGCACACCTTTGTAGGGCGTGCCGCGCGCAGCCATGGCGGCCACCGTCGGCTCGATGATCTCACTCATGACTTGCCGGGCGATCTCCGGCGTCACGACCGGGGCCGGCGAATATGCGCCCATGCCTCCGGTATTAGGTCCGGTATCACCGTCACCGACGCGCTTGTGGTCCTGAGCCGTAGCCAGGGCGAGGGCGCTCCTGCCGTCCACCAGGGCGAAAAAGCTTGCTTCCTCGCCAACGAGATAGTCCTCGACGACGACTTCCGCGCCGGCGGCACCGAAGGCGCCCGAGAAACAGGCATCAACGGCTGCATCGGCATCGGCGCGGGTTTCGGCGATCGTGACACCTTTGCCCGCAGCCAGTCCGTCAGCCTTGATCACGATAGGTACGGATTGAGTGGCAATATAGGCTTTGGCGGCTGCAGCATTATCGAAGCGGCGATAAGCAGCGGTCGGAATGCCGGCCTCACGACACAGGTCCTTGGTGTAGCCCTTGGAGCCTTCGAGCTGTGCGGCCGCCTTGGATGGTCCGAAGACCTTGACGCCGGCGCGGCCAAGGTCGTCTGCGAGACCGGCCACCAGCGGCGCTTCCGGTCCGACGACAACGAGGCCGATCGCGTTGGCGCGGCAGAAGGCTTCGACGGCTGCGTGGTCGGCGACGTCGAGGTCGATGCACCGGGCCACCTCGGCAATTCCCGGGTTGCCAGGGGCACAATAGAGCATGTCGAGCAGCGGGCTGGAGGAGAGCGCCCACGCCAGCGCATGCTCGCGCCCGCCGGAGCCAATCAGAAGAACGTTCATGCGCTTATCCTGGTCCGCTGAAGCCTGCCGATCTCGGCAAACCCGGTTTTGTGCGCGACGTCAATATTCGATCAGGCCGGATATGGTGAACGATCGCATGGCTTCAGCCGATCCGGACCAATCCTCTCGGCATCCGATGCATGCGTTTCACACCGGTTTCGGTGACGAGCACCATCTCTCCTGTCTGTACGCCGGCCGAGCCATCCCTGGTGACGACGTTGGGCTGGATCACGAGCAGCATTCCGGCATCGAAGGCACGATCGGGAACCGGGTGCGCCCCCTCGGTCCGGCTCCTGGATGATAGAACCGGCGGAAGATAGCCGCCGCCATAGCCGTGCACGATGTCGTCGATGGTGGTGAAGCCGCGGTCCTCGATCACGCCGGCGGCTTCGACGACATCGGCTGGCCTGGCGCCGGCGCGGATCACGGAAACCATGGCGTCGAATGCGGCTTCGGCGGTGTCATGCAGGTCGCGGTAGAGCCCGCTGGGTGGTGTGCCGACGGTGAAAGTCCGCAGCACCTGGCCGGAATAGTCCCAGAACTGTGCCGTGATCTCGGCGAACAGGACATCCCCGGCGGCGAGCTTCCGGTTCGAGGCCCATTGGGCGGGGACGGGCATTCGGGGCCGATGCATCGGGGTGAATGCGGTGAAGTGAATGCCGTGGCCGCCGCCGGCCGCGACGTAGCCGCGCTCGATCACGTCGTGAATCGCGCGTTCGCTCATCCCGGGTCGCACGTGGTCTCGCATTGCGGCCATGCCGAGGTCGGACAGCCAGGCGCCGATCCGCATCCAGTCGAGCTCTTCCGCCGACTTGATGCGGCGCAGCTCGACGAACTCGCGATCAAGTCCCTTGATGGTGCCGAAAGCCTGGGAGAGCACGGCATGTCCCTGCCAGCCGAGCGGGCCGATCAGGGCGACGCGATCGCGGGCAGCGCCGCGCCGCTGAAGCTCGCCGACGACGCTGCCGACCGCTGACGGTCCGGCCCAGTGGACGTCGGCGTCGGCGGCGAGAATGCGGGCCAGCGGCAGATGGTTGAAATAATGGATGTAGAGCGTATCGCGCCGTGCCGGGGTCAGGACGCATGCCGCTTCGGTCGTTACCGGCCAGCCGGTCAGCCAGTTCACAGCGCCGCCGAACCGATTGGCGCCATAGAACACCAGATGATCGCATTCAGCTTCGGCCAGCATGCGTTCGACCGCGGACCGGCGGCGCGCCATCTCGCCGGCGCTGAAGCGAGGGTATTCTGCGTGGACGATCCGTGCCAGCCGGGGCGGAAGAGCGGGTGCTGACGATGTCGGCATGTCAAACCCTCCGGTGTTTCTGCGGTGGAGTCAGCAAGTCCCTGGGCAGTTCAGGGACGTGCCGTCAGCGGGCGTTGGGAGCGCGCCCACAGCTTGCGTTCGCGCGCATTGGGGAACCGGCGATCGTGTTCCGTGCGATGATCGCGCGTTGTTTGATTTGACCTCGCGCGCGATCCGCGCATGATAACGGAAAGCAATAAGCAAGCCGGCCTATGAGGCCAGAGCATCTTGGGAGGAATATCATGACGACCACACGAAGAACCTTCATGACCGGGACTCTCGCCGTGTCGGCCGCCGCAGGGCTGCCGCTCCGGCATGCGTTCGCAGCCGAAGAGCTCAAGCTATCCACGTTCGTACCGCCAAGCCACATCATCTATGCCAAGGTGCTGGTGCCGTGGACGGAGGAAGTCAAGAAGGCTTCCGGCGGCAATCTCACGGTCAAGCTGTTTCCATCCATGCAGCTTGGCGGCAAGCCGCCCGGACTCTATCGCCAGATGGAACAGGGCATCGCCGATATCGTATTTACGCTGCCTGGCTATACGGCGAGCGACTTCCCGGCGGTGACACTCACCGAGCTGCCGGGGATGTCGAACAGCGCCGCGGACGGCACGAGGAAAATCTGGAAGCACCTGGACGAGTACCTCGCCCGCGATTTCAAAGCGGCAAAGGTGCTGATGCTCTGGAACTCGGACACGGCTGGATTCATGAGCCGGTCCAAGCCGATCAGGTCGGTGGCCGACGTCAAAGGCATGAAGATCCGGACGCCGTCGCGCGCCCAGTCCGATCAGCTCAAGGCGCTTGGCGCGGTCCCGATCGATATGCCGGTGACGCAGATCTACAACTCGCTTGAGCGCGGCGTCGTCGATGCGGCGATGATTCCGATGTCGGCCGGTCTCGATTTCAAGCTGACCGAGGTCGCCAAGTACTTCACGATCGGCGCACCGCTTGGCCGCTCGCCGTTCCTCGTCGCGATGAACAAGGCGCGCTACGATAGGCTGCCGCCGAATCTCAGGAAGGTCATAGACGATACAACCGGCCTGCGACTCAGCCTCAAAGGCGCGGAAGCTTACGACGGCAGGACGGCGGAGACCATCGCGGCCGTAAGGGCGAACAAGGACAAGGAACTGATCGAGCTGTCTGCCGACGAACACAAGAAGTTCATGGATGCATTCAGACCTCTGATCAAAAGCACGGCCGAGGCGGGTGACAAGAGAGGGCTGAAAGCGACGGCTCTGGTCAAATCCTACGGTCTCATGTGACCGGGTTTGTCCTGAATGGTCGCTGCCGCTCCCGGCGGAGCGCGGCAGTGGCCGAAGAGGCGACAGAGTCGATGAGCCAGCGGGCGCAATGCCCGTCCGATAAGGCCGGGCAAATCGTTCGTTCACCGGCAGTCCGACGGCTCAGACCCGCACATCGAGGCACCTGATGAAAGCGTTCTCCGGCTTGCTGCGCCTGATGGCTCTCGTCGGCGGCATCGTGCTGCTGCTGCTGATGGTGATGACGGTCGCCGATGTGGTCCTGCGGTATGTGTTCAACAGGCCGTTCGAAGGCTCGCAGGAGGTCACGCAGCTCTCGATGGCAATCATCGTTTTCCTTGGTATCGCGTACTGTGGCTGGACCGGCGGTCACATCAGCGTGGATCTGTTCGAGAAGGCGCTGGACCGGCCAGCGCTCAGGTTGCTGCCGCTGGTGATCGCGTGGGCAGGAGGCCTCCTGTTCTCCGTCATCGCGTGGCAGACGGCCAGAGAGGCGCTGGCCACCACCTACAAGACCTCCAACATGATGTTCATTCCGTTCTATCCGTTCATGCTTGTGGCGGCGTTCGGCTCGGCGATGTTCGCGGTCGTGCTGTTCATCCAAGGCATCAACTCGGTGCGGCGAAGACCGGAGTGAATGGCGACATGCTGAGCTCACATGCGGTCGGTCTCATCGGTATCGCAGCGATGCTGCTCCTGCTGGCGCTCAGGATGCCGATCGGGATCTCGATGCTGCTTGTCGGCATCATCGGGTTCGGGTGGCTCAACGGGTGGCAATCCGCGCTGGCCGTGCTCGGAAGCTATCCTTATTCGTATGCTGCAAATTACGATCTGGCCGTCATCCCTCTGTTCGTCCTGATGGGCAATTTCGCTGCTGCCTCGGGCATGAGCCGGGACCTGTTCGCGGCGGCCAACGCATGGTTCGGTCACTGGCGAGGCGGGCTGGCGAGTGCGACCGTGGTGGCTTGCGCAGGCTTTGCGGCGGTGTCCGGCTCCAGCGTCGCTTCCGCGGTGACGATGGGAAAAGTGTGCCTGCCGGAGATGAAGCGCTATAATTACCGTGCCAGCCTTGCGACCGGCACGGTTGCTGCGGGCGGTACGCTGGGCATTCTGATTCCACCGTCCACGGCGTTCATCATCTATGCGATCCTGACCGAGGAATCGATCGGCCGGCTGCTGCTGGCGGGGGTCCTGCCGGGTCTTCTTCTTACCGCGCTGTTCGTCATCACAATTGCAATCTGGACACGGATCGATCCGGAGCTTGGACCGTCTGCCGCGCGGTCGGATGCGCGCACGCGTGCACGGTCGATCGTACAGTCTGGCCCCATGCTCGTGATTGTCGGCGCATCGATCGGCGGCATCTATCTGGGCATTTTCACGCCGTCGGAGGCTGCGGCCGTCGGCGCATTCCTCGCCATGGTGTTCGCCGTCTGGCGTGGCGCAATCAACCGCACGAGCCTGGCGGATGTGCTGCTCGAAACGGTCAAGACCACGTCGTTCGTGTTTCTTGTGCTCATCGGCGCGCTTGTGTTCGGACCGTTCCTGGCGCTCAGCGGTCTGCCCAGTATGGTCGCAGGCTTTCTCGTCGATCTGGAGTTGCCGCGCGTCGCCATCCTGGCCATCGTGCTGGTGATCTATGTTATTCTCGGCATGTTCCTGGAGGGGTTCTCGATCCTGGTGCTCACGCTCCCGATCGTCATTCCGATCATGAAGGCGCTCAATTACGATCTGATCTGGTTCGGCGTGCTGATGGTGATCGTGCTGGAGATGGGGCTTATCAGTCCGCCGGTGGGCATCAACGTCTTCGTGGTCAAGGGCCTCGTGCCCGACGTCCCGATCACGGAGATCTTCAAGGGCATACTGCCGTTCTGGGTCGCAATGGTCGTTTGCGTCGTGATCCTGGTCATATTCCCGCAGATCGCGACATTCGTGCCGGATGCCATGATCGACTGAGGAACAGGCCCCGGATGCGAACGGGCACGCACGGCAGTTATGTTCAGGGTGCTGTCAATCTCATGGATGTCAATACTTCGGCGCCGGCAGCGGTATGCCGGTCGCGGCAGAGATCTTTTCCAGCTCCGCCCAGGTTCCGGCCGAAATGCGCGCGCCGTGGACGAGCGCCTGCTCCAGAGCCGCATTCCCGCGTTCGCCCGGCAACAGCAGTTGATCGACGCCATCGCGGCGGGGCAAGGATTTCACGGCAGCGGCCAATTCCTCGAGATCGGCTTCGAAGTCCGCGACGGGCCTGAACTGCTTGATGTCGAGCACGATCACGATGCCGTTGTGCGCGTGCCCGATCCTGCAGCCCGGCGCGATCATTCCCGCCAGGATCGGCGAGCCTGCCAGCAGCCCGCCGATACATTCGAGCATCAGCGCCAGCCCTGAGCCCTTGGCGCCGCCGAGCGGGAGCGGCGTGGTGGCCTTGGCCGCGTCGGTGGTCGGATTGCCATCGCCGTCGAGGGCGATCCCCTCGGGCAGCGGTTCGCCGCGCTCCTTGGCCTGTGCGAGGCGTCCGATGCCGAGGATCGCCGTCGACATGTCGAGAGCGATGACGCCGTGCCGGCCGCCGGGGACGGCGATCGAAACGGGGCTGGTCGAAATGCTCGGCACACGTGCGCCATGGTAGGCCATGTTGGGGGTGCCGGCGCTGGCGACGATGGCAGCAAAACCGCGTTGCGCGGCCCGGTGGGCGAAATAGCCGATCGCTCCGGTGTGGGTCGTGTGCGAGACGATGGCGTAGCAGAGACCCACGGTCTTGGCGCGTTCCGATGCGGCCCTCGTCGCATGCATCATCGCCAGAGCGCCAGGCGCCTTGTTGGCCTCGAATACCAGCGCGGCCGGGAGCTCGAGCCTCGGCTCGATCCGCGCCTTGGGATCCATCTCGCCGCGATCCATGAATTTGAGATAGCGCGGCAACCGGAAGACGCCGTGTGAGCCGACATCGCGAAGGTCGGCCCAAACGAGGGTGTCGGCCAGGATTTCGGCATTCTCCGGCGCCATGCCACGTGTCGCGAAGGCCTGCTCCGCGAAGCGCTTCAGATCGATATGATCGACGGCGACATGGCTTGCAGGCTTCATGTCAGGCGGCCTTGCGCTCAGCGTCCTGAGCACCGTACGAGATCATGCCGACGCCGGTGGCCCAGGGCTTCACCGCCTGATAGGCGACAGTCGCAGGCTTGGAGGCGCCCATGATTCCGGCGAGGCAGATCCATGCCAGCAATTCGAGGGTACCGGCGCCTGCGGCCAGCAGTTCCGCATCGGAATATTCAGCGAGCGCATCGAGGTCGGCGCTTTCCATCCGACGCAGGAAGTCGGCATCGAACTCGGTATCGACGACGCCGTGATTGACCTCGCCGGGATCGTGCGAGAGGCCGCCGGTGGCAATGATCGCGATGCGTTCGGGCGCAGCGTCGAGCGCGGGCCGCAGCATCTGTCCGAGCGCAAGGCATCGCTGCGGCGTCGGGCGCGGGGCCGCCAGCGTATTGAAGAAGATCGGCACGACTTTGCGGTCCATGTCCGGGGTGAGAAACGAAAGCGGGACCATCGTGCCATGATCGAATTCGAGCTCATGCGAGTGGGACGGCTCGAAGCCGTTGGCGTAGCAGTGCTCGAGAATGCGCGCCGCAAGCGCCGGATTGCCCATGATCGACCGGCGCTCAACACGCAGCCACGGTTCCACCGGTCCGGCGAACGTCTCGCCGCGACCGATGCAGAAGGCGCTGGCGTGATCGAGGAAGAAATTGGCCCAGTGCTCCGAGGTCAGGACCAAAACGGTATCGGGTGCGGCCGAAGCCAGCTCCTGCGCCAGGCTGGCGAAGCCGGTTTTCACGGCGGCGGACTGCTGTTCCGGAGCGGCTTCGGTCCAGGCGGTGATGCCGGGGGCGTGGCTTGCGGCGCAGGCGTAGATTATAGGCATTTGTGGTGTCCTGGTTGTGCAAAGCGTTTCCGTCGTCAGGTTCGGATGGCGCGCAGGTACTCGGGCTCCGGCATCTTGTGAAGCAGGGTGAAGGGCCTGAGGATCAAGCCGTGTACGCCCAGCTTATAGAGTTTGCCGATGTCCCGCTCGAGAAACGCCCGGCGCTCCTCGTCCGTGATCTGATAAGCCTGCGCGAAATCGGCGGGCGAGTCGAAGTATGCCTGTCGCCGCCGAGGGTCGCGATTGATCTCGCGGATCATCTTGTTGAGCATATAGGTCGACATGAAGCACCGGAGAAACGTGAATATCGCAAGGGGGCGCCAGATCGAGGGCAAGCGCCGGATCAAGGTCCAGGTCAGGCTATAGCTTTGGCTTGCGTGACGCGCAACAATCAGGCGACTGCGCCGGCGTCCGGCGAGGCCGTTCCTACATCGAGTGAGGCAGTTTGAGATGAGCGTTCGAGCAGGGCGGGAGTTTCTCGCGATCCCCGGACCGACGACGATACCCGACGAGGTGCTGGCCGCCATGCACCGCCCGGCCATCGACATCTATGCCGGTGATCTCGTCGGGATAACAGACAGCCTGCTGGCCGATCTCGGCCGCCTGTTCCGGACGTCCGGCCGCACCTACATCTACATCGCGAACGGGCACGGGGTCTGGGAGGCCGTTATCACCAACGTGCTTTCGCGCGGCGATACCGTACTCGTTCTGGAGAGCGGCCGGTTCGCTCGCGGTTGGGGCGAGCAGGCGCAGAAGCTCGGGATCAATGTCGAGGTGCTGCCGGGAGACTGGTCGCGCGCGGTGCGCCCGGAAGAGGTTGAAGCGCGTCTCAGGTCTGACCGAGGCGGCAAGGTCAAAGCGATCCTGGCGGTCCAGGTCGACACGGCTTCCGGGGTCGTCAACGACATCGAGGCAATCGGCGAGGCGATCAGGGCGGCCGGGCATGAGGGTCTGTTCTGCGTCGATGCCGTCGCCTCCCTCGGCTGCATGCCGTTCGAGATGGATGCCTGGCGTGTCGATATCGCGATGGCGGCTTCGCAAAAGGGGCTCATGACGCCTCCCGGCCTTGCGTTCGCGGCCGCCAATGACCGCGCCCGGCAAGTGCACAAGCGTGCCGACCTGCGTACGCCCTACTGGGACTGGACGGCGCGCGAGGGCGAATGGCACTACCAGAAGTATGCGGGCACCCCGCCCGAACATCTGTTGTTCGGCCTGCGCCAGGCGCTCGACATGATTTTCCGCGAGGGGCTCGACAACGTGTTCCGGCGGCATCGCGTGCTCGGCGAGACTGTGCGCCAGGCGGTCGGTGCGTGGTCCAAGGACGGCGGGCTCGGTTTCAACATCCTGCGTCCGGAAGAACGTTCCGATACGGTTACGGCCGTGCTCATGCCGGATGGGCGCGATCCGACACAGTTCATCGATTTCTGCAAGGCGCAGTGTGGCGTCGTGCTGGGGCTCGCGATCGGCGAACTGTCAGGCAAGGCCTTCCGGATCGCGCATATGGGCCACCTCAACGCGCCAATGGTGCTCGGCACACTGGGTGTGATCGAGACTGCTCTGGACGCCCTGGCGATCCCGCATCGAAAGGGCGGCGTGCAGGCGGCAATCGATTGGCTCGCGGAATCGTTGAGAGATTGAGGGTTCTGGTATGTTTGGGGCGGCTGTGCCAAAGGCGATGCGCGCAGATGTGCCGACGCTGCCGTCAGGCTCACGCGATCGAGCTGGCATAGCGTACGCCGGCCGGAAGGTAATGTGATGTCCTCAGCTCAACGGTGTCGCCGTCGTGTCCGAATGCGCGGCGGCTGACCTCGAGCAGCGGCTTGCCGACGTCTACTTCAAGCAGATGCGCGGCATCGTCATGCGCCGTTACAATGCCGATGGTTTCCTCGATGCGGATGACGAGCACACCGAAGCTGGCGAACAGCGGGTAAAGTCCCTGGCCCGAGCGCATCTGCTGCTCGAGCCCGGGGAAGTGTGCGGCGGGAACGACTGAGGTCTGGAGGCCGATGACCTGCTTGTCGGTATGCAGGCGCTGCAGGATTTCGATGACGTTCTGATCGACCGAGGGTTGCAGCAATTCGGTCTCGGCCGGGCTGGCCACCCCGCGGCCGATCCGGAGAAGCTCGTAGGACACCGGCACAGGCTCGCGGCCGGCCTCGTCGCGCAGCGGAGAGAACTTCTCGGCCATGGCGCTGGAGGCAAAGCCGGTGACGTACGTT
>JBFWYV010000070.1:0-18501 GCA_050186055.1 Hyphomicrobiaceae bacterium | reverse complement strand
TGGCGCCTCGCCTGCTTATCAGGTGTGATCGGAGGGGCGCTCGCGGGCGGCGCCCTGATACACGGAAATATCGGAGCAGGCGCGATATTCGCGTTGTGTAACGGTCTTGAGTGCCTTCTCTTTCAGTACATTCTGGAAGCTGTGGATCCGGAGCCCCCTCGGTTGGAGCGGCTGGGCAGCGTTATTGCGTTTCTTTCGGTTGCCGTCATCGCATCCTCGGCGGCGGCTCTGCCAGCAGCATTCATGCTTCGGCTGATGGAATTTTCGCAGACGCCGTTCTTCGACCTGTGGAATGCGTGGATGCGGGCAGACGCCACCGGAATCGTGGCGATTGCGCCAGTCATCATCACCGGCTGGAGGGTGATGAAGTTTCCGCCGACGATGGCGGTTGCTGTGGAGGGCGTGGCAGCAAGCTTGGCTGTCGGTATCGTTGCCTTGGGCACTTTCGGCACGATGCCATTTGTCGTCGCGTGGACCTCCATTACTCCGGCGGTTGCGCTATTCCCCCTGCTGTTGTGGGTGGCGGGACGCATGCCTCCATTCTTTTCCGCACTCTCGGTGCTGATTGTCAGCTTCGTCGTCGTTATCGCGGCTCAGCAGGGTGCAGGACATTTCAATCTTCAAATGTTGACGTTGGGGGAGCGAATTCAATCAGCGCAGATATCCGTGTTTGCAGCCGCTCTCTGTGCTCTTGCGCTTGCTGCGATGTTTGCCCGTCACCGGAACATCGCCGACGCACTGAGGACCAGCGATCGGCGCCTGCAGCTGGCGCTGAATGCGTCGGGAATCTTCACCTTCGACTACGATATGGCCGATGGGACGGTGCATCGCTACGGCGCGTTGGCCCAGAAACTCGGCTTGGGCCGGGAAGGAACGACCGACGAATTCACCGCGCGGCTTCATAAGGGCAGCCAGGGTGGCGTTCGCGAACTGATGGGATATGTTTCGGCCGAAAATCCAACCCACTTGAGCGAAATGAAGGTTAGAGCGGCCGACGGCAGCATTCTGACGCTGCAGCAGCGGGCAGAAGGCATATTCGATGCAAGCAACCGATTGGTGCGCATTATCGGAAGTTGCATCGATATTACCCAATCGAGGCAGATCGAGGAGGCGCTGGGTGAAAGCGAGGAGCGGCTCAGGATCGTGCTGAAAACAGCGCGGATCTATACTTTCGATTGCGACTTCAGGACAGGCTACGCCACCCGCAGCGAAAATGCGGTTGAAATCCTGGGGCTGCCGCCGTCATCATCGAATTTCACGTTGCAGATGTTCCGCAGACAGATGCATCCGGACGACCTGGCTGAGCTGAAGCGAGTCATAAGCGGTTTTTCGTCGAGTAAAGATGCCGGGGCGACCGTCGTGAGGTTCACGCGGCCCATCGACGGCAAGGTGATATGGTTGGAGAACATCCTCGGGGCTTCCTACGACGAGACCGGCCGCAAGGTCAGACTGAGCGGGATAACGCGGGACGTTACGCATCGGAAGATGTGGGAGGTCAAGCAGGATGCGCTGATCGACGAGCTCAACCACAGGGTCAAGAACAGTCTCGCCCGCATGGCGGTCGTCATTCAACGATCACGCCAGAGCCACGATACGCTCGACGACTACATGGCTGCATTGTCGGGCCGAATCGAATCGATGGCGCGGACGCATCAGCGGCTGGCAACGAGTCAATGGACGGGCGTGAGCCTGTCAACGCTTGTCGAGGACGAACTCACGCCCTACCGGACGCCCAACAACATCGTGCTTGCCGGGCCGGAAGTCATAATGCCGCCTGGCATATCGCAGGCCGTTTCGACGACGCTGCATGAGTTGGCTACCAATGCTGCGAAGTATGGCGGCCTTGCCCATCCGAACGGCCGCGTAAAAGTAACGTGGACTGTCGATCACGATGAGACGACGGGCGGTCGGGTTCTCAAACTCGATTGGCAGGAGCGGGCGGGCTCCTTTGTCCCGCAGCCTGACTTTGAGGGATTTGGGACAAGCACCATCCGCAATTTGCTGAGATACGAATATCAGGCGACGGTCGAGCTGACTTTCGATCCCGGCGGGGCCAAATGCCGGATCGTACTGCCGCTGACGCGTTCAAATGAAAGCCGGGGCGCCGATAATCGTTTACCGTCGAAATCCGTGTTGTAATCGATTTCATGTAGAAAGCGGGCGCTGAAGTGCTGAGATCAGCGCGGCGGTGGACGTCGGCTTGCCAAGTGTTGCGTGGACCTGGTGGGAAATCTCCCCCTTTATGTCGTAGCCGGAAATCACGACGACCTTTTTGCCGGCAGCCGCCAGTCTCTGGGCCAGGGCGTGGGCCATTGCATCGTGAAGATTGAGGTCCATGACCGCGGCGTCGAAATCGATCGTCGCGGCAATATGCTCGGCATCGGCCAGCGTGGCTGCCAAGCCGATCACCTCCGCGCCGGCGCCTTCGAGGGTGATGCGCAGAGCATCTGCCAGATGCCACGAGTCCTCGGCCACGAGGATCCGCAGTCCCGACAGGCTGAGTTGATGCTCGTTCGCCATCGGCCGAACCCATCAGCAACCTTTGTATATTTGATCTGCCTGCTGGCTAGCCAGCCTGAGCTATCTTAGCATAGTACGATGCTTGTGGGGCCGGAGCGCATATTTGGAAGAAGCGAGGATCGGATTTGGCGTCGACTCCAGATGACACCTCACATCCTGATGAGTGCAATTCGGTTGTGCGCGGCGCTGAAGTCTGGAAGCTGGCGGGCCATGATCTGCGCCAGCCGCTTCAGGCTATCCGATTCATGACGGAATTGCTGATCAGCGATCGCGGCGAGGGGCAGCGTGAACAGATCGGCGCAAGACTGGCGATGGTTACAACATCGATGGAGTCGATGGTCGAGCTGTTGCTGGAGCTTGCGGATTTCGAATGTGGAGAGCGCATCCCTGCCATGCAGGCCTGCCGGCTGCAAGATTGCCTGAAGCCGGTTCTGGAGAGCCTGGAGCCGGTGGCGAAATCCTTCCGCTGCACGATCAAGAGCTCGGTCGGCGATCAGTTCGTCGTCTCGGAGCTGCGGCTTCTGAGTATGTCGATCAAGGGGATGATGCTGACGGCGTTGAAGCAGGGGGTCGGCGACGAGGTCAGCGTAATGTCGGCGGATGGCGATTCGTTCGTGACGCTAGGGGTCGAATTCGATTGCACAAGTATCCAGCGAGCGGCGAATCGACAGATGTTCATTGAAATCGACATTGCCGGAGATGAAGAGAAAGGCGCAATTGCTGCTCCCGGCCTGGTCGCGATCAGGTTGTTTGCTCGTCATTTGCGAGCGCAGCTTCAATGTGAAACGCATGACAATCGGGCGTCGCTGCGGCTTTTGATTCCGAAGCTTGAGGCATAGGACACAGCAGAATTTGGGTTTTTATCCGAGGAGGCCCTTCCCGATCGCGGCGGCGTGGGCCCGATTGGTCGCTCCCAGCGCACGTAGAAGGGCACCGACGTGCATCTTTACGGTTCCCTCCGCAAGGTCCAGCTTGCGGGCGATTTCCTTGTTCGTCATGCCATGGACCAGACCATGGAGCACCTGACGCTGGCGTTGCGTCAACGGATAGTCCTGTTGCTGGTCCGTTGTGGCGGGCGCGACAATTTTCGGTGAGTCCGTCTCGACGCTCATTTCGGCAATAAGGGGTGGCACGTAGACCTGTCCCGACATGATATAACTCAAGTGATCGATGATCCCGGACATGCCCTCAGTTTTCACGATGTAGCCGTGCACGCCGGCCTGGAGTGCCGCGAGTATGTCGGCCCGGTCGCTGGACCCCGAGATGACGACGAGGCGCATATCGGGCCGCATGTGGCGGATTTCAGCCAGTTCGTGTGCGGATTTCAGTCCCGGCATGTCGAGATCGAAGATCGCGAGCTGAATGGAATCATCTGAAAGATGAGCGACGGCTTCAGAAAGCCGTTGTGCTTCAAGGCATTTGCCGACGCCAAAGTTATGATGAAGCAAACTCACCAGACCGAATCGAAACACGCTGTGATCGTCAGCAATCAGTACGGTTCCCGAGATTCGGGATGGTTGCTTGGCGGCCATGGGTCAATATCCTCGGGTCGCGCGGGTCGCGATTCAATATCTGCCTACTAGCACGGTATGCGTTGAGGCTGGAAACCATGTTCGGCCGAATTCGATGCATTCGAATTTTGCCAATGATAATGATTCAAGTCGAAGTTTATTCGACGGCTATTGGGTGCGTGACCGGCTTGAGGCACGATCAAGTCGAAATGGGGGTAGTAGATCCAGGAGAACTGGTGGGCTGCGGCGTCGCGTATTGATTATGCGCAGCGGCCGACGGCAACGATGCCATCGGACTTGACAGACCGGAACAGGAGCCAATCGGCGAATGGATGGGTTTGCCGGTCGCGGTGGGTGCAGACAATGGTATCCGGCCCGTCGCTGTCGCGCGAGGATCTGGTTCCCGTGGGGTGTCGATTCGAGAACCCCGCTTCGAAGCGTGCGCACTACGGGGAAATGGGGCCCGCCCGCCCCCTGCCCCCCGATCGGTTTCCGATCGGGGGGTTGTTTTTGGCCGATGATCATTTGCCTGCCGCGATCAGCGAAACGTTGTGAATCCGTCCGGACCAGCGTATGCCGTTCGGGATCTGGCCGGGATCGCTGTGATTGAAGTTGCGCTCACGGTTGGAATTTTCTCTATCGGGCCGATTCGATGCACTTTCTCGTCACAGGAACCGCCGGCTTTATCGGTTTTCATCTGGCGCGACGGTTGCTCGACGAAGGGCACACCGTAACGGGCATCGACGGGTTCACGCCGTATTACGATGTGACATTGAAGGAGCGGCGCAATTCCATTCTGGAAGGCCGCAACGGATTCAAGTTGCATCGGCAGATGCTCGAGGACGCCAGGGCGCTTGGCGTGCTTTGGCAGGACGCGGCGTTCGACGTCGTCATTCATCTCGCGGCTCAGGCGGGCGTGCGCTACTCGATCGAGGCGCCCCGTTCCTATATCGACGCCAATATCATCGGTACTTTCAATATCCTTGAAATGGTGCGTGCGCATCCGGTGCGGCACCTGATGCTGGCTTCCACGAGCTCGGTCTACGGGGCGAACGTTTCGATACCATTCCGGGAGTCCGACCGGGCGCATCATCCGATGTCGGTCTATGCCGCGACCAAAATGTCGACGGAGCTGATAGCGCACAGCTACAGCCACCTGTTCGGCATTCCGACTACGGCGTTTCGCTTCTTTACGGTTTACGGTCCGTGGGGGCGGCCTGATATGGCGCTGTTCAAGTTCACGCGTGCCATTATCGAAGGGACGCCGATCGACGTTTACAATCATGGCCGCATGGAGCGCGACTTCACATATATCGACGATCTCGTCGAAGCGGTATGGCGACTGGTCGATTGCATACCAACGGCGGGGTCAGATTCGGACGTTCCGGATCCGACGCTGTCGCCTGTTGCGCCGTTCCGCGCGATCAACATCGGCGGTGGCCAGCCCGTCGGGCTGATCGAATTCATAGAAGCTGTCGAGGCCGCGGTAGGGCAGACAAGTATCCGCAATCTTGTCGACATACAGCCAGGAGACGTGGAGCGGACATTCGCCTGTGCCGATGCTCTGGAGCGGCTGACGGGCTACAGGCCATCGACGCCTGTGGCCGTCGGCGTGCAAGCCTTTGTCGCGTGGTACAGAGCGTATTTGAAGACGTTGTAGTCGTTTTGCGAATCAGGACGCGGCCGTTCTGGCGGGCCCTCGGGGAGGAGAGGATCCGCCAGACGGCACTCGCGACTGATTGCTCAGTTGCTGCGGTTCTGCTGGTCGGTCCAGAACTTGGCGCCATCGAAGCCGTGCTGGCTCACGATCGGCTGGGCGCTGGCGGCGACGGCCGTCGCCAGCAGGGAAGCGACGAGCGCGGTGGTGAGAACGATCTTTTTCATTGGTCTGCTCCTTGCTCAGGATCTCGATTCTTGGTTCATGACATCTGAGGCTATTCTTTTCGCCAGATCAGTCTCTTAGCTTCTTCGTTGGAGCGTCCGAGCTGCTGCCTGGCAACCGGGATATAGGGACCGGCAACGATCATCTGCAAAACAACAGCACGCGATAATTCAGTGACGACGCGTGAGCCGTGTGTGATCTCGCACGCAAACATGAGCGGCAGGCGTGGATGCGCCAATTGCGGCGCCGGCTCTCAGTCGGCCCCTTGCGTGAGCCGCTTGAGCCAGGGCACCAGCACCGCGAGCGTGAGGGCTGCGGCAAGAACGAGCAGGGCGAGCCGCAGGAAGAACCAGGGGAGATCGCCGCCGGCGTCCGCCTCGAACTCCGCTCCGAAAATGCCGGCCAGCTTGGAGCCCCAGGCGGCCGACAGGAACCAGATGCCGAGCATCAGTCCGGTCTGTCCGGGAGGTGCGAGCTTGGTCATGGTGCTCAGTCCGACCGGGCTGAGGCACAGCTCGCCGATCGTCTGTAGCAGGAACATGGCGACGAGCCACCAGGGGCCGACCTTGCCTGCGGCTGTCAGCGCCGCGGCGGGTGCCATCAGCAGGAACGACAGGCCGAGGAAAAACAGTCCGAGCACGAACTTCACCGCCGAGGATGGCTGACGGTCTCCCATCGCCAGCCATGCCCACGCAAACATCGGTGCAAGGATGATCACGAACAGCGGGTTCAGCGCCTGGTACCAGGCGGACGGAAAAGCAAAGCCTCCGACTTCGTTATGGGTCAGACGGTCGGCGAACAGCGTGATCGACAGGCCCGCCTGCTCGAAGATCGCCCAGAACAGCATCGATGCGATGAAGAACACGAAAACGGCGGCGAGACGGCGCGCGCGCAAGGTGCCGACATGCACGAAGTAGCCGACCGTGGCCAGGGGTGCGACGAGGAACATCCAGCGCAGCCACTGGAAGCCCGCCTGGTCGGACAGGACAATCAGGCACAGCAGCACGGCAGTCCCGGCAATCACCAGAAGAGCGCGCCAGGCCGCTGCATCGATGCGGACCTGGGGCGGGTCGCCCAGCCCTGCCAGTGCTCCAGGCCGGACAACGAAAGAGATCACCGCCAGCGTCATGCCTAAGGCAGCGGCGCCGAAGCCCCAGTGCCAGGAGAGCAGCGGGTCAAACCCGGCGGCGGCCAGGACGCCTTTGAACCAGATGCTCTGGGCCAGGACGCCGGTGATCAGCGGCGCGATGAAAGCGCCGACATTGACGCCCATGTAGAAGATCAGGAAGCCGGCGTCGCGTCGCCTGTCGCCCTGGCCGTACAGCAGGCCGACCATCGCCGAGATGGACGGCTTGAACAGTCCGGTGCCCAGCGCCACCAGCATGAGGCCCAGATAGAACGTGGCGATCGTGGGTACCGCCAGTGCATAGTGGCCCAGCGCGATCATGATGCCGCCAACGACAATCGCACGCCGCGCGCCCAGCATCGCATCG
This sequence comes from Hyphomicrobiaceae bacterium, assembly GCA_050186055.1. GTDB lineage: Bacteria > Pseudomonadota > Alphaproteobacteria > Rhizobiales > Hyphomicrobiaceae > CAMDPA01. The sequence goes on along the minus strand of JBFWYV010000070.1, from coordinate 11,095 downwards.
GCGATGAAGCCGCCCGGCAGCGCGAGCAGGTACACCGCCATGGTGTAGTTGCCGTAGATGCGGGCGGCGTGTGCGGTGTCGAATGCGAGGCCGCCCATGGTCGCCGGGGCGGTCATGTAGAGCACCAGCAAGGCGCGCATGCCGTAGTAGGAGAAGCGTTCCCATACCTCGGTCAGGAACAGGGTCGGCAGGCCGCGCGGCTGGCCGGAGAACACGGTGGGCCGGGCGGCGACACCTTTGGCTCCGGTGGGTATCATGATGGCCCTGGACAATTGGTATTCCCGGCACAATGCGCCGATTGGACGGGGTGCGCCAGGATGTCGTGCTGTCAACGCTCCTCGGCCGAGCCGGGACGATGGCCTGGCATCGACCGGAAAAGAGGCTATTAGAGCCAGCGGAAAGAAGGGACGACGGCCAGCGGCCGGTGGACACGCGACGGCACATGGACGCAGACATCGAGACGATCGTGGTGGGTGCGGGGGCGGTCGGCCTGGCGGTGGCGCGCGCGCTGGCGCTGGCGGGGCGGCAGGTGATGGTGCTGGAGCAGCACGATATCATCGGCTCGGAGACGTCGTCGCGGAACAGCGAGGTGATCCACGCCGGCATCTACTATCCGACCGGCAGCCTGCGCGCGAAACTATGCGTCGAGGGCAAGCACGCGCTCTACCGGTTCTGCGAGCGGGCCGGCGTGGCGCACAGGCGCTGCGGCAAGCTGCTGGTAGCGACGGCGGATGACCAGCTCGCCAAGCTGGAAGGCCTGCACAAGACGGCGATTGCCAACGGTGTGGACGATCTCATTCCGCTGACGCCGGCGGAGGTGTGCAAGCTGGAGCCGGAGGTGTCGTGCGTGGCGGCGCTGCTGTCGCCTTCGACCGGCATTCTCGATGCGCATTCCTACATGATCGCGCTGGAGGGCGAGGCGGAGGCGCACGGGGCGCAGGTGGTGCTCAATACGCGTGTCGTCCGTGCCGAGCAGGCCGGCGGGCTCTACCGCCTGACGATCGCGTCGGGCGGCGAGGAAGTGGCGATCACCTGCCGCGAGCTGGTGATGTCGGCGGGACTACATGCGACTACGCTGGCGGATACGCTGGACTTTTCCGGCAGCTATCGCCCGCCGCGCACGTGGTACGCCAAGGGCCAGTATTACGCACTGTCCGGCCGCTCGCCGTTCTCGCGCCACGTCTACCCGATGCCGCAGGGTGCGTGGCTCGGCCTGCATGCGACCATCGACATCGGCGGCCGCACCAAGTTCGGTCCCGACATCGAGTGGATCCCCGACATCGACTACACGTTCGATACCGCCAAGCTTGCGGTGTTCCTCGATTTCATCCGCAGCTACTACCCGCGGCTCGATGCCAGCCTGCTGCATGCCGACTACACGGGCATCCGGCCGAAGCTCTATCGCGAGGGCGAGCCGGTGCCGGATTTCTTCCTGCACGGGCCGGCGGAACACGGGCTCGAAGGCGTCGTCATGCTGTTCGGGATCGAGAGCCCGGGGCTGACGGCGAGCCTTGCCATCGGCGGCAGGGTGACGGAGATGCTCGACACCGGCGCGCCGGGCGCGGACTGAGCCGCCCGCGGGTCTTTCTGAGGTGTCATAGAACCTTCATCCGGCGACGCTACAAGAGGGCGGGTCCAAGCTTTCCCCTCGGACCTCGTAACTCAGTAATGCGTAGCGTGTGCTCATCACTTCCCCCGAGGTGGTGGGCAACGTTTATGTGCGCCGGCTCGACCGGTGCGCCTGCGGCTCTGAGCCGCTCTCACCGTCATCGACGCTTCAAGGGCCGGAGGCAGACTCGGGCAGCTCGGGGACTTGGTGCGGTATCCCCTCGAGTGCTTGCACCACATCCCCGGAGCGGGTGCTGTTGCCAGCGGCATCGTCGTGGCGCTGGCGACGCGGGGGCCGGGCACTCCACCATGGTGCCCGGTCTCCATTTTCCGCTATTTCGATCGGATAGCAGGTTACTTCGGCGTCGCCGGATGCACGGACGAATGGTCGTGCGCGAGAGGACAGATGAATTGCTGGAGAGGGCTCGCTTCGTAACACGGAATCAGTAACTTGCGGTGCCGCGGAAGAGCTGCACCGTTTACCGACGTCTTAGGTGTTCACTCCAACCCCGGTCCATGGATGGCGCGAGCGACGGGACTTGAACCCGCGGCCTCCGGCGTGACAGGCCGGCGCTCTAACCAACTGAGCTACGCCCGCAATCCAATTCGGGGCGCGCGCTGCGTGGCGGCGCCCGGACAGAGGCGTGGAGATACGGTGTCGCCGCCGCCAAGTCAAGCACGGCCTCCCTGGCGTCGTCCCGCACTGCGGCCGCTCGAGGGTCCGGGTCAGCTTCCAGCTTCCGGCGGCCAGGAATAGGCGGGCAGCTTCAGCTTGTCGATCAGGTCGCGGCCGAAGGTGAGTTTCGCCACGCCGGGGATCGCGGTGGCGCGGATCACGAGGTCGCGCACGAACAGGCCCCATCCGGTCTTGGGAGCGAAGGCACCGCCGAATTGCTCCGCACCCTTCTGCTTGGTCTCTATGTAGCCGCGCAGGATCTGCTCGTAGCTGCGGAACGCCTTGGCGTGGTCTCTGCCGGCCTTGGCCAGCTCGCCGGCCAACACGTAGGCCGCCGTCATCGCCAGGGCCGAGCCCTGGCCCGCCAGCAGCGAGACGCAGAAGGCGGCGTCGCCGACCAGCGCGACGCGGCGGTCCGACCAGCGGTCCATCCTGATCTGGCTGACGCGGTCGAAGTAGAGGTCGTCGGTGCGGGCAAGCTCGTCGAGGATGTGCCATGCTTCCCAGCCGGCGGTGGCGAACTGCTCGCGCAGGAACGCCTTCTGGGCAGCGACGTCGTGGGCGGCGGGGAGCCCGGCGGGGCCGGCAGCGACGACGAGCAGGAACAGCGCCTGGTCGTCGCGCATGGTGAAGCGCGCCAGCATGCGGCCGGGCGTGTTGTGCATGATGTAGACGTTCTCGTCGCGCGGGCGGTAGCCGACAGTATCGAAGGCGGCGACGACGTAGCCGAGCGGGTATTCAAAGCGGTGCTGCGGGCCGAATACGAGCTCGCGGACCCTGGAGTGCAGGCCGTCGGCGCCGATCACAAGGTCGAAGCGGCGGGCAGGGGCCTTGCTGAAGCGGACGCGGACGCCATCTGCCTCCTGCTCGAGGGCGGTGATCTCGTCCCCGAAGATGACATCCGTGCCGGGCCTGGCTTTCTCGAACAGGAGGGCGCCGAGGTCGCTGCGGCGGAGGCTGAGATAGCGGCCGCCGGTCAGCTCGCGAAAGACGTCGGTGCCGAAGCCGGTGACGCGCTGGCCGTCGCGGTCGACGATGCGCAGCTCGCCGACGCGATAGCCGCGGCGCTCCAGATCCGGGATGAGGCCCATCTGCTCGGCGATGTCGTAGCCAAGACCCCAGAAATCGATGACGTAGCCGCCGGTGCGCAGCGTGGGCGCGTGCTCGATCAGGGTGGGCTGCATGCCGGCGCGGCGCAACCAGTAGGCGAGCGCCGGGCCGGCGATGCCGATGCCTGAGATGAGTACGGTCTGTCCGGTCATGGCGGCTCCCTCATCGGCAAGGCTTGTGGCGGCGACTTCGGAGGGCCCCCCGCGGGTGTGTGGCTCTGCTCGGCTACAGGGGGCCGACTTGGTGTGGGTCCGGAACCTCCTCCGCGTCACCAGCGTCGCGGTAGACCTCCTCCGTGATGACGCGGCGGGTGGTCTCGGCGAGGAAACGCGAAAGCTCGGCAGAGAGTTGCTGGAACTCGGGCCAGAGCACGCTTTGCAGGAATGTCGGCGGGCCTTTCAGCAGCACGGTCTGGCGATGCATGCGGGGATAGCGGTAGGGTCTCAGGCCATAGCGGCGGGCGAGCGCGGTGAAGAGCTGGCGCGCCCACGGATCAGCAATCGAGAAACGCATCTCGACGGCGGCTTCCTGCTGCTCGCTGAGCTTCAGGCGCTCGCGGAGGCGGTCGGCAGCGGCGCCAGCGGCGGCACGCTCGCCGGCGGTCGCGGCACCGGCGAACAGCGCTTCGATCTTGCGCAGCTTATCGCGAAGGAGATCCTCCTCGGTCATCACCGTGCCTGCGTCAGTTGGGAGGTGTTGCGGGTCAGTTGCCGGGCGCCGCCTCCGGCTTCTCGACCGCGCCGCCGGCATCGCGCCAGGCAGCGAAACCGCCGATAATGTGGGCGACGGGTGAGAGGCCCATGTCCTGCATGGTCTTGGTGGTCAACGCGGACCGGAGGCCGCCGGCGCAGAAGAAGACGAAGGTCTTGTCCTCGCCGAACACCTTGCGGAAGTATTTGCTCTCCGGGTCGATCCAGAATTCCAGCATACCGCGCGGGGCGTGCAGCGCGCCGGGGACCTTGCCTTCGCGGGTCAGCTCGCGCGGGTCGCGGATGTCGACCAGCAGGACATCATCGCGCTTGGCCAGCTCGATCGCCTCAGCGGCGGTGTACTCCCTGATCGCGCGCCTGGCCGCATCCACCATCGCTTGCGAGCTGATTTTCAGCGGTTTGGTCACGGGCGCTCTCCATGGCTGGCTGCAATCGCGCGAATAAGGTATCTGATAGCCTGGCATGGTGAAACCCGGGCAATCTCAGGTGTCGCGCGGCAGATTGCCGAGCCTAATTCTGCCGTGTTCGGCATGTTGATCCGTTGGCCAGCGCGTCTGACATGCCGGCCGGAACTTTATCGCGAAGGACATCGCTGCTTGCTGTCGCATCCGCCTCGGCTCGTTGTGCCGCTGATCGCAGTCGGGATGCTCGCCGGCTGCGCAGCGCAACTGCCGTCCGGCGGGCCGGCCTTGACGCCGACGGCGAGCATCAAGCCGGCTGTTGCCGTCGAAGCGCCATCGGCAGGCGTGGCGCAAAGCAGCGTGCAACAAGCCAGCGTGCAAAAGGTCAGCCAGCCGGAGCCCGCAACGGATTGCCGGAAGCTGACCGGGCGGATCCTGATCCGCATCGAGCATCTGAAGGATGCCAAGGCGCGGCATCAGGCGAGTCTGCTGAGCCGGACCCTGCAGTCGGTGGCGACGCCTGTATTCGGCGGGACGAGCTATGGTATCGACCCTGCGCGGGATGCGCGGCAGGATCGCGAGACCATCGATGCCTACAACCGGCGGCTGGCCGAAAAAGGCTGCAAGCCGGTCGATGTCGAAGCGGAGCTGGCCAAGACGGACTGAGCCTCCGGCGGGAGGGCGACGGGTGAGCCGCAGTTCGTGAATCTCGCGGCCATTGCGTGTATAAGCTGGCAGCATGAAGCTGGTGATTTTCGATTGTGACGGGACGCTGGTCGATAGCCAGCACATGATCCAGGCCGCGATGGAGTTCGCGTTCGAAGGGATCGGCATGGCGCCGCCCTCGCGCGCCGCCGTACTTCGGGTCGTCGGGCTGTCGCTGCCGGAAGCATTTTCGGTGCTGGTGCCGGAAACGGAAGAGCGGCTGCGGACCGAGCTGGTGCATCGGTACAAGAGTGCGTTTCCGATGGTGCCGTCCGGGGTCGTGATCCGCGATGTGCTGTTTCCGGGTGCGAAGGAGGCGGTCGAGGCTTTGGCGCGTCGCGAGGAGGTGGTGCTCGGCATTGCGACGGGAAAATCGCGCCGGGGCGTCGTGCGCCTGTTCGACCAGGAGGACTGGCATCGCCACTTCCACACCATCCAAACGGCCGACGACCATCCTTCCAAGCCGCATCCCTCCATGATCGAAGCGGCAATGTCGGACGCGGGTGTCGGGCCGGAAGCGACGGTGATGATCGGGGATACGACCTACGACATCCAGATGGGCCGCAATGCCGGCGTGTCGACGATCGGGGTGACGTGGGGCTATCACTCGCCGGGTGAGCTCAAGGCGGCCGGCGCCGACGGGCTGGTCGAGCATTTCGGGGCGCTCGAAGCTGCGATCGAGCGGCTGTTGGGGCGCAGAAGGCCGGCCGCATGACCAACGATCCGAACAACGGTGTGTCCGGGTCCGATCAAGGACGGTACTCGCCGCATCCAGGTGTTGCGTCCGAACGTCAGCGCCTGAAGCGATTCTATCGCGAGGTGGGAATCGAACGGCGCGGCGATGGCTATGCGGTTGTGCTCGATGGCCGGACCGTGAGGACGCCCGCGCGGCGCGAGCTGGCGCTGCCGACCGAGGCGCTGGCGGATGCGGTGGCGTCCGAATGGCGGGCGCAGGATGAATTCATCGAGCCGGCGGGTATGCCACTGACGCGGATCGTCAATTCCGGGCTCGACGGGGTGACGGGGCGCGAGGCGGCGGTCAGGGCGGATGTCGTGAAGTACGCGAGCAGCGATCTGCTTTGCTATGCCGCCGAAGGGCCTGCTGAGCTGGCAAAACGCCAGGCCACGGCGTGGGGTCCGATCCACCGGTGGGCGGCCGAGGCTCTCGGCATCGCACTGAAGCAGGCCGCCGGGGTGATGCCCGTCGAGCAGGATGCGGAGACGCTGGCCGTCGTGGCCGCAGAGCTGGAGCGCTTCGAGGCGCTTCCGCTTGCCGCCATGCACGTGATGACGACGCTGACCGGCTCGGCGCTTCTGATGCTTGCGGTTGTATACGGACGAATTACGGCGGCGGACGCGTGGGGCCTTGCTCACATCGACGAGGACTATCAGATCGAGCAATGGGGCGAAGATCGCGAGGCGGCGGATCTCAGGGCAGCGCGCTGGCGGGAGATGGAAGCCGCAGCGATGACCTTGTCGCTCTCCAAGTCCTGAAATGCAGGCCGTACGAAGGCGGTCTGCGAGTCATTTTCGGCCTCATCCACAGAAAAGCCGGCTTAACGCGTTTGGCCGGGGTATTCGGCGCATCGGCCTGCGGCTACGATTCCTTCAATGCAACGGCGGCTGCGGAGAGCGGGAGGTGGCCATGCCGGACTGGTGGGAGACTGTAGGGCAGACCAGCATCGTTGCCGGGGTGTCGCTCGGTTTCATTTGGTCGGTCATCGGCGTGGCGCAACGGCGGCGGGCCTATCTTCAGGCCGGTGTCCGGCCCAGCATGCAATTTGTCTGGATGATCGCGAAGCTGATCGCGACGTCGAGCTACCTTGCGCTGCTGGTGGCGGTCGGCTTGATGGCGGCTGAAGGCGCAATCGCGAGCAGCCTTGCGTGGTTTCTGGTCGGGTTGGCTGCAGCCGCGTTCGGCAGCGCGATGTGGTTTTCCAGCATCCAGCCGCCACCTTGTTCGGTGCCAGACGAGATCCTGCCACCCAAGGTCAGCGAGTTTCGGCGGGCGTCCTGAACGCCGATAGCAGACATCTTCCGACGATTTGCACGCTGATCGCCCCGTGCTATGGCGCTTATGGCGCTCGGGCCGGGGGGCGAGCGGTGCAACCGGAGGTGTCCCATCCATGAAGGACGTGATCGAGGAGCTGGAGCACCGCCGCGCGACGGCCCGGCTTGGCGGCGGGCAAGCACGCATCGATGCCCAGCACAAGCGCGGCAAGCTGACGGCGCGCGAGCGCATCGAACTGCTGATGGATGAAGGCTCGTTCGAGGAGTTCGACATGTATGTCGAGCACCGGTCGACCGACTTCGGTATGGAGAAAGCGAAGATTCCGGGGGATGGCGTGGTGACCGGATGGGGCACCATCAATGGCCGCGTCGTCTATGTCTTCGCCAAGGACTTCACGGTGTTCGGCGGGTCGCTGTCTGAGACCCATGCGCGGAAGATCACCAAGATCCAGGACATGGCGCTGCAGAACCGCGCGCCGATCATCGGCCTGTTCGATGCCGGCGGTGCGCGAATCCAAGAGGGTGTTGCAGCGCTGGGCGGCTACGGCGAGGTGTTCCTGCGGAACGTGCTGGCCTCCGGCGTCATTCCGCAGATCAGCGTGATCATGGGACCTTGTGCGGGCGGTGACGTCTACTCGCCGGCGATGACGGATTTCATCTTCATGGTGAAGGACACGAGCTACATGTTCGTGACCGGTCCGGACGTGGTGAAGACGGTGACCAACGAGACCGTGACCGCGGAGGAGCTCGGCGGCGCCCGCGTGCATACGACGCGCTCGTCGATAGCCGATCACGCCTACGAGAACGATCTGCAAGCGCTCCTGCAGATGCGACGCCTGATGGACTTTCTTCCGGCATCCAACCTTTCAGGTGTGCCGGTGCTGCCGACGCGCGACAAGGCCGGCCGGGTCGAGCCCTCGCTGGATACGCTGGTGCCCGACAATCCGAACAAGCCTTACGACATCAAGGAGCTGATCCTGAAGGTTGCCGACGAAGGCGATTTCTTCGAGATCCAGGAAGCATTCGCCAAGAACATCGTCGTCGGCTTTGCGCGCATGGAGGGGCGTACGGTCGGCATCGTCGCCAATCAGCCGATGGTACTGGCCGGGGTGCTCGATTCCGATGCCTCGCGGAAAGCGGCGCGGTTCGTCCGCTTCTGCGATGCGTTCGAGGTTCCTTTGGTGACGTTCGTCGACGTGCCAGGCTTCCTGCCGGGGACAGCGCAGGAGTACGGCGGGCTGATCAAGCATGGCGCGAAATTGTTGTTCGCGTTCGCAGAGGCCACGGTGCCGAAAGTGACGGTGATCACGCGCAAGGCCTACGGCGGCGCCTACGACGTGATGAGCTCAAAGCACATTCGCGGTGACGTGAACTATGCGTGGCCTTCGGCGGAAATCGCGGTGATGGGAGCGAAGGGTGCCGCGGAAATCCTTTATCGTTCCGAGCTTGGCGATCCTGAAAAGATCAAGAAGCGGATCGACGAGTATCAGGCGCGCTTTGCCAATCCGTTCGTCGCCGCGGAGCGTGGCTATATCGACGAAGTGATCCTGCCGCGCACGACGCGCGTCCGCATCTGCCGCGCGCTCAACATGCTGCGTGCAAAGAAGGTCGAGAATCCCTGGAAGAAGCACGATAACCTGCCGTTGTGACGTCCGTTCTCATCCCGTGCCAAGCCGGTTGGAGGGTTCAAGACCATGCCGCGTTCGAACAAGCCGCTTCGTGTGGCGCTGCCGTTCGATCCCAATCCACGTGCACCGTCCTGGCGGTTGCCGGCGGGCGCGTGCGACACGCACTTCCATGTATTTGGCCCGCCCAACCTGTTTCCGTATGCCGAGAATCGGCGCTACGAGCCACCCGCGGGGCCGATCGAGCATTATTTCGCCATGCAAAAGGCGGTCGGCCTGGAGCGCGGCGTCGTGGTGCAGCCGACAGCGCACGGTACCGATAACTCTGCGTTGCTCGATGCGATTGCGCGCTCGGACGGGAGGCTCAAGGGCGTCGCGAATATCGACGAGACGATGAGCGATGCGGAGCTGGAGAAGCTCAAGGCGGGGGGTATTGTCGGTGCGCGGTTTTCGCTGATGTCGGATCGGCCGGGGACACGCCGTGCGATCGAAGCGGCCGTACCGCGCCTGATGGCGCTGGGCTGGTCGCTCGATCTGCATATCGAGCCAGAGCATCTGGTGGAAAACGCGGCCTTCGTCAAATCGCTGCCGCTGACGACGGTGATCGACCACATGGCGCGGCCGCATGTTGCAGAAGGGTCCGGCCAGCCGGCGTTCCGGTTGCTGCTTGACTTGCTCGGCGAAGGGCGGTTCTGGACCAAGCTTTCGGCACCGGAGAAGCTTAGCGCCGAGAAGGCGCCCAGCCCGCCGGATGGCGTTCCCTACAAGGATGTGGTTCCGTTTGGGCGCGCGGTTATCGCCGCCGCACCGTCGCGAATCATCTGGGGCAGCGACTGGCCGCACGGCAATACGTTTGAGATGGGCACTATTCCGAACGACGGTGCATTGCTGGATTTTCTGGCAGCCTGTGCACAAGACGAGGAGGCACGGCGCCGGGTGCTGGTCGATAATCCTGCGCAACTTTACGGCTTCACACCGCGATAGCGACAAGCGCAGCGTTGGAAAGATGCCACATCCGGCCCAATTCAGCATGGCGAATGTGTGACGTGCGAGACAGTGACAATTGCCGCACAGTATTCTGCGCATGTTAACCACGCCGTGGATGCGTCAGCCGCGAGGCAGCCGCTTGGTGTGCAGCAGGGGGACTACGCATATGACTTCACTGAAGAACACTGTCACCGGATTGGCGATCGGCTTGGCACTTGCGCTCGCCGTCGGAACTGTTGAAGCAAACGCGAAAGGGGCCTGCGTGACCAAAGGCGCAGTCGCAACGGCCGGCTCCGAGTCGTCGGCGAAATGGTTCGTGTTGGAGACGATGGTTCAGGCCGTGAGCTGGGGCCTGTGGCCCGGCTTCCTGGCCAACGGCAAGGTCGAAGGCTACAAGGTCTCGAACGAAAAGTACCTTTGCAAGCCGGATGGCGGCAATGTGACCTGTCGTGGCCGCGCGACGTTCTGCAAGGTCTGACAGGTCAGTCTCAGAGCGGGAAATGCGATGGGGCCGGATGAACTCCGGCCCCTTTGTTTCTGCGTTTAATCCTGTTCTTAGCGCACGCGCCGCGGGTTCATGTAAAGGTCGGACTCCTGGCGCTGCAGCTTGAGTGGCACACGGCCGTGTGCCACATCGCGGGCGAGCCGTTTGATGTGCCGGCGACAGCCGGAGTTGAATACCAGCATGCCGGCGAACAGCTTGAGCACGGCTAGCATGCGCGGGTCGGCGTGGTCTTTGGCGACTTTGCATTTCCAGTAGCCGGCGAGCGTGAACAGTTTGCCGTCGAGCTTGGCAACACGGCGTCCCGCTGCGTCGTAGACGATGTAGTCGCGGCCGACCGAGATCAGTTGCTGCTTGATACGGTAGAAGCGGAGCCGGCCCTCGTCCAACAGGAAGAAGGAGAAATGTTCGGGCATGCCCCACCACTTGTTGGCGGAACGCTCGACGTACACAACCTGGTCGTGGTTCGACGTGTTAATTGCGTAGGACGGGACCGGGATGCCGCGTGCGCCGATCGTCTCCTGGATGCTGCGGCCAAGCATCAGATCCATTGTTGCCTGCCAGTTGAGCTTCTCGCCGAACAGCTTGAATACCAGCCGCCGGTCAAAGCCCTCGCCCTGCTTCCAAAGCTGTTCGCGATAGCCGAGGAGGCCGCTGCGCTGGCCGTTCTCCTTGATCTCGGCAAAGACATCCATGTCGGATGTGAACTGCCGCGACTTGGCCTTGTTGCGGGACCGCTTGTAGAAGCCGAACTCCACCGT
>JBFWYV010000069.1:0-18607 GCA_050186055.1 Hyphomicrobiaceae bacterium | reverse complement strand
TGTTGTTCTGCGAGCCGTTGGGGTTGGCGACGGCGGAGATTTCGCCCCGGGACGTGCAGTATCGAAACGCCACCAGTCCCTCCGCTACCAGCCGCGTCAGCGTCCCGGCATCGGCAAAGTAGTTGCCGTCGCCGTGGGCGATTGGAACACGGATGACCTCGCCCTGGGCGTAGCGCGATGTGAAGATCGTGTCGGCGCGCTCGATCTTCAGGTGGACGTCGTGGCAAACGAAGCGAAGGGACGCATTGCGCATCAGAACGCCAGGCAGAAGTCCTGCCTCGCACAGGATCTGGAAGCCGTTGCAGATGCCGAGGACCGGCACGCCGGATCTGGCTTTCGCCACGACGTCGCGCATGACGGACGAGTGCGCGGCCATGGCGCCGCAGCGCAGGTAGTCGCCGTAGGAGAATCCGCCCGGCAGGACGATCAGATCGCTCTCCGGCACAGAAGCGTCCGCGTGCCAGACCATGGCCGGCGTCCGGCCGGTGATCCGCTCGATGGCGACCTTGACGTCGCGGTCGCAGTTGGAGGCGGGAAAGACGATGACGGAGGTGCGCATAAGTTGGGCCTGTTGTCATCAGTTGCGCTTGCGACTTCCCTGCGGGGAGCCGGTCGCATTCTTAGTTGCGCTTGCGACTCTCCTGCAGGGAGCCGGCCGCAAGCGCGCAATAACGGAAAACCGGTTCCCACATTTCCGGAAGCACTCTAGTGCGGCGTCTCGCAATTACCGACCAGTATCGCGGCGGAGTTTTTCGTCGGCAATTGCGAGACAAAGCCGCACTAGCACATTGATGTTACTAGTGTCCCTTTGTCTCTGAATTGCCGATAAGGGGTTGTCGCAAAGGTGTCGGCAATTCGGAGACGGGACACTAGCCGCCGATCTCGTAGGAGTAGTTCTCGATCACGGTATTGGCCAGCAGCTCCTTGCACATGCGCTCGATCTGCTCCCTGGCCCGTCCTTCGTCGGTCTCGGCGACCTCTAGCTCGATGTACTTGCCCTGGCGTACGTCGCTCACGCCACCGAAGCCAAGCGCCGACAATGCACCCTCGATCGCCTTGCCCTGCGGATCGAGCACGCCGTTCTTCAGTGTGATCTTTATGCGTGCTTTCATCGGAACGCGGCGGCTGCCGGCGATTCAAAGGGCAAAAGGATCGGGTGTCCTCATGTGCTCGATGACCGGCAGGCTGTCGCCGTCTTCTCCTCTCAATTCGGTTTCGAGCCGTTGGTCGAGACCAATACAGGCCCCTGCCCGCGCGGTCGCGGCATACCGTTCAATACACCCAATCGGCGTGCGACTTCCTGGTAAGCTTCGAGGACGCCGCCGAGGTCGCGACGGAAACGGTCCTTGTCGAGCTTGTCGCCGGACGTGATGTCCCACAGGCGGCAGCAGTCGGGGCTGATCTCGTCGGCGAGCACGATGCGCATCGTATCGTTTTCCCAGAGACGGCCGAACTCAACCTTGAAGTCGACGAGACGAATGCCGATGCCGAGGAAGAGGCCGACGAGGAAGTCGTTGATGCGCAGCGCCAGCGACATGATCTCGTCGAGTTCCTGCGGCGTTGCCCAGCCGAAGGCGGTGACGTGCTCCTCGGAAACCATCGGGTCGCCGAGCGTGTCGTTCTTGTAGTAGTATTCAATGATCGAACGCGGCAGCGCGGCGCCTTCGTCGAGGCCCAGCCGGGCCGAAAGCGAGCCGGCGGCTACGTTGCGCACGACGACCTCGAGCGGGATGATCTCTACCTCGCGGATCAACTGCTCACGCATGTTGAGGCGGCGAATGAAATGAGTCGGTACGCCGATCTCGCCAAGCTTGACGAAGATGTATTCGGAGATGCGATTGTTGAGCGCACCCTTGCCTTCGATCAACGCGTGCTTCTTGGCGTTGAACGCAGTCGCATCGTCCTTGAAGTGCTGTATCAACGTGCCCGGCTCCGGCCCTTCGTAAAGAACCTTGGCTTTGCCTTCGTAAATTCGACGACGCCTGTTCATTGCGGGAGTCCTTTGGAGCAGTCCTATGCGCTAGGATCGACGTTGGGGGATCTCGGGTATCTTCGAGTCCCTTCTCGTCGCTCTTTAGGCAGTGCAGCGTGTCTTACCGGACACGGCGTGGCTGTCTGATCGACGATCTCGTGATCTGCCGGGACACTAGCCGAATGGCGGGTTCGATACAATGTTCTCGGAAGCTGGTATCGCTGGCGTGGCAAACATTCATGGCTGATAAGCCGTGCACCGTTAACGGGACGTTGTTCTTGCAACGCAAGGGGGCAGGTTATGCTCGTCGAGTTGCACCGATCACCGCGCAAGCGCTAGCGGCGAGCCGGTACGAGTCAACAATCAGAAGTGGAGAACGGAATGTCGACTTTCGATGATCGGGAAAAGGGTTTTGAGAAAAAATTCGCGCATGATCAAGATCTTAAGTTCAAAGCGGAGGCGCGGCGCAATCGAATGCTCGCAGAATGGGCAGCCGGTCAGCTCGGGCTGACCGGGGATGCCATTGCTGAATATGCGAGGGCGGTCCGCAAGGCCGATCTGACCGAGGCGGGGGATGACGATGTCCTACGTAAAATATCTAAGGATTTTGCTGAAAAGGGCGTCAAAACCTCAGATGCCGAGATCCGTGAGAAGCTGACCGAATTTCTTGCGGAGTCCGTGCGCCAGATCGAGAAGGGGGCGTAGTCGGCTCCGGCGAGGAGAGGCCGCGTCGGTTGCGTGCCACAGAGCGTGACTTTGTTGCCTCACCAATCCAATCAGTGCGACACGCAGATGCCATCAGGCTGCGCGTCGCGCCCTGCGCAAGCAGACAGATCTCAAGCCGGAACATCGCAACGGATCACGTGTGAAATCCGGCGGCGAAGTTCGGGACCATTGACCCGAACTTCCCGCATCCCGTAAGTGCGGTGTTCAAGTTCACTCTGTGTGTCGAATGAGTCCGCGGCATTCGATCGAATGCCTTCGCATCAATTCCAACCCTGTTGATCCCACATGGCCTCGACGAAGCATGCTCACGTCCTGATCCTCGGTTCCGGTCCGGCCGGCTACACGGCGGCGATCTATGCCGCCCGCGCGATGCTGAAGCCGGTCGTGATCCAGGGCATTCAACCCGGCGGACAGCTTACGATCACCACCGACGTCGAGAACTATCCCGGCTTCGCCAAGGTGATCCAGGGGCCGTGGCTGATGGAGGAAATGCAAGCGCAAGCCGAGCACGTCGGTGCCGAGATGGTGATGGATCACATCAGCAAGGTCGATCTCGCCGTCCGCCCGTTCAGGCTGGAGGCCGACTCCGGCGACATCTACACGTGCGATGCATTGATCATCTGCACGGGGGCGCAGGCGCGCTGGCTCGGCATTCCGTCAGAGGCGGCCTACCAGGGACACGGCGTGTCCGCCTGTGCGACCTGCGACGGCTTCTTCTATCGGGGCAAGGAGGTGATCGTTGTCGGCGGCGGCAATACCGCGGTCGAAGAGGCGATCTTTCTCACCAACTTCGCCAGCAAGGTGACGATCGTGCACCGGCGGGACAGTTTCCGGGCCGAGAAGATCATGCAGGAGCGGCTGTTCAAGAACCCGAAGGTCGAAGTGGTGTGGGACAGCGTGCTCGACGAGGTCGTCGGCAGCAGCGATCCCAAAGCCGTCACCGGCGTACGGCTCAAGAACGTCAAGACGGGCGAGGTGAGCGAGCGCAAGGCGGACGGGGTTTTCATTGCCATCGGACATGCGCCTGCGACGGAGCTGTTCGCGGGGCAGCTCGAGATGAAGCAAGGCAATTATCTGCTGACCAAGCCCAACTCGACGGCGACGTCGATTCCAGGCGTGTACGCGGCCGGCGATGTCACCGACGATGTATTCCGCCAGGCGGTGACGGCTGCCGGCATGGGATGCATGGCGGCGCTGGAGACCGAGCGCTGGCTGGCCGCGGGCCAGCCGGTGGCGGAGGCGGCGGAGTAGCGCTGCGGCTTGCTCGGGGCCTACGTCGGCGACCTACTTCGGGCCGCTGCCGCCCAAAAACTCCGCTTCCCAGTGTTTGTAGTCCGCTGCGCGCGTGACCCTGCCCATCAGATCGCCCGATGCGATGCCGGCAAGCTTTGCAGGCTCGGTTCCTTCGCGAAGCGCCTTCATCGTGGTGTACACGGCCTGTGCCGCGGCCATGATCGGCTGGTGGCCTTGAAGACAGATGCGAACGCCTTTGGCTGCCAGTCTCTCGCGGTCCATCAGCGGTGCGGGTACGCCGCCGAGCAAGATCGGCAATCGGGTTGCCGCCCGGATGGCCTCGATCTCGTCGATGGTCTTGATGCCCGCAAGGAAAATCGCATCCACTCCGGTTGCAGAATAGGCTTTGACGCGCGCAACCGCGTCGTCCAGCCCGGTGACGGCGGCGGCGCTAGTGCGTCCGGCGATCACGAGCGCAGGATCGCGCCGGGCGGCGACGGCGGCTTTGAGCTTGCCGATGCCTTCGTCGACCGGAATCAATCGCGTCTTGCCGCCACCGTAGGGCTGCGGAAGCAGCGTGTCCTCGATCGTCAGGGCACAGATGCCCGCGGTTTCCAGTTCCTCCACCGTGCGCATCACGGACAGTGCATTGCCGTAGCCATGGTCAGCGTCGACCATCACCGCCAGGTCGCCGGCCCGGCAAATGCGGTGCGCCTGCTCGGCAAACTCGGTCAACGTGATCGAGATGTTGTCAGGGGCGCCCAGGACAGCCAGCGAGGCGACGGATCCGGCGAACATGCCGGCCTCGAAGCCCAGATCCTCGGCGATCCGTGCCGAAATGGGATCGAAGACCGATGCGGGATGGACGCAGCGATCGCCTGCGATGATGCTGCGGAACCGCTCGCGACGGTCGCTCCAGCGTGATGGCATGATTGGGCGTCTCCCGTTCGCGCTGCATAAGGTCAAGATGGGCGGCAGTCTAAGCGAAGCCGCGGCCGGATGCACAGCCGGATTGCCGCGCAACTGACGTCGTGCGTGCGGCCGATGGCACGCCTTCCTATCTCTTCTGTTCGCGCGGTCTGCCGCCTTCGCCGACAATCACGAACGGCGCCCAAACCGACGGCGGCTCGCCCTTGCCGATCATCTCGAGCATCGAGCGGCGGAAAGCATCGGCACGACCGAGGCGCGGGTTCTTCGCCAAGTGTGCGAACGTATGCGTCGTCAGCGCGACGGCGGCGTCGGAATAAACCGCCCAATGCGATACCATCAGCGCACGTGCTCCGGCGTAGAAGAATGCACGCGCAAGTCCCGACAGCGCATCCGCACCGGAAGCGTCACCGGCAGCGGTATTGCAGGCCGAAAGGATGACCCAGTCCGCCTGCAGGCGCAGCGTCGCGATCTCCGAGGCGCTGAGCAGGCCGTCGTCCTGCCGGGTGAGCTTGCGGGGCGGCGTCATCACAAGAGCGGGCTCGGCGAGACCTGACAGTTCACCGGCAACGAGGCCATGGGTTGCGAAGTGGACTATGCGGTAATTGGAGAGCGGCATCTGCTTGACGCGGGTCTCGGTTGCGTCGGCGCGCAGCAGCAGGTCACCCTGCGAGGCGCCGAGCAGATGCGCCATCGTTCTGAGCTCTTGCGCGGTCTCCGGCAGCGGCACGAGCTGGTTCAATGCCCTGAGATCCACGGATCCGGCGCGGTAGAGCGCGGCGGGGGAGATGCCGCCGGTCCGTGCGGCGAGGTTGCGTTGCTGGCCGGGGCTCGCCGGTGCCGCCGCTGGCGGTCCGGTCAGTATGGGATCGCCGATGCCGATGAACGGCTTTGGTGCGGCCCCTGGGGGAGCCAGCCGGCGCAAGGCCGCGAGCGACGGGACGGAAGGCAGCATACTGACGGCATGACGGCGGATCAGCCATCTGGCATTGCGCACCTTCTCGGTAGCGTTCTGGGCCGGGACCGGTTTGTCGGTAACAAGCACCTGGAATGGCAGGCTGGTCAGTGGACCGACGGGAACGACGATCAGGTGCTGCTTGCCGGCAAGCTGCGTCGCCACCGGGCCAAGCAACAAGCGATAGAACTCATGCGCGCGTTCGACATCGAACGTCGGCGTTACATTCGACTGGCCGGAGGCGGGGTCCTGTGACAGCGGATCTAAACCCCGGCGCAACTGGCGCACGTGCTCCGCGAGGGCGCGCTCGCCCAACTCGATTCTGCTCCAGGCGGCGCGTTCCCGCGTCACGGCCCAGACGAAGCTCTCGTTCTCCCCGACAAGCAGCGCGACCAGCACTTCTTCGGGCGCCAGCAGAGCCTGCACCTCCTGCGGGGACATCGGCTTCGGATCACTGAGTGCGGCATAGTCGGGAAACTGCCGCGCTATCTCACTCTTGTGCTGCTTTATTTGTGTTTCGAGGTGCTGGATGCCGGCGATCCTCGACTCTCGCGCCGCATGGAATTTCTGGAAACCCGGCAACGCCTTCTCCGCCGTTTGCATGCGGGTGGCGAGCTCCATCAGCCGGGGTGCGCTTTTTGCGGTCTGTGCACTGAGTTTACCGAGCTCGTCGGCGATTGTCTTGCGATCGGCCTCGCTGTTTCCGCAACCGGGAGCCTTGCGGCCAGGCGGACATCTGGCGAGGAGTTCCTGAAGCCGGCCGACGAGGGCCTTCTGGCGGCTGACGACAGGGGCGTTGTCCCGGGCCTGGGCGATGCTGGCCTGCCTGAATTCTTCGATGGCGAGGCTGTAGCGCTTATCGGAACGCTGGACGCGGCTCCACGCCGCCAGCGCCTTCATGTCGGCGTCATGCAACGCGAGCACGCGCTCGGAGAGATCCTGTACCTCGCGGATGCCGCGGCCGAGATCGGTGTCGCTGGCGCCGACACGTGTCGCCATTTTGGCGAGGGCGGATGCCGCGGCCGTCGACCAGGCCCGCTGGCTCGCTTCGAAGCTCTCGATCATCAGCGGCATGCGGTCGGCCGGTGATTGCGCCTGCGCGTGCCATGCCGCATGCGCGAGGCCGACGAAGGCGTTTCGCTGGCGGCGGATCGCCTGGTCGTCGATGGTCCTGGCGATGGTCTGCGTGGACAGGCTCGACGTGAGGAGCTTGACCGCCCGTCGATAGCCGTCCAGCGCGGCGGATGCATTGCCGCGGGCCATCTGGATGTCAGCCAGGCTGGCGCGTGCGCCTGCCGTAAAGGCGTGGTCGGGTCCGATCAGGTCACTGCGGATCCGCAGCACGCGGTTGAATCGGGTTTCCGCCTCGTCGATGTGTCCGGCGCGGAGAAGGGCGTGTCCGAGCATCTCCAGTGCCTGTGCGGTGCCGGCGCTGTCGGGCCCGTAAACCTTCTCCCTGACGCGTACGGACTGACGATAGTAGCCGGCGGCGGCTTCCGGCTTACCGGCGGCGTCAGCGATCAGTCCCAGCGAATAGGTGCGGATGCCGATCTGCTCGTGCTCCGAACCGAACTCGGAAATCGCGCGGGCCAGGGCCTTTTCCGATTCGGCGAGCGCGGCCTCATAGTTGCCGGCGCGATAGTAGCGGGTGGCGTTCTGCTCCAGGGCCTGCAAGGCTTTTGAAGGCTGTCTCACCTGGGCAAATGTGCCGTTTGCCGGCAGCAGAGCCAACACGGCGACGATCGCCGGAAATAGGCCGCGAGGCGTATATCCCCTGGGCTGACGGTGGCCCCACATCCGGATCGAACCTTGGGCAGTCCGAGCCATGTGCTATTTTCCAGGGCAGCCGGTGGTCAAGTCGCCCGAACGGGCCAGCGGCTTGCCGTTCACGAAGACGTTGGAGCTTCCGCCGACGACGATCCCACCGCAGCCTGTGCGATCGCCAAGCGTGGCGGCGGGACGTCCGTTGATGAATACGTTGGATGAGCCCTCGACGATCTTTCCGGCTCCATCGGCACCGGAGCCGGTGGTCCGTTCGCCCTTGCGGGCGGCGGCCTGGCCTCCCACGCTGACGTTTCCGCTTCCGTCCATGATGACGCCGGGCGCGGAGCTGCCGGGTGCCGTCTGCGCCCGGGCCGTCGTTCCGATGTTGAAGATTGCCGCACACGCCGCCGCCAATACCAAGCCGCCACGCATGTTTCGCCTCGTCACGTTGTTAAGTCATCGCCTCATCGAAGCTGCAAGACTGTGGGCAAAGCGAGGCAAAGCGTTTGTATTGCGGTCCAGAGGACGTTTTCTGCACCGGCACCGTGGCGTTCGGGCGTTTCCGCGGCAGTGCTGACACGAGGGCTGTCAGCCGGTCCTTCCCTTGCCGTCCGCATATCCCGGAATGAATGCGTCCATGTCGATGTCCTGGCAGCCCGGCACGGAGATCTCGTCGGGGTAGTTGGCCTTGCGTGTGGCGTCGATGCCGGTCTTGGTGACGAGATGGGAGCCGCCGGTCGGGTCGTAGGAGGCGGGGTCGAGGGGCGAGCCCTTGGCATAGGGCACCATGAAGATGTCGTGGTCCGCGCGCACCCGGGTGGCGATGGCGTGCACCACGTCGGTATCGCTGGTCACGTCGACGTCGGCATCGACCACGACGACGAACTTCAGGAACGGATCGGCGACGAATGCGGCCATCGCCGCCTGCTTGGCCTCGCCCTCCATGGATTTATCGATTGCGATGTAGCAAACGAACCGGAACCGGCCGGAGCGCGGGACATGGACCTTGCGCACGGTGGGGCAGGCAACCTTGACGATGTTCTCGATGAAGGGCGTGCGGATGACGCCGGACAAGAGCAGGTTGTCGGCGTGGCCCACGAAGGCGTTCTGATAGAGCGGCTGGCGGCGGCGTGTGACAGCCTTGACTTCGAGCACCGGGTTCATGCGCTCCGGACCATAGGTGCCGGGATACTCTCCGAACGGCGCCTCCTTCCGGCGCTCCTTCGGCCTGATCTCGCATTCCAGGACGATCTCCGCATCAGCCGGCACTTCGAGCGGGATGGTCTTGCATTTGACGAGAGGCAGCGGCCGCTGGAGCATGCCGCCGGCGATCGCCAATTCGTCGGCGTCCAGGTTCGAATAGGCAAGCGAGCCGATGAACACGGCGGGGTGATGTCCGATGACGATCGCAATCGGGCACGGCAGCCCGCGCCGCTCGTATTTCTTCCAGATCACGTTGCCGTCGGCGGTCTCGGAAAGCTGCACACCGAGCAGGTTCTTCTCGTGCAGCATGTGGCGATAGATCCCGACATTGCGAATTCCGGTATCGGGATCGCGCATCACGGCGAGGCCTGCCGTTATGTAGGGGCCGGCATCCTTCTCATGATAGGTGCAGATGGGCAGTTCCGTCAGGTCGACGTCGCTGCCGGTGACGACGACTTCATGAACGGGGCCGGTCTCGATCATCTCAGGGGCGATCGGATTGGCTTGCCGGGCCTCCGCCTCGGCGAGGAACGTCTTGACGTCGCCGTCTTCGATGCCGAGTCCCCACCGCAAGCGATCGAAGTGGGCATGCATGTTGGCGACAAGCGGGATTTTCGAGCCCTTGACGTTCTCAAAGATCACGACCGGGAATCGTCCGTCGCGCTCGAGGCGCTCAAGGATGCCGGAGACGCCGAATCTCGGGTCGATCTCCCTGGAGATGCGCACGACGTGATCGGGGTGCCTCTCCTCCAGGTAGGCAAGATACCCGCGCAGGTCCGGCGCGTACGGGGTATTCGAACGGGCGTTCATCCAATCTGGTCCATCATGTCGGGTGCAGAGCGGCGAATCGTCTCCACCTCGGGATTGCCTTTGCCGGCCTATATGCAATGATCGCGGCGGGCTTGTCACCCGCATGCGTTTCCCCATGCCCGGCCCTACCAGCACGAACGAGATGACGACGACAATCCTTTCGCTTTTGAGCGCCGACTTGCTCGGCGAGTACTACCGGCGGGGCTGGTGGCGTGACGAGACGGTCTACGGCGCTGCCGCCCGTCATGCCGCTGCGATGCCAGACCGGCCTGCTTTCCGGGACCGGTATCGCCGGCTGAGCTGGAAGACGCTGGTTGAGCGAGCAGATGCTCTGTCGCTCGAATTCAGGCGTCGCGGGCTGAAGCGCGGCAATCGCGTCGCGTTCTGGATGCCGGACCGGATCGAGTCGGTGATCGTGATGCTGGCGTGCTCGCGTTCCGGTTACGTGGTCTGTCCTTCACCGCACCGCAACCATACGGTCGAGGAGGTGAGGACAATGGTGTCGCGGATGCGGGCCGCAGCCTTCCTGCATCAACCGGGCTTCGGGTCCGACGCCGGAGGCCGGGACGTGGCAGGGATGATCGGCGAGCTGGCGCATGTCCGCGCGAGCTACGCCTTGCCGTCGGCCGGGCCCAAGGATGCGGGGCGCCTGCCGTTCGACGGGATCGTGGGCGCGACGGACCGCGTCGAGGGTCTTCAACCGCCGGAACGCAATCCGGATCGCGTCTCGTATCTGGCATTCACCTCGGGCTCCACGGGAGAGCCGAAGGGCGTCATGCATTCCGACAACACGCTGCTGGTGACGGCACGGGCGCTGACGCGCGACTGGCGCATCGGTCCCGATTCCGCGATCTATTCGATGAGCCCGTACAGCCACAATCTCGGCATCGGTGCGCTGCTGACGGCGGTCAACAGCGGCGCGGAGACGGTGATCCACGATACGCCGCGCGGACAGAGCATCGTCGACAGGCTGGTCGAGACCGGCGTTACCTATCTCGTCGGCGTCCCGACCCATGCCATCGATCTTATAGCGGAGCTCAAGCGGCGCGGCATGGACCGGCTGGGGCGAGTGACAGGGTTCCGCGTTTCGGGCGCTGCCTGTCCGCCGGAGGTCAAGCTCGGGCTGATGGAGCTCGGCATCACGCCGCAGTCGGGCTACGGCATGACCGAGAACAACTCTCATCAGTATACGCATCCTGACGATGAGCGGCGGCTGATCCTGGAGACCTGCGGGCGCGCCTGCGAGGGCTATGAGATCCGCATCTTCGATCCCGAGAACACCGACCGGGAGCTGGCGCGTGGCGAGATCGGGCTGGTGGCAGGCCGCGGCGCCTCGCTAATGCTCGGCTACTTCGACAATCAGCGGGCCACCGAGGAGAGCTTCAATGAGCACGGCTGGTTCCTGACGGGCGATCTGGGCCGGCTCACGCCGGAGGGCTATCTGCAGCTCACGGGCCGCCGCAAGGAAGTCATCATCCGCGGTGGACACAACATCAATCCGAGCCGCATCGAGGAGATGGCTATGGGGCATCCAGCCATTGCCAGGGCGGCCGCTCTTTCCGTGCCTGACGAGCGGCTCGGCGAACGGATCTGCATCGCCTATGCGCTGGAGCCGGGCGCTGCACTCGATATTGCAGGTCTGCTCGCGTATCTCGCTGATGGCGGGCTATCGCGATATGAAATGCCCGAGTTCCGCATCGAGATCTCCGACATGCCGCTGATGGCGAACGGGAAGATCGACAAGCCGGTGATTTCCGGCTGGATCAGAAGCGGCAAGATCGTGCCGGAGCCGTGCCCGCACACCTGATTTGTACATCGAGGGAATTGGGATATGCGAGCGGTGGTGGTCGGGGAGTTCGGGCCGATCGGCAATGCGGTGATCGGAGAGGCGCCCGATCCGGTGGTCCGGGCCGGACAGGTGCTGGTCGAGGTCCATGCAACCGCCGCGAACTATGTCGACATCCTGCTGATCGCCGGCCGGCACCAGTCGAAGCCTGCGCTGCCTTACATTCCGGGTAAAGGGCCTGCCGGCATCGTGCGAGCGGTGGGGGAGGGCGTAGCGGGGTTCAAGCCCGGCGACCGGGTTCTCGCCATGTGTGAGCCGGGCGGCGGCTATGCCCAGCTTCTCGCCTTGCCCGCCACCCAGTGCCACAAGCTGCCCGACGCACTTGCCTTTGCCGATGCCGCCTCGATGGCGCTGATCTACGATACGGCGTGGTTCTCGATCCGCGAGCGCGGGCGATACCAGGCTGGCGAATCGATCCTGGTGCTGGGGGCTTCGGGCGGCGTCGGGCTGGCGGCCATTCAGCTCGGCAAGGCGCTCGGCGCAAAAGTCCTGGCCGGCGTCGCTAATCCCGACAAGTACGACCTCGTACGCGAAGCGGGTGCGGACGCGATCATCGAGCTTGGCCGTGCGGACATCCGGGACAGTCTGAGAGATCAGGTGCGGGCCGTAACCGATGGCCGGGGCGCCGATATCGTCGTCGACCCTCTGGGCGACGTCTATTTCGACGCGGCCATTCGCGCGCTGGCCTGGTGCGGCCGCCATGTCGTGATCGGGTTTGCCGCGGGTCAGATCCCGACGCTGAAGGTCAACTATCTGCTGGTTCGCAACATCGAAGTGTCGGGCCTGCAGATCGGTGACTATCGCAAGCGCGCGCCCGATCGCACGGCGGCTTGCTTCGAAGAGCTGTTTGCGCTTTACGAGGCAGGTAAAATCCTCCCGCCGCCGACGACATCGATGCCGCTGGAGCGAGTGCAGGAGGCACTACGTGCGATCGATGAACGCACAGCCCGCGGGCGTATCGTGCTGACGCAGTGACGCAAGTTCGCGGTCTGCTGCTTCAATCGGCGCAACGATGGACCTACTTGTAGTCTCGTGCGACAGAGTTGGCGCTGGTGCACGGGGAGCAGATCGAAAGGGACCGAATCGCGATGGCCGGAGGAACGAAGCCGATGGTCAGCGGCCGCAAAGTGGGGCTTGCCCGTGTTCTGGCGGTCCTGCTGCTGCCGGCCGCAGTGCTGCTTGGGCTAACGACCCTGCTGCCGGCCTACGGACAGCGCACCAGTGTTCCTACGTCCCGTGATGCGCTGAAGCAGTCGTTTGCACCGATCGTGAAGCGCGCGGTTCCCGCAGTCGTCAATGTCTACGTGCGCACGCGCGTCCAGACCTTTCAGTCGCCGTTTGCAAACGATCCGCTGTTCAGCCAGCTCTTCGGCGATGCCTTCGGGATGCCGCGCGAGCGCGTGCAGAATTCGCTGGGCTCGGGCGTGATCGTGCGGCCGGAGGGCATCGTGGTCACCAACGCGCACGTGGTGAAGAGTAGCGGTGCCACCGAGATCCGGGTCGCGCTGGCCGACAAGCGGGAGTTCGACGCGCGGGTCATCCAGCAGGATGAGAAATCGGACATCGCAGTGCTGCGGATCCAGGGCAAGCACGAGCCGTTTCCGGTCCTGGACCTGGCGGATTCCGACCTGCTCGAGGTCGGCGATCTGGTGCTGGCGATCGGCAATCCGTTCGGCGTGGGGCAGACCGTCACCAGCGGGATCATATCCGCGCTTGCGCGCACCGAAGTGGCGCGTTCGGATGCCCAGGTGTTCATCCAGACAGATGCGGCGATCAATCCGGGCAATTCCGGCGGCGCGCTGATCGACATGGACGGCCGCCTGGTCGGGATCAATACGGCGATCTTTTCCAAGTCCGGCGGGTCGATCGGGATCGGCTTTGCGATTCCCTCCAATCTGGTCAAGGTCTACGTCGATAGCGCCATTGCAGGCCGGAAGGTCGAGCGGCCGTGGCTGGGCGCGCGGTTGGAATCGGTGACCAGGGAGCTGGCCGAACAGTTCGGTCTGCAGCGGGTTTCAGGGGCATTCGTCAGCAGCGTCAATGACAAGGGACCGGCTGCGCGGGCGGGATTGCAGGCCGGCGACGTCATCGTCGCGGTCGACGGCTTCGATGTCGGGGATTCGAGATCCGCGCTCTATCGCCTGACGACCCGGGGCATCGGCAATACTGCGACGCTGAAAGTTCATCGCGGGGGCCGCGAGGTGACGCTCCGGGTCGCGCTCTCCCGGCCGCCACAGCCGGGTCCCGATGACTTCCGCGTGCTTTCGGGGAGGCATCCTCTCGACGGAGCCAGGGTTGCCAATCTACTTCCCGGCATCGCCGAGCGGCTCGGCATCAACGAGGAAGACGGCGTCGTCATCGTCTCGGTCAGGCAAGGATCGACGGCGGCGCGGCTGGGGTTCTTGCCGGGCGACATCTTGGTCGAGGTCGCGGGGCACAAGATCCGAACGCTTGCCAATCTCGATGCGTCGCTGCGTCGGCCTCAGCGGGTGTGGCCGATGTCGATCAAGCGCGGGCACCGCCTGATCCAGGTCCAGATCCAAGGTTGATCCGGCGCTGGTCGCGAGAAGGCAAAAACGAAGTGGTGGGCGGTGAGAGGATCGAACTCCCGACCATTCCGGTGTAAACGGAATGCTCTACCGCTGAGCTAACCGCCCATCGACTTCGATTTAGCGATAGCCGAAGACGCGCGCAACCTCTGCTGCGCAACGATATGAGAAGACCCAGGAATCGATATTGGGACCGTGTTTCGGGGCCAACGTAAAACGGCGCTCCGGTTGACCAGAGCGCCGCTCAAGTCGCCGTTTCAGGCCGCCCGCCTCCGGCGTCACGGCACCCGAGCGGTCTCTCAGGGCGTGTTGACTTTATCCTTCAGCGTCTTCGACGGCTGGAACTTCGGCACATTCGATGCGGGAATCTGAATCGTCTTGCCGGTGGTCGGGTTGCGGCCTTCGCGTGCCTTGCGCCGGGTAACCTTGAACTTGCCGAGTGGGGGGATGGAAACTTCTTCGCCCTTGCGAAGTGTTTGTTCGATATAGGAAATCATAGCATTGACTGCGACGCCGGCCTTTTCCTTGGTCAGGTCGGCCTGCTCGGCGATCGAATCAATCAGGTCTTGTTTGCTCATAACGGCCCTTTCCTTCGCCCGCTCGGGCTCGGTTACAACTCGAATGTCAACTCGAACGTTGTGGGGCTGGCGCAGCCTGCCATCTATCTGGTCAAGCGCCATGCCCGGCCGCTGCAGGTGCAACAGCGCCCGCAGACAACGCCTTTAGAACCCGGCAGTCAAGCGGAAATGGGTGCGGAAAGCCCGTGAATACGGGGAAATTTCGGGGTTAATGACGCCTGGGCGACAAATGGAATCCCCCGGGCGAGGGCCCGGGGGATGAACTCAGGTGGCAATCACGCTGGAAGTTCCGAATCAGCCACTCAATGGGCCACCGGACGTGATTCCGCTTCCGAATCCTCGACAGGAACCGGGGTGGGCTCGGTGTCCCAGCCGATCGGTTCCGGGCTGCGGACGAGGGCGTGCTGCAGAACCTCGTCGGCCCGGCTGACCGGGATGATCTCCAAGGCGTTCTTCACGTCGTCGGAGATTTCCGCGAGGTCCTTCACATTTTCTTCCGGGATCAGAACCTTCTTGATCCCAGCCCTGAGCGCGGCCAGCAGCTTCTCCTTGAGACCGCCGATCGGCAGGACGCGCCCGCGCAGCGTGATCTCGCCCGTCATCGCAACGTCCTTCTTCACCGGAATGCCGGTCAAGACGGAGACGATGGCGGTGACCATGGCAATACCGGCCGAGGGGCCATCCTTGGGCGTCGCACCTTCCGGCACGTGGACATGGATGTCCTTCCTCTCGAAGGTGACGGCGGGGATGCCGAAATCGACGGAGCGCGCGCGCACGTAGGCGTTCGCAGCCTGGATCGACTCCTTCATCACATCGCGCAGGTTGCCGGTGACGGACATCTTGCCCTTGCCCGGCATCATCACGCCTTCGATGGTCAGGATCTCGCCGCCGACCTCGGTCCAGGCGAGACCGGTGACGACGCCGACCTGGTCCTCCGACTCGGCTTCCCCATAGCGGTACTTGGGAACGCCCAGGTAATCGCCCAGGTTGGCCTTGGTGAAGGCGACCGACTTCGCGCCGGAGCCGACGATGTCCTTGACCGCCTTGCGGGCCAGCTTCGCGATCTCGCGCTCGAGGCTGCGGACACCGGCCTCCCGCGTATAGCGCCGGATGATCTCCTTCAACGCGTCGTCGTCGATCGACCATTCCTCATCGGAGAGACCGTGTGACTGCGTCTGGCCGGGGATCAGGTGGCGCCGGGCGATCTCGATCTTCTCCGGCTCGGTGTAGCCGGCAAGACGGATGATCTCCATGCGGTCCATCAGGGCCGGCGGGATGTTCAAGGTGTTCGCCGTCGTCACGAACATCACGTTGGACAGGTCGTAGTCGACCTCCAGGTAATGGTCGTTGAACGTCGAGTTCTGCTCGGGGTCGAGGACCTCCAGCAACGCCGAGGCCGGATCTCCGCGGAAGTCGGAGCCCATCTTGTCGATCTCGTCCAGCAGGAACAGCGGATTGGTCCGCTTGGCCTTGCGCATGGACTGGATCACCTTGCCGGGCATGGACCCGATATAGGTGCGGCGGTGACCGCGAATCTCGGCTTCGTCACGCACGCCGCCCAGCGACATGCGCACGAACTCGCGGCCGGTCGCGTTCGCGATCGACTTGCCGAGCGAGGTCTTGCCGACGCCGGGAGGGCCGACGAGGCACAGGATCGGGCCCTTGAGCTTGTTGGTGCGGTTCTGCACCGCCAGGTACTCGATGATCCGTTCTTTCACCTTATCGAGGCCGTAGTGCTCCTTGTCGAGCACGTCCTGCGCCTCCTTGAGGTCCTTCTTGACCTTGCCGCGGACGCCCCAGGGGATCGAGAGCAGCCAGTCGAGATAGTTGCGGACGACGGTAGCCTCGGCCGACATCGGGCTCATCTGCCGGAGCTTCTTGAGCTCGGCAAGCGCCTTGTCGCGGGCCTCTTTCGAAAGCTTGGTGTTCTCGATCTTCTCCTCGAACTCGGCGATATCGTCGCGCTCGTCGCCGTCGCCAAGCTCCTTCTGGATCGCCTTCATCTGCTCGTTGAGGTAGTACTCACGCTGCGTCTTCTCCATCTGGCGCTTGACGCGGCTGCGGATCTTCTTCTCGACCTGCAGCACGGAGATCTCGCTCTCCATCAGGGTGTAGACGCGCTCGAGCCGCTCGGAGATCTGCGTGACCTCGAGCACCTCCTGCTTGTCCGAAATCTTGATCGCCAGATGCGAGGCAATGGTGTCGGCCAGTTTGGAGTAATCATCGATCTGGCCGAGCGTGCCGAGCACCTCGGGCGAGATCTTCTTGTTCAGTTTGACGTAGGATTCGAACTGGGCCACGGCGGACCGCGCCAGCGCCTCGACCTCGTCCTTGTCGCCGACGGTCTCGGTGACAGGCTCGGCCTCTGCCTCGAAGTAATCGGGGTTGTCCGTGTAGCGCAGGATGCGCGCACGCTGGGTGCCTTCCACGAGCACCTTCACGGTGCCGTCGGGAAGCTTGAGAAGCTGGAGGACGGCCGCCAGGGTGCCCATCTCGTAGATGGCATCGGTCTCCGGATCGTCGTCGCCGGCGTTCTTCTGGGCTGCAAGGAGAATGTGCTTGTTGGTGCGCATCACCTCCTCGAGCGCACTGATCGAGCGCTCGCGGCCGACGAACAACGGTACGATCATGTGCGGGAACACGACTATGTCGCGAAGCGGCAGGACCGGATACATCTCCTTGCCGCTTGCCTTTTCCTTGCTCTGCATGGTTTCGCTCATCGCAGTCTCTCTCTCCCGCGCGTCAGCCGCCCTGGTGTGCGGTTTCCGCTGCATTTCGCACTTGCGCTTGCCGACATCTCCTTCGTTTCGTCAGTCAGAAGATCAGTAACGCGTGCAACCTACGACCTGGCCTTTCCGCATGAACCGGATTTCGACGGCCACCCGTCTCGACCATTCACGCTGTCATCGTACCGGGGGTACCGGGCCGGCACTCTTAGATGGGATTGGCCCATGACCAATCCAAGTCCGTCATACCTGTCCCGCTCGATTCACAGATGCGCGAGCGAAGAGGCGCCGTGAACAGATCGGACTGTGATCGAGACAATCCAATCGGGATGCCGTGACCGATCAGGACGCCGTGGAGCCTTTTTCTTCAACTCGTTCGGAATAGATGCGAAGCGGCTTGGCGCCGCCCTCCACAACTTCCGGACCGATCACCACTTCCTCGACGCCTTTAAGGCCGGGCAGCTCGAACATCATCTCAAGGAGAATCGTTTCCATGATCGAGCGCAACCCGCGGGCACCCGTCTTGCGCTCGATCGCCTTGCGGGCGATGGCGCGCAGAGCCTCGGTCGTGATGGTGAGCTTCACGTCCTCCATCTCGAACAAACGCTGATACTGCTTGACGAGCGCGTTCTTCGGCTCGGACAGGATCTGCACCAGAGCAGCCTCGTCGAGGTCCTCCAGCGTGGCAATCACGGGCATACGGCCGATGAACTCGGGGATCAGGCCGAATTTCAGCAGATCTTCCGGTTCGACCTCGCGCAGGATCTCGCCCGTGCGTCGCTCGTCGGGACCGACGACGTTGGCGCCGAAGCCGATGGAGGTGCCTTTGCCGCGGCGGGCAATGATCTTCTCCAGGCCCGCGAACGCGCCGCCGCAAATGAACAGGATGTTGGTGGTGTCGACCTGCAGGAACTCCTGCTGCGGATGCTTGCGTCCGCCCTGGGGCGGCACGCTCGCGACCGTGCCTTCCATGATCTTGAGCAGCGCCTGCTGGACGCCCTCGCCCGAGACGTCGCGGGTGATCGACGGGTTGTCGGACTTGCGGCTGATCTTGTCGACCTCGTCGATGTAGACGATGCCGCGCTGGGCCCGCTCGACATTATAGTCCGCGTTCTGAAGAAGCTTCAGAATGATGTTCTCGACATCCTCGCCGACATAGCCAGCCTCGGTCAGCGTGGTGGCGTCAGCCATCGTGAACGGAACATCGAGAATGCGGGCCAGGGTCTGGGCCAGCAAGGTCTTGCCGCAACCGGTTGGCCCGACCAGCAGGATGTTCGACTTGGCGAGCTCGACGTCGTTGTTCTTGGCGGCATGATTG